>NZ_SMKG01000429.1 GCF_004348525.1 Micromonospora sp. 15K316 | reverse complement strand
CACCCAACGTCGGGTCGCCTGACCCGGCCCCGACCCTGCCGCGGAGGGGTCAGCGGACGGTCACCCGGACGGTGTGCCAGCCGCTGGCCCCGTCCGGGACGACGTCCTGCCGGCGTTCCGTCTGCGTCTCCCCGGTGGCGTCCGTGGCCCGTACCTGGAGCCGGTGCTCGCCCGGGGTGGCCGCCCACCGCCATGACCACTGCACCCAGGTGTCCACCGAGACCGTGGGGGCCAGCTCCGCCTCCTGCCAGGGGCCGTCGTCCACGCGCACCTCGACCCGGCGGATCCCGCGGTGCTGCGCCCAGGCCACCCCGGCCACCGTCACCGGGCCGACGGTCAGCCGGTTGCGCGGGCGCGGCGTGTCGATCCGGGACTGGGTCTTGATCGGCCCCTGCGGTGACCAGCCCCGGGGCACCCAGTACGCGTCGAAGTCCGCGAAGCTGGTCAGCTCGAGTTCGGTCACCCACTTGCAGGCCGACACGTAGCCGTAGAGGCCCGGCACGACCATCCGGACGGGAAAGCCGTGCTCCACGGGCAGCGGCTCGCCGTTCATCCCCACCGCGAGCAGCGCGTCCCGCCCGTCGCGCAGCACCGCCGTCGGGGTGCCGCAGGTCCAGCCGTCGACCGACCGCCCGACCACCTGGTCGGCGCCCTCGTCCGGCTCGACCTCGTCGAGCAGCTCCCGGATCGGTACGCCGAGCCACCGCGCGTTGCCGATCAGGTCGCCGCCGACCTCGTTGGAGACGCAGGCGAGGGTGACGTACCGCTCCACCAGCGGCCGGGCGAGCAGGTCGGCGAAGCTCAGCGTGATCGGGTTGCGGACCCGGCCGTGGATGCGCAACTGCCAGGTCTCCGGGTCGACCTGGGGCACCACCAGCGCGGTGTCGATGCGGTAGAAACCGAAGTTCGAGCTGACGTACGGGGCGAGCTGGGTCAGGGACAGGTCGGCTCCGGCGGGCACCGCCGGGGCGGGGGACGCCGGGGCGG
>NZ_SMKG01000428.1 GCF_004348525.1 Micromonospora sp. 15K316 | reverse complement strand
CAGCCGGGCTGGGTGCCCGAGCCGGACGAGGAGCCGGCACCGCGCCGCCACGACGGCGGCCGGCCGCCCGGTGCCGAGGGCCGGCTGCCGACCGGCGGCCGGCCGCGCTACCCGTGGGGTCACGCGCCGGAGCAGAACCGGCGTCCGGACGAGTTCCGCCACGACCCGCCACGGCACCCCGACCACGCCCGCCACCCCGATGACGTACGCGGCCCGCGTTACGACGACCGGCCACGCTACGTCGACCGGCAGCAGCACGAGGACCGGCCGCACTACGACGACCGGCCACGCTACGAGGACCGGCCGCACTACGACGACCGGCCGCGTTACGACGATCGGCCAGGCTACGACGACCGACCGCATCGCGAGGAGCGGCCGCGCTACGAGGATCGGCCGCAGCGCTCCGCCGGGCGGCCCCGGAACGACGACGAGCACCTCCGCCGCCCCGACCACGATCGCCACGGTCACCCGCGTCGCGAGGACGACCGTCCGTACGACCGCGGCGGGCCTCCGCGCCACGAGGACGACCGGCGCGGGCAGCCCCGCGAGGCGGCCGGTCACGCCGATCCGTACGCCGACCGTCGTCCACGCGAGGAGGCCCGGCCGGAGCCGTACCGGGAGACACGGCCACGCCCGGAGCACGACGCGGGAGCGGCGCCCCGGTCGAGCGGACCGGCGCGCCCCGCCCATGACCCCGGGCTGCGCGGCGAGCCGCGACCGGACCAGCGCCGACCGGTCGAGCCCGACGTGCCGGCCCGTGGTGCCGGCCGGCAGGAGCTTCCACCCCGGCACGACGACCCGCGCCGGGCGCCGGGGCGGCCCTACCCGCCGGCCGCCGGCGCACCGGCCCGGAACGTGCCGATGTCCGGCCCACCCGCGCCACCGTCGAGCGGCCGACCGGCGACGCCCCCTGCTGCCGGCAGACCGCACCCGGCGCCGGTGCCACCGACGCCCGCCCCGCCGGCGCATCCCGCTGCCCCGCGGCCCGCCGGGCCCGACCGACCGATCTCGCC
>NZ_SMKG01000427.1 GCF_004348525.1 Micromonospora sp. 15K316 | reverse complement strand
CCCGGACACCACCCCCACCATCAGCACTCCCGCCCCGGGCGACCCGGTGAAGGTCCGCACCAAGCAGGTGCACCCCCTGGTCGCGAAGACCATGGCGAAGGTGATGACCCCGCCGGTCCTCGTGACCGCCGCGCTGGTGGTCGTCGGGTTCCAAGTGCTGCTGTGGCTGACCGCCGGCTGGCTGTGGGCGGTCGCCGTGAACGCGGCGGCGGTCGTGTTCGTGGTGTGGGCGGCGGTGGCGTGGCGTCGCGCGGGAGTCCGGCGGGCCGCCAACCGGTCGCGTCGTGACGGCCGGTCGCGTGACGGCCGCCGCGACGGCGGGCGTCGTCGGTCGCTGCTGGGGTGGCTGCGGCGCCGCCGTGACGGCGACGGCGACGGCCGTCACGGTGACGGTGGCGGCCGGGGTCGCCGGAGTGGCGGGCACGGTGGCGGCGGTCGTGGCGGCCTGCTCGGCCGCCTCGCCGGACTGTTCGGCGGCGGCCGTCGCGGCGGCGGCCACAGTGGCGGCCAAGGTGGCGGCCACGGTGGCGGCAGCCACGGTGGCGGCGGTGGCGGTCGTAGCGGCGGCATCCTCGGCCGTCTGCGCAACCGGTTCGCTCGACGCAAGACGACCGGCGGCAGCCACGGCGGGAACCCCGCCAGCGGCGGCCACACGGACGGCAGCGACGGGTCGAAGCGTCGAGGGTTCCGGCTGCGGCTCCCCGCGTTTCTGCGCCGGAAGAACAGCTCGGGTGACGGCCGGGACGGGCACAGCGACCACGACTCGCACGGCGACGGAAGACGCCGTCGGCGCACCCGGCGCGGGAAGCGCGGCGGCAGGAACACCCACGACACCACCGCCTCGACCAACAGCAGCGGCAGCCACGACGGTGGCCGGAAGAAGGGCCCCGGTCTGCTGCGGCGGACCGCCGCCGGTATCGCCGTCGGGTTCCGCGACCGGACCCAGCCGAAGCCTGAGCAGAAGCCGACCCAGCGGCCGGAGCGCAAGCAGCAACCAACCCCCACCCCACCGGCCGCCAAGAC
>NZ_SMKG01000426.1 GCF_004348525.1 Micromonospora sp. 15K316 | reverse complement strand
GGTACGGGGCGGGCATGCGGATCGTGGTGGTCGGGGCCAGCGGCAACGCCGGGACGGCGCTGCTGCGCCGGCTGCGCCGGGAGCGGAACGTGGAGCTGGCCGGGGTCGCCCGCCGGATGCCCGGGCCGGACTCGGGGGAGCCGTACGACCAGGTGGAGTGGCACTCCTGCGACATCGGCATGCCCGGTGCCGCCGACCAGCTCGCCGAGGTCTTCGCCGGCGCCGGCGCGGTGGTGCACCTGGCCTGGCAGATCCAGCCCAGCCACGACCAGCGGGTGCTGCACCGGACCAACGTCGGCGGCAGCCGCGCGGTGATCGACGCGGTGGTCCGGGCCAAGGTGCCGGCCCTGGTGTACGCCTCGTCGGTGGGCGTCTACGCGGCCGGTCCGAAGGACCACCCGGTGAGCGAGCGGTGGCCGGCGACGGGGGTGCCCCAGTCGTCGTACAGCCGGGACAAGGCGGAGGTGGAGGCGCTGCTCGACGTGGCCGAGCGGGAGCATCCGGAGCTGCGGGTGGTGCGGATGAGGCCCGGGCTGAACTTCCAGCGTGACGCGGCCACCGAGATCAGTCGCTACTTCCTGGGGCCACTGGTGCCGGTTCAACTGCTCCGGTTCAACCGGATCCCGCTCGTGCCCACCCACCGCAGGCTGCGGATGCAGGCGGTGCACACCGACGACGTCGCCGAGGCGTACGCCCGGGCGGCCCTGGGCGACGCGCGCGGCGCCTTCAACCTGGCCGCGGACCCGGTGCTGACTCCGGAGCTGGTGGCCCGGCACTTCCACGGGTGGACCGTGCCGGTCGCGGCCCCGGTGCTGCGCGCGGCCGCTCGGCTGACCTGGTACGCGCGCCTGCAGCCGGTCGACGCCGGCTGGGTGCAGCTGGCGCTGAGCGTGCCGCTGCTGTCCAGCGAACGCGCCGAGACCGAGCTGGGCTGGCTGCCGCGGGTCGACGCGCTCACCGCCCTGCGGGAGCTCTTCGCCGGTATGGCGGAACGCGCCCACACCCCCAGCCCGCCGATGTCGGCCGCACCCGACCTC
>NZ_SMKG01000425.1 GCF_004348525.1 Micromonospora sp. 15K316 | reverse complement strand
GCCACCGCCCCCGCGCACCACCCGGCTCCGGAAGCAGCGGCGCAATCACCACCCACGCCTCATCAGTCAACTCACCACGACGCACCACCGGCACATCGTCAACCATCAACCACTACAAGATCGACAGGACACGCCCTAGGCGATCTTGCTTTGGGTCCAGCTCGCTCAGCGCTGGTGGGCGATAACCTCGGGGCGCACCGGCGGCAGCTCCCACGGTTGCAGTGTGCCGTTGACCAGCTCGACCAGGAATTGGACGACCCCGCCCATGTAGTTCCACCAGCCGCCGTTGTGGGATGCAACGGTGACTGGCCAGTCATCGGGTTCCGCCGTGGTTGTAGTCCAGAGAAAGAGGTCGCCCTGGGTCGATTGGGCCCAGGGAAGCAGGCCACCCGGAGCTGGGTGGGGGCGCAGGCCGATGGACATGTCCGCCTCCCACCAGTCCTGGACAATCTCCAGGTCGCCACGGATGCCGTGCAGCCGGCGATGCTCCCTGCCGGGCGTGGGTAGGCCGACGACTAGGAAGTCGCCCACAGTGAAGGTGGGGTAGAGCGCGGCGAGCAGTTTGTAGTCGCCCGGTAGGCGTGTGCTCAGTCCTTCCTCTAGCAGCGGCCAGTTCACGGGAGCGGGATCGGAGCGTCTGTGCTCGGCGAGGCCGGGAATCGCCCTTTCCAGCGCGTGCACTGCCGCAGCCGGGTCCGTGATCCGCCGCTGTGGTGCCTGGGTGCCGATGAGGTCTCTCACGGCGAACAGGGTGCCAGGGAGGTGCGACCTCGCCGGAGCGCGTAAGTACAGGGAGCTACCACCACCGCTGGTCGCCCTGGCCTTACGACAGCCGGCGGAGTGTCACGCAGGTCCTGATGCTGATTTGTCACGCACGTCCCGAGACCGGACACGGCCAGCTGCCGGTGTCTAGGGCGTGTCCTGTCGATCTTGTAGTGGTTGATCGTTGACGATGTGCCGGTGGTGCGTCGTGGTGAGTTGACTGATGAGGCGTGGGTGGTGATTGCGCCGCTGCTTCCGGAGCCGGGTGGTGCGCGGGGG
>NZ_SMKG01000424.1 GCF_004348525.1 Micromonospora sp. 15K316 | reverse complement strand
CCCGCGTAGTTGACGACCAGGGCGTAACCCTCCTCGGCCAGCCGCTGCACGACCTGCCGGCCGATGCCCCGGGAGCCGCCGGTGACGATCGCTACCCGCTGTTCCTTGCTCATGTCGAGCCTCCGTTAACCCGTGTCCTATTTTCGCCAGACCGAGCCTCTCCTGCACAAGCATCAGATCCAACGAGTATTTCTGATTCGCAGCATCTGTTTTGGTGATCCGATGGGAGCTAAGGGCCTGGCGCACTCGTACGCGAGCCTCCCTGGCCGTGCGTCAGCAGCCGGTCGGGGAAGTAGGAGGCCCGCCGCAGCTTAGGTTCAGGCTGCGGTGCGGATAGCCGGTGCAGGTCGGGTGAAGGCCTTCGGTCCCGGACAAGCGCCCGGAGAAAGTCGACGCGTCGCCGGGCAAGGGCGAACATCGCCTGCCGGTGGTCCTTGCCTGCGGCCCGTTTCTTCTCGGAGTAGGCGCGGGAAGTAGGGCATTCCCTGGCGGCGGCGAACGCGGCCACCCACAAGATGTGTCGCAGTCTACGGTGGTGTCGGCGGGGCTGGTGATGGTTTCTGGAAATCGTTCCGGAGTCTCGCGAAAGGAGCCAAGCCGGCGTGCGCGGCGAGGTTCGCGGGACTGTCGTATTTCGGTCATGCCCGCGGTGTGGGCGAGCAATTCCGCGGTAAGGAGGGGACCCATGCCGGGCAGGCTCTCGACGATCGGGGCGAGGGGGTGCTGGTCGAGGTGTTCGGCGATGAGGTCGTCAACGGCGGCGATGCGCTGCTCGATGGCGAGGATCTCGGTGGCCATCTGCCCGACCACCAAGGCGGCGGGTTGGCCGGGCATGGTGACGGTCCGCTGCCGCGCGGCGGCGACCATCGCTTCGGCGACGTGGGCGGCGTTCTTGACCTGGTTACGGCGGAGCAGGACGGTGATCCGGTCGACCCAGCGTGCCGGTTCACCCCAGGTGGCGGGATCACCGAAGACGAACTCACCGCCGTGGCGGGGTGGACGGCCGACTACCCCCGGCTGCCGAGGCGGCACAGCCCGGCGCAGGACCCGGTCCGAGCGCATCCGGGC
>NZ_SMKG01000423.1 GCF_004348525.1 Micromonospora sp. 15K316 | reverse complement strand
GAAGGGGGATGGGTTGGGGGGTTACCAGTTGAAGCCGGCGGCGTACGAGACGGTGGCGAGCACCTGCTGGCCGGTGGCGTTCGGGTGGAAGTAGTCCCAGCCGGAGAGCTGGTTCAGGGTGAACGGGTAGCCGAACACCGCGTTCCCGTCGAAGTCGCAGTTCGGGCCGTACGCCGCGCAGGCCTGGGCGAGCTGCGTGTTGTAGTCGACGACCCGCTGGCGTACCCGGTCGCGCCGGTCGACATCCGGCTGGGCGGTGGAGGTCGGGTTGGCCAGCAGGGACTGGCAGATGCCGAAGAGCGACCAGGCCGTACGGGCGCTGCCGCTGCCCTTGCCGACCGACCAGAGCCGGTGGACGTCCGGAATGCTCATCACGAACACCCGGGCGTCGGGCAGCCCGCTCCGGAGGCGGTTCAGTGCCGAGTCGATGTTCGCCCGGAACGTGGTCACCGGGGTCATGCTCGACTCCGAGCCGGTGCACGCGTCGTTCGCGCCGATCAGCATGGTGACGTAGTCGACGCCCTGGCCGACGGCGGTGCCGGCCTGGCCGTACATGTCGGCGGACTTCGCCCCGGTGCGGGCGTCGTTGTGGTTGTGGCCGTCGATGGCCGGGTCGACCGCGCGGACGCGCAGGTAGTGGCTGTTGACCGCGGAGTTGTCGCCGGTGCTGAACGACCGCGAGGTGCAGTCGACGTACCACCCGCAGGCGTTGAACCCGCGGGTGATCGAGTCGCCGAGGCTGGCCATCGAGCCGGGCGGCGGTCCGGGGTCGGCGACGGCCGGGGCGGCGGGGAGCAGGGTGAGGGCGGTGAGCGCGGCGAGGGGGGCGAGTAGGCGCCGGAACGGGGACATGGGGGCCTCCGGATCGCGGTAGCCGGGGAGTTGTCGGGGCGCTGACCAGATCGTATAGATGTCCATCTGTGTCCACAACGCCGCCGGCCGGTGGTCGCCCACGCCGGGCGAGAAGCGTGGAGAGCGCTCTTGTTAACGATCTTAAGCATGTGAATACTTCATTGCGTTCGGCCGGTTCCCCCAGTTCGGCCGGACCCTTCCGGGCCCCGCCGCCCCCGGCG
>NZ_SMKG01000422.1 GCF_004348525.1 Micromonospora sp. 15K316 | reverse complement strand
GGCCCGCCCGGACGCACCCGTCCGGCCCGACCGGCCGCGTGCCCCCCGACTGGCCCCCACCCGGCTCGCCGCCGCCGTCGTCCTGCGGCGGCTCGCCGACCGGATCCAGCCCCAGCCGGCGGCGTCGGCGCACTGCTCCTGACAGGGTCCCCGCTCCTGACGCAGCCTCGGCCGACCACTCGCGGCCGGGCCCGCCCCTCGCCGGGCCCGTTCACGATCCGTTTTCAACCGGTTCCGCACCGGCCATGTGGGCACGAGCGAGCCTGCCGGTGCGGAATCGGGCATCGAAGGTGGTGTCGGGTGGCAACGGCCGGGCAGACTGGACGCCCATGTCGCCGTTCACGCCCGCACTCCGGTTGCACGATCGGTACGTCCTGCGCGAGCGCATCGGCCTCGGCGGGATGTCCGAGGTGTGGCGCGCCGACGACGAGGTGCTCGGCCGCTCCGTCGCGGTCAAGGCCCTCGCCGCGGAACTCGCCGCCGACCCGCAGCTGCGGGCCACCATCCAGCGCGAGGCCCGCGCCGCCGCCCGGCTGACCCACCCGAACGTCACCCGGGTGTACGACTACGGCGAGGCGACCCTGCCCGGCGGCGAGGTCGTGCCGTACCTCGTGATGGAGCTGGTCGACGGTGACAACCTGGCCGACCGGCTCGCCGGCGGACCGCTCCCGTGGCCCGAGGCGGTCCGCACCGCCGGCCAGGTCGCCTCCGCCCTCGCCGCGGCGCACCGCCTCGGGGTGGTGCACCGCGACGTCAAGCCGGGCAACGTCATGCTCACCGAGACCGGCGCCAAGGTGCTCGACTTCGGCATCGCCACGCTCGCCGGGCCGCACCACCCGCTCGCCGGGCAGACCGCCGAACTGCTCATGGGCACCCCGGCGTACGTCGCGCCGGAGCGGCTCTCGGCCGGCCCACCCGACCCGGCCAGCGACGTCTACGCCCTCGGCGCGCTGCTCTACCGCACCCTCACCGGGCGGGCGCCGCTGGCCGTGCAGACCTGGGAGGACGCGGTCGAGGCGCACCAGCGGCACAGCCCGGTGCCGCCGCCACGGGTTCCCGGGCTGCCGGCCGAGATCGCCGACCTGATCCTCTCCTGCCTCGCCGCGGACCCGGGCCGGCGGCCCACCGCCGCGCAGCTCGCGACCCGCCTGCGGGCCGATCCGGCCGACCCGCCCACCGAGGTCCGGCC
>NZ_SMKG01000421.1 GCF_004348525.1 Micromonospora sp. 15K316 | reverse complement strand
ACCCCGAACTGACCCCGGCCGGTCGGCCTTCTTCCTCGAAGGAGAGCCACAGCGAGCGCAATGGCCACTCCTTCCGAGTAGGAGTGGCCATTCGCGTGCGGGTGGGGGTCAGGCGCGGGGGCCGCCGGCCACGTAGATGACCTGGCCGGAGACGAACGACGCGCCCTCGCTCGCGAGGAACGAGATGGTGTGGGCCACGTCCTCCGGGCGGCCCACCCGGCGTACCGGGATCTCCGCAACCGCGTGCTTCTGCAACTCGGCGAAGTCCACCTTCATCCGCGCGGCGGTCGCCGCCGTCATGTCGGTGACGATGAACCCGGGCGCCACCGCGTTGACGGTGACACCGAAGGGTCCGAGTTCGACGGCGAGGGTCTTGGTGAAGCCCTGCAAACCCGCCTTCGCCGCCGCGTAGTTCGCCTGGCCACGGTTGCCGAGCGCGGACGTGCTGGAGAGGTTGACGATCCGGCCCCACCTGCGCTCCACCATGTGCCGCTGGGTGGCCTGGCTGAACAGGAAGGCACCGCGCAGGTGCACACCCATCACCGTGTCCCAGTCGGCGTCGGTCATCTTGAACAGCAGGTTGTCCCGGAGCACACCGGCGTTGTTGACCAGCACCGTCGGCGTGCCCAGCTCGGCGACGACCCGCTCCACGGCGGCCTCCACCTGGCCACGGTCGGCGACGTCCGCGCCCACCCCGAGCGCGCGGCCCCCGGCGGCCACGATCCCGTCGACCGTCTCCTTCGTCGCCGACTCCTCGATGTCGACCACGGCGACCGCCAGGCCGTCAGCGGCGAGCCGGCGTGCAGTGGCCGCGCCGATACCGCGCGCGGCTCCGGTGACGATGGCGACGCGGGGCTCCTCCGACATGACTACCTCCCGGTAACTTAGGGTCGATCGAAGGAGCTTAACCTCCGCCCGCCGCGGGGCGCGATCGTTGCCCTATACGAAATGATCATTGCGGCGTAGCGTCTCGTTCCGCCCTCCGACACCCACGCGCCGCCCCGGGCCCCAACCGGCACGCGCGTGGCGGAGAGGTCGCTACCACCCCCGTAGCGACCGGTGCGAAGACGAGACAAGGACGACAACACGTGAAGCTCTCGCGTAACCGTGGAGCCTGGCTCGCCGCCGTGGTCGCCACGGCCCTCGCGGCGACCAACGGGTCACCCGCCCTGGCCGCCCCGGGCTCCCCGGCCGGTCCCGGCC
>NZ_SMKG01000420.1 GCF_004348525.1 Micromonospora sp. 15K316 | reverse complement strand
GGGCGGGACGCCCGTTGCCCGTCGCCGGGGCGGGGATCACCAGGATCGGTCGGGTCCCAGCCCCTCGACACCGAAGGTCCACCCGTGCAGGAAGAGAGCACCACGCAGAACGAGCAGCCCAGCGAGGCGGACGTCGTCCGGCACCGGCGGCCGGCCGGTCGGCTCCGGCTCCTCGTGGTCGGGGTCGTCGCCCTGGTCGGCATCGGCGTCGCCGGCGCGATCGCCACGACCGGGGGCGACCCCACTCCGGCCCCGGTCTCGCTCGACGCCCAGAACCGCGCCGAGGCCGCCGCCCGCGCCGACCGCTCCGCACGGGAGTCGAGCGCCCCGGTCACCCCGTCGGCGAGCCCGACGCCGAGCGCGACGAGCATCAGCCCGTCCCCGTCGACCAAGCCCGCCACCCCGAAGGCGAAGCCGAAGCCGAAGAAGACGGCGAAGCCGAAGCCGGCCTGGGTCATCCCGATGAAGGGCGCGACGATCACCTCGTGCTTCGGTCCCCGTTGGGGCACCCAGCACCAGGGCATCGACTTCGCCATGCCCGCCGGCACCCCGATCCACGCCGCCTTCGGCGGCACCGTGGTCAAGGCGGGGGACGCCGGCGACGGGTACGGCAACTCGGTCTTCATCGACCACGGCAACGGCTACCTGACCCACTACGCGCACCAGAGCCGCCTCGTCGTCAGCGTCGGTGACAAGGTCGCCGCCGGCGAGGTCATCGGCTACGAGGGCGCGACCGGCGACGCGACCGGCCCGCACCTGCACTTCGAGGTGCACCAGGGCCAGATGTGGAACCAGATCGACCCGGCGCCGTTCCTGCGCGCCCGGGGCATCGACGTGGCCTGCTGAGCCCACGTCGACGGCGAAGCCCGGTCCGGCGGTACGCCGGGCCGGGCTTCGCCGTGATGAGCCGGCCGGTCAGAGCTTGTCGATCGGCGCGTGCCGCAGCACCAGCCAGAGCGTCTGGTCGCCGAAGTCGATCTGCGCGCGGGCGTTGGGGCCCTGCCCCTCGACGAGGAGCACCCGGCCCAGCCCATAACGCTGGTGGTTGACCCGGTCGCCGGCGGCCACCTTCGGCGCCTGCGGCAACTCGCTCGCCGTGCTCAGCCGGCTGGCGTCCACGCCGAGCCGCCGCGCCAACTGGGCCGCCTTCGGCGTACCACCGGTGAAGCCGCCGCGCCCGCCGGGCGCGCGGTCCGCACGGCCGCCGAC
>NZ_SMKG01000041.1 GCF_004348525.1 Micromonospora sp. 15K316 | reverse complement strand
GTCCCGCCCCGCTCCCGCCGCCGGCTCCCAACCAGCGCGCGCAGGCTCCGCCGGCGGAACCCGCCCACCCCTGAGCTCGGGGCGCAGGTGCGGCGGCGGGTGAGCCTGGCCGGTCACGGTTCCCCGTGGTGGGTCGCGTCGATCGTCGGGAACCTGGCTAATGACACCACCCGGACGGGCGCGCCCCGGCCCGGTGCGGTCACCGGCGGCGGCTCAGGGCTGCGGGGAGCGGAACCAGGCGCCGATCCGGCTCAGCGCGTCGGCGTGGTACTCGCCGACCGCGCTGCCCAGGTCGGCGATCGACACCTCGCGGAGCGCGGCGCGCCAGGCGCGGTCGGCGGCGCTCATCGTCCGGGCGATCGGGCACGGGACGGTGCAGGCCTCCCTCGGCTGGGCCAGCGGGCCGCGCTGCCGGATCTCGGTGCAGACGAAGGTCGGCCCGGTCCCCTCGACCGCCTCGACCACGTCGAGGACGGTGATCTCCGCCGCCGAGCGGGTCAACACGTAGCCGCCGGACTTGCCCTGGACGGACTGCATCAGCCCCGCCCGGGACAGCGCCTGCAACTGCTTGGCCAGATAGGTCGCCGAGACGCCGTGCAGCTCCGCCAGGCGCGCGGCGGGCACCGGTTCGGCCGCCGCCGTCAGCACCACGCAGCAGTGCAGCGCCGACTCGACTCCACCGGACAACCTCATCGCGTCAGCGTAACGACGGCCCCTTTCTCGGACAATATCTGTCCGAGTATCATTTCGGGTAGGAGCAATCCGAGTTTGCCGGACGTACGTACGGCGGAGGGGACGACCCCGTGACGATCGCAGGACGTGCCCAGCAGAACCGGAAAAGCCCACCTCGGCAGCGTGCGCGACCGCGCCTGGCTACGGTTGCGCTGAGGTGGCGGACGGAGGCGACACCGTACATGATCCCCGGCGCCCGCCGCACCACTCGTGTCAGTCGAGACTGCGCCGTCTGATGAGCCAGGAAGAAATCCGGAGGGCATCATGCGCAAGATCCTGATCGTCGGTGGCGGTTACGCCGGCTTCTACACGGCCTGGAAGCTGGAGCGGAAACTCCGCCGGGGTGAAGCTGACATCACCATCGTCGACCCTCGCCCGTACATGACCTACCAGCCGTTCCTGCCGGAGGTCGTGGCCGGATCGATCGAGGCGCGCCACGCCGCCGTGTCGTTGCGGCGCCACCTGCGGCGCACCCACGTCGTCGCCGGGACGGTGACCGCTATCGACCACGAGCACCGGGTGGTCACCGTCGAGCCCGCCACGGGAGACAGCTTCGAGCTGGGCTACGACCTCATCGTCGTCACCGCCGGCGCCGTCACCCGGAAGTTCCCCGTGCCCGGCATCGCCGAGCAGGCGATCGGCCTCAAGCACGTCGAGGAGGCGGTCGCGATCCGGGACCGGCTGCTCACCGCCTTCGACCAGGCCGCCGTGCTCCCGCCCGGGCCGCAACGCCAGAAGCTGCTCACCGTGACCTTCGTCGGCGGCGGCTTCTCCGGGGTCGAGGGCTTCGGCGAGCTGCTCTCCCTGGCCACCGCCCTGCTCAAGCGGTACCCCGAACTGCACCGCGACGAGCTGCGGTTCCACCTCGTCGAGGCGTCCGGCCGCATCCTCCCCGAGGTCACCGACGAGCCCGGCCGCTGGGTGGTGCGCTCGCTGGAGAAGCGCGGCGGGCGCGTCCACCTGAACACCCAGGTGACCTCGGCGGTGGACGGGCACGTGGTGCTCTCCACCGGCGAGGAGTTCGACTCGGAGCTGATCGTCTGGACCGCGGGCAACAGCGCCAACCCGGTCATCAGCCGGCACACCGACCTCCCCGTCGACGGGCGCGGCCTGATCGTCGTCCGACCCGACCTGCGGGTCGGCACCGAGGAGGACCCGGTGCCCGACGCGTGGGCCGCCGGCGACGACGCCGCGGTGCCCGACCTCGCCTCGCCCGTTCCGGGCGCACGTACGGTGCCCAACGCCCAGCACGCCTACCGGCAGGGGAAGCTGCTCGCCCGCAACATCGCGGCCACCCTGCACGGCCGGAAGCCGAAGCCGTACCTGCACCACAGCCTCGGCTCCATCGCCACGCTCGGCCTCGGCCGGGGCATCTTCCAGTACCGGGGCATCGTCATCAAGGGCCTGCCGGCCTGGCTGATGCACCGCGGCTACCACGTGCTGGCCGTGCCGAGCTGGGAGCGGAAGTCCCGCGTCCTCGCCATCTGGCTGACCGCGGGGATCTTCGGCCGGGACATCCTGTCGCTCGCCTCGGTGCAGCGCCCCCGGGACGCCTTCGTCACCGGCGGCGAACCGGCGGTCCGCACCGGCCGGGAGTGACGGCGGCCGGGCGACGGCCCCTCCCCGCCCGGCCCGTCGGCCCTGCGCGCCCTCGCGGGCGAGCGGGGCCGGCGGCTCAGCGGGCGGGGGCGCGGACGCCCTCGGCGAGCTCGGCGCCGAGGGTACGCAGCGCCGTCAGCCCGGTGCCGAGATCCGGCGCGTCGAGCACGCAGCGGATCAGGGCGCTGCCCACGATCACGCCGTCGGCGTACCCGCCGACCGTGCCGGCCTGCGCCCCGGTGCCCACGCCGAGGCCGACGCCGACCGGGAGCTCGGTGACCTGCCGGACCCGGGAGACCAGGACCGGGGCCGCGTCCGAGGTCTGCGACCGTGCCCCGGTGACGCCCATGATCGCCGTGGCGTAGACGAAGCCCCGGCAGTGCTCGACAGTCATCGCCAGCCGCGCGTCGGTGGAGGAGGGCGCGACCAGGAAGGTGCGGTCCAGCCCGTACGCGTCCGAGGCGGCCAGCCACTCGTCGGCCTCCTCCGGGATGAGGTCCGGAGTGATCAGACCGGTGCCGCCGGCGGCGTCCAGGTCACGGGCGAACGCGTCGACCCCGTACCGCTCGATCGGGTTCCAGTAGGTCATGGTGACCACCGGCGCGCCGGTGGCCGCGACCGCCTCGATGATGCGCAGCGTGTCGGCGGTGCGTACGCCGCCGGCGAGCGCGATGTCGCTGGCCTTCTGGATGACCGGGCCGTCCATCACCGGATCGGAGTACGGGATCTCCACCTCGATGACGTCGACCCCGGCCTCCACCATCGCGGTCATCGCGGCGATGCTGCCCTCGACGGTGGGGAACCCGGCCGGCATGCAGCCGACCAGCACCGCCCGCCCCTCCGCCCGCGCCTTCTCGAAGGCGACACCGATCCGGCTCATCACTGCTCCTTGCCGAGGATGCCGAAGTACTCGCCGGCGGTGTGCACGTCCTTGTCGCCCCGCCCGGAGAGGTTGACCACGATGGTGGGCTCCCGGCCCAGCTCGGCGGCGAGCTTCGGGGCGATCGCGGCGGCGCCGGCGATCGCGTGCGAGCTCTCGATCGCCGGGATGATCCCCTCGGTGCGGCAGAGCAGCTCGAACGCGGCCATCGCCTCGTCGTCGGTGACCGGCAGGTAGCTGGCCCGGCCGCTGTCGTGCAGCCACGCGTGCTCCGGCCCGACGCCCGGGTAGTCCAAGCCGGCGGAGATCGAGTGCGACTCGACAGTCTGCCCGTCGGCGTCCTGGAGCACGTAGGTGCGGGCGCCGTGCAGGACGCCGAGCGAGCCGCCGGTGATGCTGGCCGCGTGCCGGTCGGTCGTCACACCCTCGCCGCCGGCCTCGAAGCCGTAGAGCCGCACGTCCGGGTCGTCGACGAAGGCGTGGAAGATGCCGAGGGCGTTGGAGCCGCCGCCGACGCAGGCCGCCACGGCGTCGGGCAGCGCGCCGATCTGGTCGAGGCACTGCTGGCGGGCCTCGTCGCCGATGCCGCGGACGAAGTCGCGCACGAGGGCCGGGAACGGGTGCGGCCCGGCGGCGGTGCCGATCAGGTAGTGGGTGCCGTCGACGTTGGCGACCCAGTCCCGCATCGCCTCGTTCATGGCGTCCTTGAGGGTGCGGGAACCGGTGGTGACCGGGACGACTGTGGCGCCGAGCATCCGCATCCGGGCCACGTTCAGCGCCTGCCGCTCGGTGTCGACCTCGCCCATGTAGACCACGCACTCCAGGTCGAAGAGCGCGGCCGCGGTGGCGGTGGCCACCCCGTGCTGCCCGGCGCCGGTCTCCGCGATCACCCGGGTCTTGCCCATCCGCCGGGTCAGCAGAGCCTGGCCGAGCACGTTACGGACCTTGTGCGCGCCGGTGTGGTTCAGGTCCTCCCGCTTGAGCAGCACCCGGGCGCCCAGCTTGGCGGAGAGCCGCTCGGCCGGGTAGAGCAGCGACGGGGTGCCGGCGTAGTCGCGCAGCAGGGCGGCGAACTCGGCCCGGAACGACTCGTCGGCCATGGCCGTGCGGTGCGCCTCGGTCAGCTCGTCGAGCGCGGCCACCAGGGCCTCGGGTACGAATCGGCCGCCGAAGCGGCCGAAGTGACCGGCCGCGTCGGGGCGGGAGCCGGTGGCGGCCAGCGCGTCGGCGCTCATGCGAAGATCCTCTCGGTGCTGGCGGGCCGGCGCGGGATCAGCGCACCGGACGGGGCGTGGCCGGGTGGTTGCCGGCGTTGACCAGCTCGGCGACCGCCTCCCGAGGGCTCTTCTGGGTGACCAGACCCTCACCGACCAGGACCGCGTCGGCACCGGCGGAGGCGTACCGGATGAGGTCGTGCGGGCCACGCACGCCGGACTCGGCGATCTTCACGACGCTGCTGGGCAGGCCGGGCGCGATCCGCTCGAACACCGAACGGTCGACCTCAAGGGTACGCAGGTTGCGGGCGTTGACCCCGATGACCTGGGCGCCGGCCTCCAGCGCCCGGTCGGCCTCCTCCTCGTCGTGCACCTCGACCAGCGCGGTCATGCCGAGCGACTCGATCCGCTCCAGCAGCCCGACCAGGGCGTTCTGCTCCAGCGCGGCGACGATCAGCAGCACCAGGTCGGCGCCGTACGCCCGCGCCTCGTGCACCTGGTAGCTGGAGACCACGAAGTCCTTGCGCAGCACCGGCACCTGCACCGCGGCGCGGACGGCCGCGAGGTCGTCGAGCGACCCCCCGAACCACCGCCCCTCGGTCAGCACGCTGATCGCCCGCGCGCCACCGGCCGCGTAGTCGCCGGCCAGATCCGCGGGATCGGCGATCTCCGCGAGCTGCCCCTTGGACGGCGAGGAGCGCTTCACCTCGGCGATCACCGCGACGCCGGGGCGGCGCAGGGCCGCGTACGCGTCCAGCGGCGGCGGGGCGGCGGCGGCCAACTCCCGGATCCGCTCCAGCGGAACCTGCTCCTGTCGGCGGGCGATGTCCTCGCGCACGCCCGCCAGGATCTCGTCGAGCACGCTTACGGACGCCGCCGAATCGGCCCCGTCCCCCTCCGCGTGCGCATGCTCAGCAGTCACCAACGGACTCCCTCCTCCGGGCGTCATGGGCCGATGCTAGGCGTCCCCACCTGGCGCCGGACGGCGGGGGTATGGCGCTGCTCACGAAACGGCCTGCGGCATAATGGCCGACCTGCCGTGAAGAGGTTGTCACGCAGCGCCACCTCCCTCGCCCGTCGCGCCCGCGTCGCGACGACCGGAACCCATCGCCGTCGACCTATCGATGATGCCCCTCGGGGTGGCCCCGGAATCCAATCACTGTCATCGATTTTGTGAGCAAGCTCAAGGACGACCGGCCCGGCCCTGGTGGCGGGCCGGACGGAGCGTTGATGCGACGGACACCACGGCGAAACGTGAGCCGGCGAGCATCGATGTCGGGCAGACTCGAATGGCGCGTCCGCCCAGCCCTCGCCCACATCCTCGTACGGGGTGACCATGAGCACTGCCGGCCCGAACCCGAACATCGGCCTGACCACCATCTCGCGGACCGTCGCGTCCCTCGCCGTCGGCGTGGTGCACACGCTGGAGCGCGCGGTGGTCGGCGAGGCCCGGATGCGTACGGCGCGCGGCAACGCGTGGGAGGCGGTCTGCGCCGACCGGGCCCGCGCCGACCGGCGGGCCGAGCTGGACCGCCTCGTCGCGGAACTGGCCACCACACGCGCCGCCGCCCGCGGCGAGCGCGCGCGGCAGCCGGTCAGTTGACAGTCGGATCCTCGCCCCGGTCCAGCGCGTCCCACGCCTGCGTGGTGCGCCGGCCGGTGACCGGGCCCGCCGCGGCTTCCGGCGGCACGGCGGCGGCCCGCGACGGCCGCTCGTAACGGGCCCCCATCGCCGGCCAGCCCCGGCCGCGCAGCGCCGTCAGCAGACCACCGGCTCCGGCCAGCACCCCGCCGACCAGGCAGAGCACCGGCCACTGCCGGCTCACCGCCCCCTCGAAACCGGCCGCGAGGCCGTAGCCGCCACCGATCGCCACCGCCAGCCCGAGCAGGGTGAGCAGACCACCGAGGAGCTGGCGTACCCGGCCCCGGGTGGCGAGCACCGCTCCCCCACCCGCCAGCCCGACCACCGCCAGCGCGGGCAGCCACGGCAGCAGGGCGGCGCCGGTGCGCGCCACCCGCTCCGGCGGCAGCGGGGACGGCCGCACGGTCAGCTCGACCGACCAGGTGCGGGTCGCCGCCCAGAGCGCCAGGCCCGCGCCGACCAGGCTGAGCAGCACGGCGTACGTCAACTCGCGCCGTCCGGCGCCGGCCGGCGCGTCAGTTGTCACGTCCGCGCTCACCGGACCCGCCTCCCGTCCACGACCGCCGGGCTCCGCCGCGCCGCACGTCTCACAGGCACCGCACCGGCCTCTCGTCCACGCCCGCCCGGGCTCCGCCGCGCCCCGCTCCGCGCGCTCACCGGGCCGGCCTCAGCGTCTCGGCGGCGGCGATGGCGGCGAGTACCGCGGCGGCCTTGTTCCGCGTCTCCTGCTCCTCGGCGGCCGGGTCGGAGTCGGCCACGACACCCGCGCCGGCCTGCACGTACGCCCGGCCGGCCCGGATGAGCGCCGTGCGGATGGCGATGGCCATGTCCAGGTCGCCGCCGAAGCCGAAGTAGCCGACCGTGCCGCCGTAGACGCCGCGGCGGACCGGCTCCAGCTCCTCGATGATCTCCATGGCGCGCACCTTCGGGGCACCGGAGAGGGTGCCGGCCGGGAACGTCGCGGCCAGGGCGTCGAAGGCGGTCCGGTCCTCCCGGAGCGTGCCGACCACTGTGGAGACGATGTGCATGACGTGGCTGTACCGCTCGATCGTGGCGAACTCCGGCACCTCGACCGTGCCCGGCCGGCAGACCCGGCCCAGGTCGTTGCGGCCCAGGTCGACCAGCATGACGTGCTCCGCCCGTTCCTTCGGGTCGGCGAGCAGTTCGGCGGCGAGACGGGTGTCCTCGGCCGGGGTGCCGCCGCGCGGGCGGGTGCCGGCGATCGGGTGCAGCAGCGCGCGCCGCCCGCCGCCGGCCTCGGTGGTCACCTTCAGGTGCGCCTCCGGCGAGGAGCCGACGATGTCGAAGCCGTCGAAGCGCAGCAGGTACATGTACGGGCTCGGGTTGGTGGTGCGCAGCACCCGGTAGACGTCCAGCGGATCGGCGTGGGTGGCTCGCTCGAAACGCTGCGACAGCACGATCTGGAAGCACTCGCCGGCCCGGATCGCCTCCTTGGCCACCTCCACGGCCTTGGGGTAGCCGCCCTCGGGTGTCCGGCTGGCCACCTCCCCCGCCGGCGGCCGGTCGACCGTCGAGATCATCGGCGGGATCGGCCGGGAGAGCGCGGTGGTCATCGCGTCGAGCCGCCCCACCGCCTGGTGGTACGCCGCCGCGACGAGCTCGTCGCGCGCCGGCTCGTCCAGCGGGGGCAGGACCGCGTTGGCGACCAGGATCGCCGACCCGTCGTAGTGGTCGAGCACCACCAGGTCGGTGGCGAGCATCATCCCCAGCTCCGGCACACCGAGGTCGTCCTCGGTCAGCTCGGGCAGCCGCTCGAAGCGGCGTACCAGGTCGTAGCCGAGGTAGCCGACCATGCCCCCGGTGAGCGGGGGCATTGCGTTGGCCGGGTCCCAGGCGGGACCGGCGAGGGCCGCCACGGTCTCCCGCAGCACCCGGACCGGGTCACCGCCGGTCGGCAGCCCGGCCGGGGGCTGCCCGAGCCAGGCGGCCACGCCGTCGCGCTCGACGAGCGTGGCGCTGCTGCGCACGCCGATGAAGGAGTAACGCGACCAGGTCAGGCCGGCCGAGCCGGCACCCTGCTCGGCGGACTCCAGCAGGAACGTGCCCGGGCCCCCGGCCAGCTTGCGGTAGACCCCCACGGGGGTCTCCGCGTCGGCCAGCAGCCGTCTGGTCACCGGCACCACCCGCCAGCGGGCGGCCAACTCGGTGAAGGTCGCCTGGGCGGGGCTCACCGCGCCGTCGGTCATGACCGCCGCCTTCCGGCCGCCCGCCGGCGCCGCGTCCCGCTCACGGCGCGTCGGCGCCGGTGACCGGCAGCTCGTCGAAGAAGCAGGTGCGATGCCCGGTGTGGCAGGCGGCGCCGACCTGCTCCACCGTCACCAGCAGCGCGTCACCGTCGCAGTCGAGCGCGACGGAGCGGACGTACTGGTGGTGGCCGGAGGTGGCGCCCTTGACCCAGTACTCCTGCCGGCTGCGCGACCAGTAGGTGGCCCGCCCGGTGGTGAGCGTGCGGTGCAGCGCCTCGTCGTCCATCCAGGCGACCATCAGCACCTCGCCGCTCTCCTGCTCGCGCACCACGGCCGCCACCAGCCCGTCGGCGGTACGCCGCAGCCGCGCGGCGACGGCCGGGTCGAGCCGGGACGGACGGGACGGGCCAGGCGCCGGCGGTGGGCTCGCTGGGCTGGGGGCGCCGGTCACGGGCGCGTCAGGTACGGGCACAGTACGACATTCTCCCGCACGCGGCGCGGGCACCGCAGACGCCTCCCGCCGGGGCCGGGGCGGAGCGTCGGAGGCCCGGGCGAGCTGGGCGACATAGCGGTCCAGCCGGCCGTCGAGCAGCGCCTCGGCGAGGTCCGTCCCAGCGGCCTCGGCGATCCGCGCGGCGTACGGTCGGATCAGCGGGAGCGAGCCGCTGACGAGCCGGACCGCGGCGGCCCAGAGCTGCCCGGGGGCGCCCGGGCGCAGGCCGAGGCAGAGCAGCATGTCCGCCCGGTAGCCGGGTGGGGCGACCGGAAGGTTCAGCGCGGCGTCGACGGCGGCGCGGCGCGAGGCGACACGTACCGAGGGGTTCGCCAGCCGCAGCACCGACGGGCAGAGCCGGGCCAGGTCGGCCGCGAACAGGCGGAACCCGAGGTGGTCCCCGGCGGCCCGGGCACTCGCCGCCTTGCCGAGCGTGGCGATCAGCTCCTCCAGCCGCGGCTCGCCGGCCGGCTGGCAGAGCACCGGCAGGTCGATCCGTCGCCGCCAGTGCGCGTCCGCCCAGAGCAGCCGGGCCGGGGCGAGGACCGGCAGGCCGAACGCCCAGTCGGCCGGCTCCCCGAGCCGGGCCACCCAGGAACGGACGTCCCGGGTGGCCACCGACACGTGGGTGAGCCGGCCCGGTGTCCGGGCCAGGTACGCCCGCCGCGCGGCGTACGGCGCACCGCCGACCAGCACGTCGAGGTCGACGTCGCTGTGCGCGGTGGCGGCCCGCCGGGCGTGGCTGCCCCGCAGCATGATCCCGACGACCGGCCGCTCGCCGAACTCCCGCAGCCGGGCCGCCCAGTCGTCGAGGAACCCGGCGTCTGGCAACGGAGCGTGATCCACGTCCGCCATCGTGCCGCACCGGTGGTGCCCGATGCCGCACGTGGTGTCCGAATCAAGGCGAGGCTCGTCCCCATGCAGCCGAGGCCGATCGCGGAGACCTCCCGCCCGTTCGCTCCGACGCGACGGCGGATCATCGCGCCTCCTCCGCCCGGCGGTACGCATCGATTTTGTGGTCGAGCACCTTCAGGTCCTCCTCGAGGTCGGCCATCCGGGTCAGCACCCGCGCGCGGTGCGCCTCGAAGAGCGCCCGCCGGGCCCCGAGGGTGCAGTCGCCCTGCCGGGCCAGTTCGGCGTAGCGGCGCATGTCCCGTACCGGCATGCCGGTGCGGCGCAGCCGGGTGAGCAGGAAGAGCCAGTCGACGTCGCCGGGGGTGTACCGGCGCCGCCCGGCCGAGTCGCGCCCGACCGGTGCCACCAGGCCCTCCTGCTCGTACCAGCGCAGCGTGTAGGTGGTGAGGCCGACCCGCTCCGCGGCCTCGCCGACGGTGAGGGTGCTCTCGCGCGTGCTGATGTCCACGGCTTCCAGGCTTCCAGTTCGACCGCACTCGAAGTCAACTGTTGCGCCCGGGCGGATAACTCACCTAGCGTTGAGTTCAACGAGTGATGAGTTTGGGGAGGATCGATGGAGGATGCGATCGTGCTCCGCGACCTGGTCGTCGACCGGGGGCGGCGGCGCGTGCTGCACGGCATCAGCTGCGCGGTGCCGCGCGGCGTGGTCGCCGGGCTACTGGGCCCGAGCGGCAGCGGCAAGACCACCCTCATGCGCGCGGTGGTCGGGGTACAGGTCGTCGGGGGTGGCACGGCGACGGTGCTGGGCCGACCCGCCGGGTCGGCCGACCTGCGCCGGCGGGTCGGTTACCTGACCCAGGCGCCGAGCGTGTACGCCGACCTCACGGTGCGGGAGAACGCCCGCTACTTCGCCGCCCTGCACGGGCGCGGCCGGGCCGACGCCGACCGGGCGATCGCCGACGTGGGCCTGGGCGCGGCGGCGGGGCAGCTGGTCGGCACCCTCTCCGGCGGGCAGCGCAGCCGGGCCTCGCTCGCCTGCGCGCTGGTGGGCGAGCCGGAGCTGATCGTCCTCGACGAGCCGACCGTCGGGCAGGATCCGGTGCTCCGCGCGGAGCTGTGGAGCCGTTTCCACGAACTGGCGGCGAGCGGGGTGACGCTGCTGGTGTCGAGCCACGTGATGGACGAGGCGGCCCGGTGTGACCGGCTGCTGCTCATCCGGGAGGGCCGTCTGATCGCCGACGACACCCCGGACGCGGTCCGCGCCGCCGCCGGGGTCTCCGACCTCGACGAGGCCTTCCTGCGCCTGATCCGGGCGAGCGAGACCGGCGCCGGGGTGGCGGCCGGCGCCGGAGGGGAGGCGTCGTGAACCCGCGGATCCTGGCGGTCACCACCGGCCGCATCCTGCGCCAGCTGCGCCACGACCGGCGTACGGTGGCGCTGCTGCTGGTCGTGCCCGCGCTGCTGCTGACGCTGGTCTACTACATGTACGCCGACCAGCCCGCCCGGTCCGGCGAGGTGTCCACCTTCGACCGGATCGCGCTGGTGATGCTCGGCTTCTTCCCGTTCATCGTCATGTTCCTGGTGACCAGCATCGCCATGCTGCGCGAGCGCACGACCGGCACCCTGGAGCGCCTGCTCACCACCCCGCTGGCCAAGGCCGACCTGCTCTTCGGCTACGGCATCGCCTTCGGGCTGGCCGGGGCGGTGCAGGCCGCCGTCGCGTCCGCGCTGGCGTACTGGCTCTTCGACCTGGACACCGCGGGCGGGAGCGGTTTCGTGATCATGATCGCGGCGTTGAACGCGGTGCTGGCCGTCGCGCTCGGCCTCTTCTGCAGCGCCTTCGCCCGCACCGAGTTCCAGGCCGTACAGTTCATGCCGGTCGTGGTCGCCCCCCAGCTGCTGCTCTGCGGGCTCTTCGTGCCCCGCGACGAGATGGCCGGCTGGCTCCAGGCGATCAGCGACGTGCTGCCGCTGTCGTACGCCGTCGAGGCGTTGCAGGAGGTCGGCGCGCACGCCGAGCCGACCGGCACGATGTGGCGGGACGTGGCGGTGGTCGCCGGCGCGGCGGTGCTCGCGCTGGTGCTCGCCGCGGCCACGCTGCGGCGACGCAGCGGCTGACCGACCGGCCCCGTTCGCCGGGCCGGCGCCACGGCGGCCCGGCGGGCGGGGCGGGAGCGAGGAACGGAGTGAATGGCGGCGATGGCGCGACGGACCGGCCGGCGACCCGGCAACCCGGGCACCCGCGAGGCGATCCTCTCGTCGGCGCGGTCCGCGTTCGCCGAACGAGGCTTCGACGCGGCCTCGATCCGGACCATCGCCGCCACCGCCGGCGTGGACCCGGCGCTGGTGCACCACTACTTCGGCAGCAAGGACCAGCTCTTCCTGGCCGCGATGCAGGCGCCGGTCGACCCCCGGGAGCTGCTCCCCGGGGTGATCGCCGGTGACCGGGACGGCATCGGCGAGCGGCTGGTCCGCACCTTCCTCGGCGTCTGGGACTCGCCGGCCAGCACCGCCGGGGTGGCGCTGCTGCGCTCGGCGGTGAGCAACGAGTGGACCGCCCGCCTGCTGCGCGAGTTCGTGGTGACCCAGGTGCTGCGTCGGGTGCTGGAACACCTCGACGTCGACCCGGCCGAGCTGCCGCTGCGCGGGTCGCTGGTCGCCACGCAGCTGGTCGGGCTGGCCATGATGCGGTACGTGATCCGGCTGGAGCCGGTCGCCTCCGCCGCCCCGGAGACCCTGGTCGCGACGGTCGGCCCGACCGTCCAGCGCTACCTGACCGCCGAACTTCCCAGCGGGTAGGCCCGCGTGCGGTGGCCCGCCCGGCGGCGGGACGCCCACGTCACGATCGGTGCCGGGCCGCGCCGCAGCGGCGTGCCGCGCGGGCAGCCGCGCCGACGGGTGCGCCGACCGCCGGAAGGGCGACCGGCGCACCCGGACCTCCGTCAGACCTCAGTCGGCCGAGTTGTACGCCCGCGCGGACACCCGCACGCGGCCCCGCAGGTCCAGCCGCGCCGGCCACGAGATCTCCACCTGACGCGACTCACCCGGCAGGAGCCAGAAGTAGTTCTCGTCGTACCGGGCGGGCAGCACCCGGTCGCCGTTCGAGTCACGCACGCCCAGCCGGACCAGCGCGGCCACCGTGCCGCCCTCGTTGCGCACCGTCGTGCTGACCGTGGCACGACCGCCGGCGGCGCGTACGCCACCGGTCTTCGTCGACAGGCGGGTGCGCCCGAGGTCGTTGAGCGCCCGCATCTCCTCGGCCGCGCCGTAACGCCAGTAGGTGTTCTCCGAGAGCAGCCGGCCGCGCCCGTCACGCAGCTCCAGCCGGACGAGGTGCAGCCCGCCGCCCTCCGGGGCGGGCACCACGAACGCCGCCGAGGTGGACGAGGCCGCCACGGTCACCCGCTGGCTCCGCGGCGCGCCCAACGACCGGCCCCGCAGGTCGTACCGGCGGGCGGTGACGGTGGCGCCGGCGAGGGCCGTCGTGGTGTGGTTGACGGCCCGCACCCGCCAGGTGCCCGGGTCCGCCTGGACGTGCAGCGGCTCGCAGCCCTTCCGGGTGCCGAAGTACGCGCCGTTCACGTCCAGGTCGTAGTCGTAGGTCTGCCAGACGGTGCTGTGCCACGCCGGATGCGACATCCACAGCAGCAGGCCGGTGGCGTCCTGCCACAGGTTGGCGTTCCACGCCTCGAACATGGCGCGGTGGCTCTCGTAGTTGACGAACTGGGCCCGGGTGGCGAACTCCTCGAGGGAGCCGGATTCGCCGAGCCGCGCGTCGATCGCCTCGTGGTACGTGCCGACGCGCTGGTTGCCGATAATCGACCAGTCGTGGTGGTTCCAGACCACGCTCGGCGGCCACTCCGGCTCGTCGCCGACGAGGTTGCGCATGCTCTCCACGACGGAGACCACCGGCATGCCGATCTCGGTGTGGAAGCCGAAGGAGTCGGCCTCGTAGATCTTGTTGTCGACGTACGTCGCCGGGTCGACCCAGTGGTACGGCCCGCGCCCGCTGACGATGCCGCTCGCGGAGTTCGGGATGTAGAGGATCTCCGGGTGCTCGGCGGCGACCGCCTGCTTGAGCCCCGCGTCGACGATCGGCGGCGGGTCGCCCTCGTTGGCACCGCACCAGACGACGATGCTCGGGTGGTGGCGGTACCGCCGGATCGTGTCGGCGGCGATGTCGACGTAGCCGGGCGGGTTGGGCAGGAACTGGCCGGCCTGCCAGAAGTCGTTCCAGACGAGGATGCCCTGCTCGTCGCAGGCCTGGTAGAGCTCCTCGCGGTTGCTGCTGCCGAGCCAGTTCCGGATCATCGTGAAGTTCATGTCGCGGTGCATCTCGACCGTGTCGGCGAGCCGGTCGGGCAGCACCCGGCGCAGCAGCTCGTCCCAGCCCCAGTTGCCGCCCCGGGCGAACACCGGCACGCCGTTCACGCTGATCTTCAGCTCGGTGATCTTGTTGCTCACCGACGTGACGTCGGTCCACCGCTGCCCGTCGTCGGAGACCTGGATGACGAAGTCGCGGGCGTACGCCTGCTCCCAGACGATCGTCACCTGGTCGAAGCGGACCGGCCCGCCGAGGTCGACCTGGATCCACTGGTCGTCCTCCGCCTTCGACGCCCAGCGGGTGCGCGGGTTGCCGTCGACGGCCCGCTCGGGGCCGGTCGAGTCGCTGTCGGCGGAGGAGGCGCGCGCGGGGGCGTGCAGGGCCAGGTCGGTCTCCGGTTCGGCCTGCCGCCCCACCGAGAGCGTCCACATCGAGACGCCCCACGAGGTGGCCCGGGTACCGGCCTGGATGCGCAGGTGCTGGGCGGTCTGCTCGGGGAACGTCTCGACCTGCGTGGCCCGGCTGCCCAGCGGGGTCTCGTTGCTGACCGCCCTCACGTCGGTGAAGGACTCCCCGTCGGCGGAGACCTGGACGCGGTAGTCGAGCGCGTACGCCTGCTCCCAGACGATGGTGACCCGGTCGAAGTCGACAGCCTCGCCGAGGTCGACCCGGATCCACTGGTCGTCCTCGTACTCGGAGGCCCAGCGGGTCGTGGGATCGCCGTCGACGGCGTTGGCGGGGACGTTGGTGTCGTTCTCCGAGCCGGAGGCGGTCGCCGCCTTTCCCCGGGCCAGGTCGGGGCCGTCGCCGTCGGCCACCGAGAGCGTCCACATCGAGACGCCCCAGCCGGTGGCGCGCTGACCGGCCTGGATCCGGACGTGCCGGGCGTGCCGGCGGTCGAAGGTGACGGTCTGCGTCGCGGCCCCGTCGACGAAGTCCAGCGGGGGCGTGCCGGGTGGCGAGATCTGGATCGGCTGGTGCCAGTCGTAGCCGAACTCGCGGACGCCGAACCGGACTTCCCGCCGGTCGCTGGGCTTGCGGCCGACGGTGGCGGTGAGCTTCAGGTCGTAGAGGTGGGGCTCGCCGTAGCCGTTGGGCCACCAGAGCCGGGGGTTGCGCAGCCGCAGCGCGTGGAAGCGCTCGGGCGTGAACTCCACTGTGGTGTCCCCGCCGGCCGGTACGGTCACCGTGGTCTCGACCCTGACCTTGTCGAACTCCGCGCGGACGGTCACGGTGGTGGCCGTGGCGGCGGCGTTGCGCACCGGTACGGCGATGGTGACCTCGGCGGTGCCGGTGCCCGGCAGGTCGGGCAGGGTGGTCTTGACGTACGGGTCGCCGAGGACGGCCGCGCCGGTGCTGCGCAGCCGGACGTGGTTCCAGATGCCGGTGACCCGGTCGCGGACCGCGGGCATCCAGTCCCAGCCGGAGACGGCGAGGTAGGTCGGCGCGTCGAGGTAGTGGTGGGCCGACTGGAGGAAGGTCCGTCCGTCGGCCCCCTTGTCGCCGGGGGTGCCGGGGTGCGGCATCGGGGTGACCTGCACGGCCACGACGTGCTCGGCGTGACCGGCGAGCGCGGCGGTGACGTCGAAGGCCGCCCGGGCGAAGGGGTGCTTGACGTCGCCCACCCGCTTCCCGTTGACCCAGGCGGTGGCCTCGTGGTTGACGCCGTCGAACTCGAGCCACACGTGGCGGCCGGCGGAGGTGTCCAGCCCGCGGGGCAGCCGCAGGGCGCGCCGGTACCACCAGGAGTGCCGGGAGAGCGCCTCCGGGATGCGCATGTTGTTGAAGCCGGAGACCGGGTCGGGCAGGTGACCGCGGTCGACGAGGGTGCCGAGCACGGTGCCGGGCACGGTGGCGGGGAGCCAGTCCCGCACGTCGACTCCGCCGGTGGAGAGCTTCGCGCCGTCGGTGGTGGGGGCGAAGTCGTCCATCGTCAACGACCAGCCGGACTCCAGCGCGACGGTCCCGTCGGCGGCCACGGTGAGCGCGGGCGCCGGCTTGGTGTTGCCCCCTTCCCAGCTCGTCCAGCCACGGGCCGGCGGCCGGTGGCCGAGCGCGGTGCCGTAGACCTGGAACCCGTTGAGGCCGACGGGGTTGCTGTTCGAGCGCTTCGTGGCCGTCATCCGGATCCACCGGGCGGTGACCGGCTCCGGAAGCCGGATCGCCTGGGATCCGCCCTGACCCTCGGTGGTCTCGTGGACGGTCCGCCAGCTCCGCCCGTCGGAGGAGACCTCGAGCCGGTACGCCACGGCGACGCTGGAGAGGATCTCGTCGCCGTCGGTGTCGGTGTAGTTGCCGTCGAACGGCCCGTCGGCGAGCGTGGCCTCGAAGACCAGGGTCACCGCCTCGATCCGGCACGGGGCCTGGAGGTCGATCGAGATCCACTGTGGATCGGCGACGGCCGCCGCCCGCCAGCCGCTGCCGCGTACGCCGGCCTGCGGCAGTCCGTCCACGGCGAACGAGCCCGGCGTGGGCGCGTAGTCGGTCGAGGAGACGCTCACCGGCCGGTACCGGGCCAGGTCGGTGGCGGCGCTTCCACTCGCCGGCACGGCGGCCGCCGCCCCGGCGGCCTCGGGCAGCGCGGCGGCCACGCCGACCGAGGCGAGCAGGGTGGCGCTCGTGGACAGGAAGGTTCGCCGCGACATGGACGCGGAGTCGGACATGATGCCTCCCGGGCTGACAACGTTGTCAGATCCTCGCGGCGAACGATCACACGTGTCAAGGTGTTGTCGCCGGCTCGATCCACCCGTCGCCCGGGGGCGGTAAGGTCTCGCAGGTGACCAGCGCTCCCGGCCGTACCAAGCGACCCACCATGGTGGACGTGGCCGCCCTCGCCGGCGTGAGCGTGAAGACGGTCTCCCGGGTCGTCAACAACGCGCCCTACGTGCAACCGGAGGTGGCCCAGCGGGTCCTCGCCGCCGTCGCCGAGCTCGGCTTCCGCCGCAACCACCTGGCCAGCTCGCTCCGCTCCGGCCAGGCCACCGCGACGATCGGGCTGCTCATCGAGGAGATCGCCAACCCGTTCTACGCCACCATCGCGGGCGCCGTCGCCGAGGTCGCCTCCGAGCACGACACGATGCTGCTCATCGCCAGCTCCGAGGAGAACCCGGCCCGGGAGCAGCAGCTGCTGCGCGACCTCTGCGCCCGCCAGGTGGACGGCCTGCTCGTCGTACCCGCCGGTGACGACCACGCGTTCCTCCGCAGCGAGGTGGAGCGCGGCACCCCGGCGGTCTTCCTGGACCGGCCGGCCGGCGGGTTGCCCGCCGACACGGTGCTGCTGGACAACCGTGGCGGGGCCCGGGCCGGGGTCCGGCAGCTCGTCGAGCTCGGGCACCGCCGGGTCGGCATCCTGCTCGACTCGACAGCCATCTACACCATGCGGGAACGGCTCGCCGGCGCGCGGGACGCGCTCGCCGCGGCCGGGCTGGCGGACGACCGCCTGATCCGCTACGGCATCCGGGACCCGGAGACGGCCGCCCGGGTCGTCGGCGAGCTGCTCGACGAGCCCGAACCGCCGAGCGCCTTCTTCGCCCTCAACAACCGGATCTCACTCGGCGCGGTGGAGGAGCTGCACCGCCGGGGCAGCGCAGCCGCCCTGCTCGGCTTCGACGACTTCGACCTGTCCCGGCTGCTGCCCTACCCGTTCACCGTGGTCGCCTACGACACCCGCACGCTGGCGCGTACCGCCGCCGAACTCCTCTTCCGCCGGATCCAGGGCGACCGTTCCGCGCCGCGCGACCTGCTGATCCCCACAGTGCTCGTCGACCGGGGCCTGCCCCGGCGCTGAGCCTCCCCGTTCCCGGCGGTTCTCGCCATGGCCGGCGCGGGGGACGGCGGTCAGCCGGCGGCGGCGCGCGGGCAGATCATCGGGTGCAGCAGCCGGACCAGCTCGGCGTGGTCGGCCACCGGCGCCGGGAAGGCCAGCCGCGCCCGCCGCCGGGTCCCCGGCCCACCGAGGGCCACGACGAGACCGTAACGGTCCATCCGCACCACGCGGGGCGGGTCGGCCGGGTCGTCGGCGGTCAGGCCGAACTGCCGGCGCAGGTAGGCGGTCACCTCGGCGCCGTGATGGTCGGCGAGGTCGGCCAGCAGCTCCGCCTCCATCGGGTGGAGCGGATCGGGCTCGGCCCCGGCGTACACCTCGGGGTCGACGCGGCGGACGGCGTCGGCGCGTTCCCAGCGGGCCTCGGCCACCTCGAAGCGGAACAGGCGGAACCGCTGGCCGAGGTCGAGCAGGTCACCGGTCGGCTCGACGGCGGCGAAGTCCTGCGCCGCGGCGCGGGCCTGCGCGCCGCCCAGTTCGACCGCCCAGCCGGAGACCCAGGCCCGCCCGAGCGAGGGTGCGCCCGCCGCGGGCGGCAGGTCCAGCACGTCGAGGACGATCGCCACGTCCTCCTCGCCGTCGGCCGGGCGCAGCGCCGCGGCGAGGTCGCTGACCACCGGCACGAGCAGTAGCACCCGTCCCTCCGGGTCGGTCACGTGCCGTACGTGGTGCGGACCGGGCCGGTGCGCCAGGTGAACGAGGCCGGGGAGCCGACCCGCGACAAGGGTGCGGACGATCTCCGCGGGGCTGGGTCCCATGGCACGACCTCCTGCATAGGTTAGGCTTACCTAACTAGCACCATAGAGCACCCGATCGGAGACGTCCACGTGAACCACGCCCGGCCCAAGGCCCGGCTTTCCCGCGCCCTCGGCATCCCCCTCACCGCCAAGTGCGTCCGCTACGTCGAGCGCCGCCCCTACCCCCCGGGGGTGCACGGGCGGCAACGCCGCAAGACCTCGGACTACCAGGTACGGCTGCTGGAGAAGCAGCGGCTGCGCCACCAGTACAACGTCAGCGAGACCCAGCTGCGCCGCACCTTCGACGAGGCCGCCCGGGGCACGGGCAAGACCGGCGAGCGGCTGGTCGCGCTCCTGGAACGCCGCCTCGACGCCGTGGTCCACCGCGCCGGCCTGGCCCGCACCATCTACCAGGCGCGCCAGCTGGTCGCGCACGGCCACATCACCGTCGACGGCCGGAAGGTCGACCGCCCCTCCTACCGGCTGCGCCCCGGCCAGATGGTAGGCGTCCGCGCGCGCAGCCGTGAGCGGCTGCCGTTCCAGGCCGCGGCCGCCGGCGCGAACCGGGGAGACGGCCCGGGGCAGCCGTACCTGGACGTGGACCTGGCCGGCCTCCGGGCGACGCTGCTACGCGAGCCGACCCGGGACAAGGTGCCGGTGATCTGCGACGAGCAGCTCGTCGTCGAGTACTACTCCCGCTGACCCCGCCGCCCCGGCACGGTCACCCGTGCCGGGGTCAGCGGGTCTGCTCCAACCAGGAGGCGTAGAGCAGCCCGTAGGTCGACTCCGGGTCACGGACCAGCTCGTCGTGCGGTCCGCGCTGCACGATCCGACCCCGGTCGACGACGATCACCTCGTCCGCGGCCTGGGCGGTCGAGAGCCGGTGCGCGATGGCGAGGGTGGTCCGACCCCGGGTGACCGCGTCCAGGGTCCGCTGCAGGCGCACCTCGGTGGCCGGGTCGACGGCGCTGGTCGCCTCGTCGAGCACCAGCAGGTCCGGGTCGGCCACGTACGCCCGGGCCAGCGCCACCAGCTGCCGCTCCCCCACGCTCAACGCCTCGCCGCGCTCACCGACCGGAGTGTCCAGCCCGGCGGGCAGCCCCTCCAGCCAGTCGGCCAAGCCCAGTTCGCTGAAGGCCGCCACGAGCTGCGCGTCGGAGAGCTCCGGACGGGCGAACCGGACGTTCTCCCCCACCGTCGCGTCGAAGAGGAAGCCGTCCTGGGGGACCATCACCACCCGGGCGCGCAGCGAGGCGAACCGCACCTCGTTCAGCGGCACCCCCGAGAGCAGCACCGCGCCGTCGGTCGGGTCCATGAGCCGGGTGAGCAGCTTGGCGAAGGTCGTCTTGCCGCTGCCCGTCTCGCCGACCACCGCCACCCGGCTCTTCGCCGGGATCTCCACGTCGATGTCGTGCAGCACCTGCGCACCGCCCGGGTACGCGAAGCCCACCCCGGTGAAGCGGATGTCCAGCGGGCCGGACGGCAGGTCACGGCCCTGCTCGGCCGGGTCCGCCACGTCCGGGGCCACGTCGAGCACGTTCAGCACCCGACGCCAGCCGGCGATGGCGTTCTGCGCCTCGTTGAGCACCTCCGTGGCGATCTGCACCGGCTGGATGAAGAGGGTGACCAGGAAGAGGAACGCGGTCAGCTGGCCGATGCTGAGCGAGCCCCCGACACCGAGGACGACCCCGAGCGCCACCACGCCGGCCAGCGCCAGCCCGGCGGCCAACTCGCCCACCGAACTGCCCATGATGCTGATCCGGATGGCCCGCTGCTGGGCCCGGCGCTGGCCGTCGATCGCCTCGTCGAGGCGGCGGGCGGTACGCCCCGCGATGCCGTACGCCCGGATCACCGGCGCGCCGACCACGCTCTCCCCGATCGCGCCGAGCAGCGTCCCGGTGCGCTGCCGCACGATGCCGTACGCGGTGCCGAGGCGCCGCTGCAGCGACCGGATCACGAAGACCGCGGGGAGGAAGGCGGCGAGGACCATCAACGTCAGCTGCCAGGAGTACGCCAGCATCACGATCGTGGTGACCACCAGCTGACCGAGGTTGACCAGCAGGATCACCCCGCCCCACTGGAGGAACTGGGTGATCTGGTCGACGTCGCTGGTGACCCGCGAGACCAGCGAGCCACGTCGCTCGGACTGCTGGTGCAGCATCGACAGGTCGTGCACGTGCCGGAAGGCCCGGATCCGGACGTTCGCCAGCGCGGTCTCGCTGACCGTGAACAGCCGGCGCATCATCAGGTAGCCGCAGAGCGTCGTCACCGCCAGGATGGCCGCGGCCGCCGCCACCACCGTCCAGACCACGTCCAGGTCGAGCCCGCCGACGATGCCGTTGTCGATGCCCTGCTGCACGGCGACCGGCACGGCCACCCGGCCGATCATGTAGATCAGGGCCAGCGCGAGCGTGCCGAGCAACCCGGTACGCAGCTCCGGGGAGAGCGCGAGGCCGCGCCGCAGGGTCTGCCAGGTCGTCTCGGGCGCCTCGGGCGCCTCCGCCCCGCGCTGCGCGGTGCTCGTCGCGCTCACCGGTCCCGCCTCTCGTTCGCGACTGCGGGGCTCCGCTGCGCTGCACTCCTCGCGCTCACCGGTCCACCTCGATCTCCAGACCCGAGTGCAGTGGATCCGCCTCGGGGTCGTACGGCTGCTCCTGGGCGCGTTCCACCTCGGCCTGCTCGTAGGCGGTGACCAGGTTCGCGTACCCGGGCACGGTGGCGAGCAGTTCGGCGTGCGTGCCCCGGGCCACCACCCGGCCCTGCTCGACGTAGATCACCTCGTCGGCGAGCGCGATGGTGGCCCGCCGGTACGCCACCACGAGGATCGAGGCCGGGGCGGCCCCGGGGCGGTCGGCGGAGCGCAGCCCGGCCAGGATGGCGGCCTCCACCCGCGGGTCGACCGCGCTGGTGGCGTCGTCGAGCACCAGCAGCCGCGGCCGTCCCGCCAGGGCCCTTGCCAGGGTGAGCCGCTGCCGCTGCCCGCCGGAGAGCGAGGTCCCGCGCTCCCCGACCATGGTGTCCAACCCGTCGGGGAGCGCGGCCACGAAGCCGTCCGCCTCCGCCAGCCGCAGCGCGGCCCACACGTCGTCGTCGGTGACGCCCGACCGGTCCAGCGCGATGTTCGCCCGGACGGTGTCGTCGAAGATGAACGGCACCTGGGCGACGAGCGCCGCGGTGCGGGCCAGTGACCCGGCGGTCAGCTCACGCACGTCCACACCGTCGAGGGTGACCGTGCCGGAGCGCGGGTCCACCAGCCGTACGGCCAGGGAGGCGATCGTCGACTTGCCGGCGCCGGTCGGCCCGACCAGCGCCACGGTCTTCCCGGCCGGCACGGTGAAGCAGACCTCGCCGAGCACCTGGGCGCCGGGCAGGTGCGCCTCGGCCGGCTCGTACGCGAAGGAGACGTCGTCGAAGGTGAGCGTGGCGGGTGTCGGGTCGGCGGGGTCGAGCTCGCGGTCGCCGTACGGCATCTCGCCGGTGGCGTCGAGCACCCGGCGCAACCGGTCCCATCCGGCGACGCTGCGCGGCAGCTCGGCCAGCACCCAGCCGATCGCCCGCACCGGGAAGGCCAGGACGGTGAAGAGGAAGGCCACGCTGACCAGGTCGGCGACGCCGATGGCGCCCTGCCGGAGCCGGAACGTGCCGACCACCAGGACGGCGAGGGTGCCGAGGCTGGGCAGGGTCTCCAGCATCGGGTCGAAGACGCCGCGCAGCCGGCCTACCGCGATGAGCGAGTCCCGCAGTTCACCGGCCCGGCCGGCGAAGCGGCTGGTCTCCTGCGCCTCCCGCCCCATCGTCTTCACCACGAGCGCGCCGTCGAAGCTCTCGTGCGCGATGCCGCTGACCTCGGCGCGCAGCCGCTGGGCGCGCGCCTGCCGAGGCGCCATCCGGCGGGAGTAGACCACGTTCAGCGCGAAGAGCGCCGGGAAGACGGCGAGCCCGACCAGGGCGAGCGCCCAGTCGGTGACGAAGAGCGAGACGACCGCGCCGACCAGCATGACCAGCGTGCCGACCGCGAACGGCAGGGGCGCGATCGGGTACCAGGCGGCCTCGACGTCGGAGTTCGCGTTCGAGAGCAGGGTGCCGGTGGAGTTGCGGTGGTGCCAGGCCAGCGGCAGCTCCAGGTAGCGGCGGGTGACCCGGCGGCGGTAGGCGGCCTGGAGGCGGTACTGCATGTAGCCTGCACCGAGCCGGCGGCCGAAGATGCCCACCACCCGCAGCACGCTGATCCCGAAGAGCGCCACCGCGGCCAGCGCCAGGGTGCCCGCGGCGACCGAACCGCGTTCGATCGACGGGACGACCACGTCCCCGACCACCGCGCCGACCACGTACGCGCTGGCGATCACCATCGAGCCGAAGAGCACACTGCCGACGACCGCAACTGTGAAGATCCGTGGCTGCTCCCGGATCGCCCGCCCGAGGACCGCCAGTCCCCGGCCGACCACGTCCCGATTCGTACCGCTCGACACGTTCTCCCCCGCCGTAAGCCGTAATTATCTCCCCCATCCTTACCGGTCCGGGGGCGGCCCCGCCGTCCGCCCGGCTATGTCGGCCGTCACGTGGCCGACACTCCGGCGACCCCGGTCGTCGGGCGGCGCTCGGCGGGCCCGTGACCTGGTCGCCGGGGTCGCCGACGGGCCGACCGGCCGCCGGCGGCGCGCCGGGCGCCGCGTCCGGGCCTACCATCGGGTCATGCCCCGGTACGCCCGAGCCGAGCGCGACGCGCTGGCCGATCTCATGCTCACCCTGGGACCGGATGCGCCGACGGTCAACGAGGGCTGGTCGATCCGCGATCTCGCCGCGCACCTCGTGGTGCGGGAACGCCGGCCGGACGCCGCCGGCGGTCTCGTGCTCGCGCCGTTGCGCGGCTACGCCGAGCGGGTCCGCCGGGGCGTCGCCGCGCGTCCCTTCGCCGAACTGGTGGCCCAGGTGCGCCGGCCGCCGCTCTGGAGCCCGGTCAGCAACCCGCTCACCGACGAGCTGGCCAACACCATGGAGTTCTTCATCCACCACGAGGACGTGCGGCGGGGCGGGACGGGGTGGTCGCCTCGGGAGCTTCCCGCCGGGTTGCGGTCGGCCCTGTGGCGGCGGGCCGCCCCGCTGGCCCGGCTGGCGCTTCGTCGATTCCCCGCGGACGTCTACGTGCAGGCGCCCGGTCACGGGCAGCTCTCCGCCGGCCGGGGTGGCGAACGGGTGCGGCTGGTCGCGCCCCCCGGCGAACTCGCGCTCTTCCTCTCCGGGCGGCAACGGGTGTCCCGGGTCCAGCTGGACGGCCCGGCGGAGTTGACGCAGCGGCTGCGCGGGGCCGACCTGGGGATATAACTCAGTGCACATAATCGGTCACTCACCGACCGTCCTGCAATGTGCACCCAACGACCCGAACCGATCTTTGCTCCCGTACGCTTTCCCGCGTCGTTCGCACCGGACGGCGCGACTGGGGGCACCATGCGGACCTTCGCGGTCTCGGCGCTGCGGGAACCCCCCTTCCCCGCACGACGCCACGGCAGCACGGATCGGCTCACGGGGGAGAGCACAGCCTGGGCGCAGAGTTTCGGCCTGATCGAATCCGGTCACCGGCTGAGCCGGCTGCGCCGGGCCGACGCGGCCGGACTGGCCGGCCGGGCCGCGCCCGACGGCCCGATCGACGAGGTCCGCCTGCTGACCGACCTGATCTCCTGGCTCTTCGTGATGGACGACGCCTGCGACGAGGACGGTCTCGGCGCGGCGCCCACCCGGCTCGCACCGGTCGTCGCGAACCTGCTCGACGTGCTCGACCGGCACGGGGACGGCGCGGGGCCGGCGGCCGCCGGCCCGCTCGGTGCCGCGCTGCACGACCTCTGCCGCCGGGTTCGGGGCCGCGGACGGTCGGCCCTACTGCTGCGCTTCGTGAGCCGGGTCCGGGACTACCTGCTCGCGCTGCTGTGGGAGGCGAGCAACCGGGAGCACGGGCGGGCGCCCGGGGTGGCCGAGTACGTGCAGATGCGCCGGCACACCGGCGGCGTACACCCGAGTTTCGCGCTGACCGACCTCGCCCTGGCGGGCTTCCCGGGTGCCGCGACGCGGACCGAGCCGACCCTGCTCGCCGTGGACACGCTCGCGGCGGACCTGGTGTGCTGGTGCAACGACGTCTTCTCCTACTCCAAGGAGCGCGCCGCGCCGGACGGGCACAACCTGGTCACCGTGATCGCCCGGGAGTCCGGCCACGACGAGCAGGCCGCGCTGCGCGCGGCGGCGGACCGGTTCAACGACACGCTGTCGGCGTACCTGGCGGCGGAGGCGGAGCTCCTCGCGGCGGGCGACCCCTCGGTGCACCCGGTGCTCACCGCGCGACGCAACTGGATCCGGGCCACCTACGACTGGTCGCTGGTCGCCGCCCGGTACGCCTGAACGGCCACACCGGCCGCCGTTGCGGACGATCACCGGGGGTAGCCCGGCCGGGGGTGCCACGCATACCCTTCGGTAACCACCATGACGTGACGCCCGTCACGCCACACCCCCGAAGGCGGCACAGCGATGTCTCTCGATGTACCGTACCGTTCCATTCCCGACATGTTCCTCAAACGCGTGGCGGCGACCCCCGACCGCCAGGCTTTCGCCCACCCCGCGGCCGACGACTCCGGCCCCGTCTGGCTGACCTGGGCGCAGATGGCCCAGCGCGCCAAGGCGATCGCCGCCGGGCTGCACGGCCTCGGCGTGGGCCTGGAGAATCCGGTGGCGATCCTGGCGAACACCCGGATCGAGTGGGTGCTCGCGGATTTCGGGATCATGTGTGCCGGCGGTGCGACGACGACCGTCTACCCCACCACCGAGCCCGAGGACGCGACCTACATCATCGCCGACTCCGGTTCCCGGGTGCTCTTCGCCGAGAATCCGGCTCAGGCCGCCAAGGTGGCCGGCGCCGACCTGCCCGCGCTCACCCACGTGGTGCTCTTCGACGGCGCGCCCGACCCGGCCGCCGCCGTCCCCCAGCTCACCCTCGCCGAGCTGGAGCAGCGCGGCGAGCAGGCCCTCGCCGCCGAGCCCGACCTGATCGACATGATCGTCGCCGGCATCGGCCCGGAGAACCTGGCCACCCTCATCTACACCTCGGGCACCACCGGCCGCCCGAAGGGCGTCGAACTGCTGCACGGCGGCTGGTGCTGGGAGGGCGTGGCGCAGGCCAACCTGGGGCTGCTGCGGGAGGACGACCTGCAGTACCTCTGGCTGCCGCTGTCGCACTCGTTCGGCAAGACCCTGCTCTGCGGCGCGACCCACGTCGGCCTGCCGACCTACGTGGACGGCCGGGTGGACAGGCTGGTCGACCTGCTCGGCGTGATCCAGCCGTCGCTGATGTGCGGCGCGCCGCGCGTCTTCGAGAAGGTCTACAACCGGACGGTGACCACCGCGCAGGGCGGCGGCGGCGCGAAGGCGAAGATCTTCGCCTGGGCCGTCGAGGTCGGCAAGAAGAAGGTCGCCCTGGAGCAGGCCGGCAGCCCGATCCCGGGCGGGCTGAGGCTGCGTTACCGGGTGGCCGAGAAGCTGGTGTTCAGCAAGCTCCAGGCCCGGCTCGGCGGGCGGATCCGGGTGCTGGTGTCCGGCGCGGCGCCGCTCAGCCCGGAGATCGCCACCTTCTTCGCCGCCGCCAACCTGCCGATCTCCGAGGGCTACGGCCTGACCGAGACCAGCGCCGGCAATTTCGTCAACCCACCGGACGGGCTGCGCATCGGCACGGTCGGCAAGGCGATGGGCGACCTGGAGTGCCGGATCGACACCGACGGGGAGATCCTGGTACGCGGCCGGCCGGTGATGCGCGGCTACCACAACCTGCCCGAGGAGACCGCCGCCGCGTTCACCGAGGACGGCTTCTTCCGCACCGGTGACATCGGCAGCCTGGACGCCGAGGGCTACCTGCGGATCACCGACCGGAAGAAGGACCTGGTCAAGACCTCCGGCGGGAAGTACGTCGCCCCCTCGCACATCGAGGGGATGTTCAAGGCGATCTGCCCGTACACCTCGCAGGCGATCGTGATCGGCCAGGCCCGCAACTACTGCACGATGCTGGTCACCCTCGACCCGGACGCGATCAAGGGCTGGGCGGCCGGCACCGAGCTGGCGGGACGCGACTACGCCGAGATCGTGGCCGCCCCGCAGGCGCAGGCCATGGTCGAGGAGTACGTGGCCCAGCTCAACGGCAGGCTCAACCGCTGGGAGACCATCAAGAAGGTCACCATCCTGCCGCGGGACCTGACCATCGAGGACGGCGAGATCACCCCGTCGCTGAAGATCAAGCGTCGCGGGGTCGAGACGAACTTCGCCGCCGAGATCGACAAGATGTACGAGGGCACCCTCGCCGAGCTCTGAGCCGCCCGCCGCCGGCCCCGTTTCCCGTCCCGGGGCGGGGCCGGTGGCGCGCTCAGGCGATGACCGCCGGCTCCCGCCACTGGGGACGGGCGGCCCGGTCCAGGTCGTAGCGGACCGCGGCGATCCGGCCCACCGCTTCGACGAGCTCCGCCGCGGGCAGGGTGAACGGCAGCCGGAGGAATCGCTCGAGGGTGCCGTCCAGACCGAACCGGGGACCCGGCGCCAGCCGTACGCCGACCTCCTCGGTGGCCCGGGCCAGGGCGCTGGAGATCGGCCCGTCGAGCTCCGCCCAGAGCGTCACCCCACCGCGCGGCACGGTGACCCGCCAGTCCGGCAGCCGCTCGGCGAGCGCGCCGAGCAGCGCGTCCCGCTGGACGGTGAGCTGGGCCCGGCGGTCCGCGACGATGCCCGACGCCTCGGCCAGCAGGTGCACCGCCACCAGCTGGTCCAGCACCGGGCTGGCCATGTCCACGCCGACGCGGGCCGCGGCCAGGCGCTGCACCTGCGGGGCGGAGGCGCGTACCCAGCCGATCCGCAGGCCCCCCCAGTACGGCTTGCTCATCCCGCCGATGGAGATCACCCGGGAGTGCCTGTCGAACGTCGCCACCGGCGGCGGCACCGGCGTGCCGTCCAGCGGCAGGCTCACGAAGGACTCGTCGACCACCAGGTCGGTACCGGCGGCATGCGCGGCGGCCACCACCCGCTCCCGCAGGTCGCCGGCCATCAGGTGGCCGGTGGGGTTCTGGAACTCCGGGATGAGGTAGGCCAGCTTCGGCCGGCCCTGGCGGATGCTGCCGAGCAGCAGGTCGGCGTCCCAGCCGGCGCCGTCCGAGGCGAGCCCGTGGGTGGCGATCCGGGCCCGGCGGGCGGCGAGCGCGGCGAGCGCGTTCGGGTAGGTCGGCGACTCGACCAGGACTCCGGCGCCGGGCGAGAGGGCCAGCCGCAGCACCAGGTCGAGGGCGTGCTGGGTGCCGCTGGTCACCATGATCTGATCGGGCGAGGTCGGCAGGCCCCGGTCGGTGTAGCCGCGTGCGACGGCCTCGCGCAGCTCGACGATGCCTGTCGGGTGGTAGCCGGCCCCGCTGAGGTAGCGGGGCAGGTCCTCGGTGGCGGCCCGGGCGGCCGGCACCAGCTCCGGCGGCGCGGCCAGCGCGGCGACGCCGAGGTCGATCGTGTCGACGTCGTCCACCGGTGTCCAGAGCCCGGTGCTGGTCACCCGGTGGTTTCCGGGCAGCATGGTCCAGCTGCCCGCGCCCCGCCGGCTGGCCAGGTGGCCGCTCTCCCGCAGCTGCCGGTAGGCGGCGGTGACAGTGGTCCGGCTGATCTTCAACGCCTGGGCCAGCTCCCGCTCGGCGGGCAACCGTACGCCCAGCGGCAGCCGTCCGTCGGCGAGCAGCCCGCGGATCGCGCCGGCGAGCGCGGCGTAGTCGGGGCTGCGTCGGCGACCGGGGAGCGCATGCCACTGCCCGAGCAGCCGGGCCAATTGGACTCCCCGCACCTGACTGGTCATGGCCACCTCCCCCGGATTGGCTCTATCACCCGATGAATTGGCACCTAGGGTGGCATGCATGGCAGCGATTGGCAATCTGCGGCACCGCCCGGTCCGCCGGCTGACCCAGCTCTACCTCGGCCTCGCCCTCTACGGGATCAGCATGGCGCTGATGATCCGCTCCGGGCTGGGCCTCAACCCCTGGGACGTGTTCCACCAGGGGCTCTCCGAGCGCACCGGCCTCTCCTTCGGCACCGTGACCATCGCCGTCGGCGCGGTCGTCCTGCTGCTCTGGATCCCGCTGCGGCAGCGGCCCGGCCTCGGCACGGTCAGCAACGTGGTGGTCATCGGTCTGGTCGTGGACGCGACGCTCGCGCTGCTGCCCACGGGCGGGCCACTGTGGATCCGGATCGGACTGCTCGTCACCGGCATCGTGGCCAACGGCGCCGCCACCGGCCTCTACCTCGGCGCCCGGCTCGGCCCCGGCCCGCGCGACGGCCTGATGACCGGCTTCGTGGCCCGTCGACCGCACCGCTCGATCCGGCTGGTGCGCACGGTGATCGAGATCACCGTGCTGGCGCTGGGCTTCCTGCTCGGCGGCACGGCCGGCGTCGGCACGGTGGCGTACGCGCTCGCCATCGGGCCGCTCGCCCAGTTCTTCGTACCGCTGTTCGCCATCCCGGACCCCGGGGACGTCGGCACCGGGCGGGTGGCCGCGCAGCCGGCCGGCTGACGCCTCGACCCCGTCCGGCCAGGAGACGTTCGCCGGGCGGGAGGGTGGACGCCGGCCAAGTGTTTCCTTCCGCGATCCGGACCGGCATCATCTCTGCATGGGGGAGAGCGGATGGCGCTGGAGCGACGCCTGGATCTTCGTGTCGTTGGTGATCGCGAGCGGCGCGGGGCGGCACCGCCGCTCCGCGTCCAGCCGACGCCCGGAGGGCGTACGCCTCGCCGACGTGCTCTCCACCGCCGACCACCTGAACCGGGCCATCCCGCAGCGGGACGAGGTCGAGGCGGCCGTGCGCCGGCTGCTCGGCGCCGGTCTGGTCAGTGTGGACGATGGCTGGTTCCGGATCACCGCCGAGGGTGAGCAACTCTGGCGCAGCCGACCCAGCGCCGGCGTGGCCACCACTGTGGACACCATGCAGGGCGTGCTCGGCCGCCGGCACGCGCCCGGCAGCGCGGAGTGGACGCTCGACGAGGCCGACCACGCCGCGGCCGTGCAGGAGTACGTCGTCCGTTCCATCCCGGCCCCGCGCCGCTCCCCGGAGGGACATCCGGACCGCTGACGCGGCGACCCGCCGCGGGTGCGGGCCGCCCGTCAGCGGACGGGGTGGCCGCAGTGGCGCAGCGCGCCCTTCACGTCGGCGACGGTCAGCTCGCCGAAGTGGAAGACGCTCGCGGCGAGCACCGCGTCCGCGCCGGCGTCGATCGCCGGCGGGAAGTGCGCCACCTCGCCCGCGCCGCCGCTGGCCACCACCGGCACGTCCACGACCTGCCGGACCGCCCGGATCAGCGCCAGGTCGAACCCGGCCTTGGTGCCGTCGGCGTCCATCGAGTTGACCAGCAGCTCCCCGGCGCCCAACTCGGCGGCGCGGCGGGCCCAGTCGACCGCGTCGATGCCGGTGCCCCGGCGGCCGCCGTGCGTGGTCACCTCGAAGCCGCTGGCCGTGACACCCGGGGCGCGGCGCACGTCGAGCGAGAGCACCAGCACCTGCCGGCCGAACCGGTCGGCGATCTCGGCGATCAGCTCCGGCCGGGCGATCGCCGCAGTGTTCACCCCGACCTTGTCGGCGCCGGCGCGCAGCAGGGTGTCCACGTCGGTGACGCTGCGTACGCCGCCGCCGACGGTGAGCGGGATGAAGACCGACTCGGCGGTGCGCCGCACCACGTCGAGCATGGTGCCGCGGTCGCTGCTGGACGCGGTGACGTCGAGGAAGGTCAGCTCGTCCGCGCCGGCCCGGTCGTACGCCGCCGCGAGCTCGACCGGGTCGCCCGCGTCGCGCAGGTCGACGAAGTTGACCCCCTTGACCACGCGCCCGGCGTCCACGTCCAGGCAGGGGATCACCCGTACCGCCACCGTCATGTCGCCGAGCCTATCCCCCACGCCGGGCCGGACGCCCCGCCCGAGCCGTCGCGGGTGTCGCCGGTGGTGTGAACCCCGCCACCGGCCGCGGTGCGGACGGAGCCCCTCGCCACCGGGGACGGCGGGAGGGGCCCCTGGCGTTCGCCGGCTGCCCGCCCCCGGCGTCAGAGGCGGACCAGCATCTTGCCGAGGTTCTCCCCGCGGAGCAGGCCGAGGAACGCCGACGGGGCGTTCTCGATGCCGTCCACGACCGTCTCGTCGTACGAGACGCGCCCCTCTCGCAGCCAACCGGCCATCTCCTGGACGAACTGGTCGCGCAGCCCCTCGTGATCACCGACCAGGAAGCCGCGCAGGGTGAGCCGCTTGCCGATGACCTGCGCCAGGTTGCGCGGCGCGGCCGGCGGCACGGTGTCGTTGTACTGGGCGATCATGCCGCAGATCGCCACCCGGCCGTGCGGCCGCAGCGCCGAGATCGCGGCCTCCAGGTGGTCGCCGCCCACGTTGTCGAAGTAGACGTCGATCCCCTCCGGCGCGGCCGCCTTCAGCGACGTGCGGACCGGACCGTCGTGGTAGTCGAACGCCGCGTCGAAGCCGAGCGCGGCGAGCCGGTCGACCTTCGCCCGCGAGCCGGCGCTGCCGACGACCCGGGCGGCGCCCCGGAGCTTGGCGATCTGCCCGACCAGACTGCCCACCGCGCCGGCCGCGGCGGAGACGAAGACCGTCTCCCCCGGCCGCATCCCGGCCACCTCCAGCAGCCCGGCGTACGCGGTCAGCCCGGCCATGCCGAGCACCCCCAGGTAGGTGGTCTCCGGCGCCAGGGCCGGGTCGACCTTCCGGGCGGAGCGGGCGTCGACGAGCGCGTACTCCCGCCAGCCGAGCCCGTGCAGCACCGTGTCGCCGGGGGCGAAGCCGTCGGCCTCGCCGCCCAGCACCTCGCCGACCGCACCTCCGGTCAGGGGCGCGTCGAGCGCGTACGGCGGCACGTACGACTTCGCGTCGTTCATCCGGCCCCGCATGTACGGGTCGACCGACATGTACCGGTTGCGAACCAGGAGCTGCCCCGGCCCGGGCTTCGGCACCTCGGTCTCGACCAGCCGGAAGTTCTCCGTCGTCGGCCAGCCCTGCGGGCGGGACGCCAGGTGGATCTCCCGGTTCACCGTGCCGGTCACGCCGCCGCCCGGACGCGGAGCGCCACCTCGATATTGCCGCGGGTGGCGTTGGAGTAAGGGCAGACCTGGTGCGCCTGGGCCACCAGCTCCTCGGCGGCGGCCCGCGGGGCGGCGGGCAGGTCGACCACGAGCGTGACGGTCAGCGCGTAGCCGCCGGCGCCGTTCGGGCCGATGCCCACCTCGGCCTCGACGGCGGAGTCGGTCACGTCCGCCTTCGTCCGGCGGGCGACGGCCCGCAGCGCGGAGTGGAAGCAGGCCGCGTAGCCGGCCGCGAAGAGCTGCTCCGGGTTGGCGCCGCCACCGGCGCCGCCCATCTCGGTGGGGGGCACGAGGTCGAGGTCGAGGATGCCGTCGGCGGTGCGGACGTGTCCGCTGCGGCCGTCACCGGTGGAGGTGGCGGAGGCGGTGTAGAGCACCTGCATGAGGGGTCACTGCTCCTTCTGTCGGTGGACGGTCTCGGTGACCTGGGTGAGGGTGTCGCGGAGGGCGACCAGCTCGTTCTCGGAGAGCCCGGTGGCCCGGGCGATCCGCAGCGGCACGTCCTCCACCTGTCGCCGCAGCGCCCGACCGGCGTCGGTCAGCTCGACCTCGACCCGTCGCTCGTCGCGCGTCGACCGCCGCCGGCGCACCAGGCCCGCCTCCTCCAGCCGCTTGAGCAGCGGGGAGAGGGTGCCGGAGTCCAGCCGCAGTTCGGCGCCGAGAGCGGAGACGGTGGGGGCGTCGCCGTCGTGCTCCCAGAGGACCAGCAGCACCAGGTACTGCGGGTAGGTCAGCCCGACGGCGTCGAGGATGGGCCGGTAGACGTCGGTCACGGCACGCGACGCCGCGTAGAGCGCGAAGCACACCTGGCGGCGCAACACCAGGTCATCGGTCATCCCGGAAAGGTAACGCGCAATTAAATTGCGCGCAACCTTTCAGTCCGGCCGCCGCGCCCACCGCCGAGGTGACCTCGGCGGCTCAGCCGATCGGTCCCGCCGCCGCGTCCACCGGCGAGGTGACCGCGGCGGCTCAGCCGACGCAGAGTGGCGCGTCCGGAGGCACCGTCTCGCTCCGTCTCAGCACCACATGCTCGTCGCCCAGCTCGCCCCGATGCTTGATCGGCTTCGTGTTGAAGGTCCTGAGGAAGAAGTTGAGCACGTCGGCCACGACCTTCGGGATCGAGTAGTCGAGCCCGTACCGCAGGGTCAGGCCGAACCCCGCGCCCCGGCAGGCGAGCAGCGGCGCCCCCGCCCCCGAGCCGAGACTCGCGCCGACGGAGGCCCGCAGGGCGACGTACAGCCCCGCGTGGAACCCGACCACCCCGATCCCCACGCTGAACTTGACGTCGTAGCTGACGACCAGCCCGCTCACCCCGACCGAGACACCCGTGATCGAGTTCGTGAGGCTCTTGCGGACGCCGAACCCGCCCGGCGAGACCGGACCCCAGTACGGGCGGTGGTACCCGTAGCCGAAAGCGCCCGTCAGGGCGTACTCGCCGCCCGCCTCCAGGTAGCCGTCCTTCGCGCTGAACGCCGTCTTGATCTCCAACGACTGGCTGACCCGGACCGAGAAGGGCACCCCGAGGATTGTCGCGATCGGAAAGTCGAACGACGTCGGCAGCACGAGGGACTTCGACAGGTTCCGGGTGTTGCCGACCTTGGTCGCCGCCTTGACGGCCACCCGCAGGCCGGCACCGCCGGTGATGGAGAACTCCGCCCGGGTGATCGAGGCGCCCGAGATGGCGAAGTCGAAGGTGCCCCTCGGTCGCTCCATGAGCAGACTCACCGAGCCGCTCATCCGGATCTCGCTGTCGTCGTAGTCGAAGCGGGCGGTCACCCCGTCACCGCAGCACTCCGCCGTCAGCCGGGCGTCCCCGGCCTGCGCCGTGTCCGAACCGCTCAGCCGCCCCGGCGGCGCCGGCGGGCGGGGCGCCGGCGCACCGGCCGGCACGAGACGGGCCCGCCCCACCGGCGCTCCACCGCCCGGCCCGGCCC
>NZ_SMKG01000419.1 GCF_004348525.1 Micromonospora sp. 15K316 | reverse complement strand
GCGGGGAGCAGACCGGGCACCCCGTCCCGCCGACCGACCCGGGCCGGTGCGCGCGCGAGCGTGCCCGCCGGACGGCCGATCGGCGTGGCTCCCCGCCCCCGCGTTCCCGTGACGGCGTCGGGCCGGCGAGCACGAGCCGCGGCGGCCGCCCTGACCGTCCTGGCGCTCGCCGGCTGCGGTGTGCCGCCCGAGCTGAGCCAGTCGGCATCCCCCACCTCGCCGACCGCGCCGCCGGCACCGACGGCGGCCCCCACCTCACCCGCGCCGACGGCGACCGGCCAGCCGTCTACCGGGCCGGGCCTGCCGTCCCCCTCGGCCGACGCGGGGCTGGTGGCGACGCCGTGCCGGAACGGCCCGACCGGTGAGCGGATCGTCAACCTGCTGCGGGGCCGCGCCGCAGTGCTCCCCGACGGCGTCCGGGTCAAGGTCGGCACCGGGCCGCTCTGCGCCGCCGAGTGGCAGTACACGGTGCTCGAGGTGACCGGTCACGAGGAGCTCCAGGTCGTCACCCGGGGCCGGCCGGCCGCACCAGAGCTGGTGACCGCCGGCACGGACGTGTGCAACGCCGAGGTGCGGGTGGTCGCCCCGCCCGGCATCCGGACCTTGGCCTGCGACAGCGGCACGGTGGGCGTACCGGGTGCGTAGGCTGGTCGGCATGCCAGGAACTCCGCCGACCCGCTTCGTCTACCTCGGGCCCGAGGGCACCTTCGCCGAGCAGGCGCTGCGTACGATCCCGGCCGCCGAGCACGGCAGCCGTACGCCCGCCCGCAGCGTCGGGGAGGCGCTGGAGAGCGTACGGGCCGGTGAGGCCGACTCGGCGCTGGTGCCGCTGGAGAACTCGATAGGTGGGGCGGTCGGGGTGACCCTCGACGAGCTGGCCGAAGGGGAACCCCTGGTCATCACCCGCGAGGTGATCCTGCCCGTGGAGTTCGTGCTCGGCGCGCGCCCCGGCACCGAACCGGACGCGATCGGCACGGTGGCCGCACACCCGCAGGCCTCCACCCAGTGCCGGAACTGGCTGCGCGCCAACCTGCCCGACGCGGTCGTGGTCGACGTGCTCTCCAACGGAGCCGCGGCCGCGGGCGCCGCCGCCGGCGAGTACGACGCGGCGATCTGCGCCCCGATCGGCGCCACCCGCCACCGGCTGGCCGTACTGGCCGACAAGATCGCCGACCACCCGGACGCGGTGACCCGCTTCGCGCTCGTCTCCCGCCCCGGCC
>NZ_SMKG01000418.1 GCF_004348525.1 Micromonospora sp. 15K316 | reverse complement strand
GGTCACCCCGACTTCAGGGACGTCGAGTTGATCAAGCAAGGCGGGCGGACCGCGCCGGGGCCGAGCGCCGGGGCCACCGGGTGCCGGGGCGGGGTCAGCGGGCGTGCCGGCGGCGCAGGTCGGGGTCGGGGCCGCCGGTGGGGCGCACCGGGCGGTACCGGGCCAACCAGGTCACCAGCTCCTGGGCGGGCATCGGCCGGGCGTAGAACCAGCCCTGGGCGGCGTCGCAGCCGGCGGCGTGCAGCATCCGCCAGGTCCGTTCGTCCTCGACCCCCTCGGCCACCACCCGCAGGCCGAGGGCGCCCGCCAGTTCGATCATCGACCGTACGATCGCCGCGTCGTCGGGGTCGTCGGCCATCCCGAGCACGAAGCTGCGGTCCACCTTCACCTCGGAGAGCGGCAACCGGCGCAGATGCTGCAGGGAGGAGTACCCGGTGCCGAAATCGTCCAGCGAGATGGCCACCCCGATGCGGTGCAGCCGCGAGATGGTCGCCAGCACCCGTCGCGGGTCGGCCATCAGCGCGCCCTCGGTGATCTCCAGTTGCAGCCGCTCGGGCGGTACGCCGTAGCGGATCAACCGGTCGGCGATCTGGTCGGCGATCTCACCGGTGTGCAGGTCGCGCACGCTCACGTTGAGCGCGGCCCGCAGCCCGACCCCGGTGGCGGTCCACTTCGCGAGCTGCTCCACCACGTCGTCGACGACCCGGCGGGTGAGCAGCCGCATCACGGCGCTCTGCTCGGCGACCCGGATCAGCTCCTCCGGGTCGACCATGCCGCGTCGCGGGTGCCGCCAGCGCAGCAGCGCCTCCACGCCCACCACCTCACCGGTGGCGATGGCGATCTGCGGCTGGTAATACATGGTGATCTCGCCGACGTCGACGGCCGGGTCGACGTCGGCACCCCGGACCCGGTGCCGACCGGTGCCGCCGCCCCGCGTCGCGGCGGCCGCGGTGTCCACCCGGCTGTCCTCGTCGGCTGCGCCGCCGGGTCCACGCACACCCGGATCGGTATCCGGTTCGCGACCGTTCACCGGCCCTCGGTCGATGACCGCACCCCGGTCGACCACCTCCGCGCCGGGGCGACCACCCCGACGGCGGACCGGGTCGGCGCCGGTCACGATCCGGCTGATCAGCTCGTCCTCGGGCACCAGGTCGGTGCGGCGCTCCCGCTGCCGGGACCACCACCGCCTCGCCCGGGCGCCCGGCACCCCACCCCTCGACGCCGCACCGGCACCCGCCGCAC
>NZ_SMKG01000417.1 GCF_004348525.1 Micromonospora sp. 15K316 | reverse complement strand
GAAGCGTCAGATGTTTATAAGAGACAGGTGGAACATCCCCCACGCCCGACCCAGCGGGTTCTCCCGCTCGAAGAGGTAGACCGGCCCGAAGAGGCTCAGCGCGAAGGCGAGGTAGATGCCCGGCAGGACGCAGAAGCAGACGCCCACGGCGATGAGCAGACCGGTCAGCAGCGTCCAGCCCCAGAGCCCCAGCATCCGGCGCACGCCGTAGCGCAGGGCGCCGGCCAGATCGACCGCCTCACCGGCCGCCTGGCGGGCGATCACCCACGTGCCGGCCGCCCAACCGAGGCACTGCACCAGCCCGACCAGCGCGCTTCCGGCGATGGTCACCAGGAGCAGGACTGTCAGGTCACCCACGAAGGTGTCCGGCAACCTCGTCGGGTCCTGCGCGATCGAGGCGTCCCATCCCGCGCTCGGGTCCACCCCGAGCGTGATCACCGAGAAGACCACCCCCGGCAGGACCTGGGTCAGCAGCAACAGCGGCAGCAGTACGCGCCAACCCCGCCGCACCGCGCCGAGGCAACGCTCCCACCACCCGCCGAGGCCGACGCCGGGCGGCGTCACCAGGGGATCACTCGGGTCGATGCCGGGCGGATACCACCCGCCGACCGGGCCGCCGTACCAGGTCTGACCGGGGTACGGACCCACGGCGGGCGGATAGCCGCCCGGAGGCGGGACGGCGGGGTAGCCGCCGACGGGCGGGTGACCCCAACCTGCCGGCCGGGTGCCGGGCTGGCCCCAGGCCGGCGCGTTCGGATCCCAGCCGGACGGGCCACCCGGGGTGCCCACCGGATCCCAGCCGGACGCGCTCGGCGTGCCGGCGACGTTCCAGCCAGGCTGCGCAGCCGGGCCGCCAGGTGCGACCGGACCCCAACCGGGCGGCACGGACGACGGGCCGCCGGTCGTGCCCCAGCCGGCGCTCGCGGGCGACGAGTCGGCGGGCGGCTGACCCGCGGGCGGCCTGCCGGCGGGCGCGGTGGGGTCGGCGGGCAGCCCCGGGTACGCGCCGGGCAGGCCCGGACCCGGCCGGCCTGGGTGCGCACTCGGCTGAGCCGGGTGCGCGACCGGATCCGGGTGCGGACCCGGCTGACCCGGGTACGGGCCGGGCTGACCCGGCTGGCCCGAGTGCGCGACCGGACCCGCGTGCGGGTCCGGGCCGGGCTGGCCGAACTCGGGTGTCGGCTCGCCCGGCTGACCGGGTTGCGGGCCGGTCTGGTCGGGATCGGAGCCGGGTGGACCGGGTTGGCCCGGGGGCGGGACGGCCG
>NZ_SMKG01000416.1 GCF_004348525.1 Micromonospora sp. 15K316 | reverse complement strand
CCCCCCGACCCCGGCCCTCGCGCCGCCCCGTGAAGGCGGTGCTCTTCGACTTCCACGGCACGCTCGCCCAGGTGGAGGAGCCCCTGGACTGGGTGGTCAAGGCCGCGGCGGCGTGCGGGGTCACCCTCGACCGGGTCAAGGCCACGATCCTGGCGGACCGGCTGCTCACCGCGGGCCGGGCCGGTGGGCCGCTGCCCGCCCGGGTGCCGCCCCGGCTGGCCGAGGACTGGGCGACGCGGGACCTCTACCCGCATGCCCACCGGGCCGCCTACACCGGCCTGGCCGAGACGGTCGACGCCGGCATCGAGGGGCTCGCCGAGGCGCTCTACGAGCGGCTGCTGGTGGCCGAGGGGTGGGTCCCCTACCCGGACACCGCGCCGACCATCGCCGCGCTGCGTGACGCGGGGATCAGGGTGGCGGTGGTGAGCAACATCGGCTTCGACCTGCGCGCGCACTTCGACACCTGGCAGCTCACCGACCTGGTCGACGCCTTCGTGCTCTCGTACGAGGTGGGGCGCTGCAAGCCCGACCCCGGGATCTTCCTGCGCGCCTGCGGGATGCTCGGCGTCGACCCGGAGGAGACCCTGATGGTCGGCGACACGCCGGCGGACGCGGGTGCCGCCGCGGCCGGCTGCGCCGTGCTGGTGCTGCCCGCGGCCGACGCGGGCCGGGAGAACGGTCTCGGGGCGGTCCTCGACCTCGCCCTGCCGGCCTGACCCTGCCCGGCCGCGCGCTGCCGGCCGCGGCCGCCGTCCCCGGCGGCCGGAGGGCCCACCGCCGCGCGACGAGGGCTGGCTCACCTCGGAAGAGGCGGCGTACGCCCAGCTGAGGGGCGGCCCCTAGCGTCACCGGCATGACCGACACGCTGATCGCCGACCGGCTGGCGCCGGGCGCGCCACCGGTCCGCCGCACGAACGTGGGCGCGGTGGGGCTGGTGCTCGGCGGGGCGTTGTCGGTGCAGTTCGGCTCGGCGGTGGCGTCGACGCTCTTCCCGCGTACCGGGGTGGCCGGCGCGGTCACCCTCCGGCTGGCCATCTCCGCGGTGCTGCTGCTCGCCGTGTGCCGGCCCCGGCTGCGGGGCCACGACCGGGCGGACTGGCTGCTGGCCGGGACGTTCGGGCTGACCCTCGCGGCGATGAACTCGATCTTCTACCAGGCCATCGAGCGGATCCCGCTCGGCCCGGCCGTCACCCTGGAGGTGCTCGGCCCGCTGGCGCTGTCGGTCCTCACCGCGCGGCGGGCGGCGAGCTGGGCGTGCGCGGGGGTGGGTTTGGCC
>NZ_SMKG01000415.1 GCF_004348525.1 Micromonospora sp. 15K316 | reverse complement strand
GGTCGGGCGGGTGAGGCGCCGCACGCAGGCCGTCGGCGCGTCCTCGACGTGCGCTCCCCCAGGTCGGTGGTGTGCTTCCCGAGGACGGACGACCACTGTGCACGACACCATCACCCTCGCCGGCCGGCCGCCGTCGGCGTCCCACCTGACCCTGTCGCAGATCATGGACCAGCATCACACCAACCTGATGGGTACGGTCCACGGTGGCCGGATCCTCAATCTCGTCGACTCGGTCGCCGGCGTGGTCGCCGCCCGGCACTCGGACGGGCCGGCGGTCACCGCGGCCATCGACGAGACCGCGTTCCTGCGGGCGGTGCGCGTCGGCGACGTCGTGCACGTCGACGCCCGGATCACCTGGGCCGGACGCAGCTCGATGGAGGTGGCCGTCCGGGTCACCGCGGACCGGTGGGACCGGGCCGTGCCACCGGTCGACGTGGCGACCGCGCACCTGGTCATGGTCGCCGTGGACGACGCGGGCCAGCCGCGCGCGGTGCCGCCGCTGCTGCCGCACACCGACGAGGACCGGCGTCGCTACCGCGAGGCGGAGATCCGCCGCGAGCACCGGCTGGCGCTGCGGCGCGCCCTGCTCGGTGACGCCGAGGAGGGCTGAGACGTGCTCGGTCTCTCCGCGGCGGCCCTCGCCGGCTACCTCGCCGCGATCGTGGTCCTCATGCTCACCCCCGGCCCGGACATGATGTTCGTCCTCGCCAACGCGGCCCGTTACGGCACCCGCGCGGGCGTGGTCGCGGCGCTCGGCGTCGCCGCCGGCGAGGCGGTACACGTCACGGCGGTGGTCTGCGGCCTCGCGGCGGCGATCTCCGCCTCGCCGGTGCTGTTCACGGTGATCCGCTGGGCCGGTGCGGCGTACCTGGTCTTCCTCGGGCTGCGGGCGCTGCGCGGCGCGGGCGAGCCGGCGGTCGCCACCGACGGGCGGGACGCCCGGGCCGGTCGGGCGTTCCTCCGTGGGCTGGTGACCAACCTGCTGAACCCGAAGATGATCCTGTTCAGCGTGGCGTTCCTGCCGCAGTTCGTCTCGCCGGCCTCCGGCGACGTCACGGCCCAGCTGGTGCTGCTCGGCGCGCTCTTCGTCGCGGTGCAGCTCACCGTCGACATCGCTCTCGGCGTGGGCGCGGGGCGGCTCGCGGGCCGGCTGGCCGACGGTCGCTGGGCCCGGCGGATCAACCGGATCTGCGCGGTCGCCTTCGTCGCCCTCGGGCTTCGCCTGGCGACGAGTTCCTAGGGTGCCCGACGGCGCCGCCGGGTGTGCCCATGTCGGAGCGGTGGAGGGACGGCC
>NZ_SMKG01000414.1 GCF_004348525.1 Micromonospora sp. 15K316 | reverse complement strand
GTGCGCGGGCTGGTCGGCGGCGCGCAATGGTCGGGTGGGCGCGGTGGTTCGGTGCGTGCGGTGGCAGCACGCCCGAGCAGGCGGATTGCTCGCGTCGCGGGAAGCGATGACGTAGACGATTCAGCTCTAAAGCATCTCCGGAACACATGTGCGACCCGGTGCGGTCACGGAACGGTCGGGCGAGGTAGGCCGTCTGTCCACCGCTCGCCGAGCCGTCCACCCGGTTATCCACAGGCTTGTCCACAGGAGTGGAGTGGGTGTTGATTACGGCCGCGCGGGTGACGAGCATCGGTCCGTGGGTGAACTCGTGGACCCGGTCGAGCTGGGTAGGACGCTGCGGGCCCTGCGCCGCAGGGCGGATCTGAGCCAGCGGGAGTTGGCCGAGCGGTCGGGCGTACCGCAGGCGACCTTGGCGCGGATCGAGTCCGGTCGGGCGAGAGACCCGAGGTTCCGCACGGTCGAGCGCCTGGTGCGGGCCGCCGGCCGGATTCCGGTTCGAGGCGAGCCGGCCGGCGGCGCTGCGACTCAACCGCGCCTGATCCCTTCCACCTTCGCGCTCAGCGCAGGGCCGGGGCGGCCTCGGTCAGGGCGGCGAGCGCCTCACGCATCCGCCAGGCCTCGCGGTCGCGGGGGCCGATCGGGTTGGAGATCGTCCGTAGCTCGGCGAAGGGGAGGCCGGCCTGGGCGGCGGCCACCGCCACGCCGTACCCCTCCATGGCCTCGGCCACCGCGTCCGGGTGGCGCCGGGCGAGCAGTTCGGTGCTCGACGCGGTGCCGGTCACCGTGTTGACGGTGAGTACCGGCCCGACCGTCGCGTCCGGCAGGGCGGCCCGGAGCGCGGCCAGCAGCTCCGCGTCCGCGGTCACGGTGCTGCCGCCACCGAGCAGCGCCGGGGGCATGCCCAGCGCCTCGATCGGGAGGAAGCCCTCCGGAGCCTCGGCGCCGAGGTCGGCGGCGATGCTCGCGGTACCGAGCACGGTGCCAATGACCGGGACCCGGCCGACGAAGCCGCCGGCCACTCCCGCGCTGAGGACCGCACGGTACGGCTGCCCGGCCGTCTCGGCGAGCACCAGCGCCCGGGCCGTGGCCGCAGCGGCGACGGCCGCCCCCACGCCCACCGGCAGCACGGTCACCGTCGGGTCGGCGAGACCGGCCCGGATCGCCTCCGCCTCGGCGGGTACGGCGGTGACCACCAGCAGCCCGCTCACGACACCGGTCCGCGTGGTTCCGGCCGGGTCTCCTCGTCGCTGCCGCCCGACCCGGCGACGGACGGGGAGGGGCGGTAGAGGTGGTAGCC
>NZ_SMKG01000413.1 GCF_004348525.1 Micromonospora sp. 15K316 | reverse complement strand
GGGCCCGCCCGCCCGTCGAACCGGGACCCCGTGATCCGGAAGAGGTGGAGGCCGAACGCCGTCCCCGGGTCGCGGCCCGGGCGCGGCGGCGGGACGCCCGACGGGAGGAGTGGGATGAGTTCGACCGCTGACACCGCCACGGGCACCGGCCGCTGGTTGCACGGCGTCGTCCGGGAAGCGGAGCTGGGGCTGCTGAGCACGCTGCCGGGCATGACGGGCGAAGCGGTGCGACCGGTACGCACGGAGGGCCTGGTGGCGGTGGTGAGCACCGTCCCGCTGGCCGAGTACGGCGAGGAGGCGCTGCGGCGCAACCTGGAGCACCTGGGCTGGCTGGAACGGGCGGCCCGGGCGCACCACCGGGTGGTCGACGCGCTGGCCCGCGCCGGGGCGGTCGTACCGGCCCGGCTGGCGACCGTGCACCACGACGACGCGGCGGTCACCGCCTCGCTCGCCGGCCGGCGGTCCGAACTGGTCGCCCTGCTCGACGGGCTCGCCGGCCGCGGCGAGTGGGGTGTCAAGGGGTACGTGGTGCCGGGCGCCGCGCCCCGGGTCGAGGAGCCGGCCGGCCCGGGCGGGGTCGGAACGGCGTACCTGCGGCGGCGCCGGGCCCAGCTGGTGGCGCGCGAGGACGCGCAGCGGGAGACCACGCAGGTCGCCGCGGCCGTGCACGAGGCCCTCACGCGGTACGCGGTGGCCGCTCGACGGCATCCCCCGCAGGACCGCCGGCTCTCCGGGGCGGAGACCGCCATGGCGCTCAACGGCGCGTACCTGGTGGACGCGAGTTCGGCGGCGGGGTTCGCCGGTCTGGTGGAGGCCCTCGCGGAACGCCACCCGGAGCTGCGGCTGGAACTGACCGGCCCGTGGCCGCCGTACTCCTTCGTGACGGAGCGTCCGGTGGAGGCCGGCGACGACCAGCCCGGCGGTACGGTCGGCGGCTCCGTGCCGCCGCGTGGGGCGGTGCCGGCGGGCGATCCGATGCAGGTGCGGGAGTCGGCGTCGGTGCGCGAGTCGACGTCGGCGGGTGCGCCGGTGTCGGGCCGGGACGCGGTTCGGGAGTCGGCGTCGGGCCGGGACGCGGCGGTTCGGGAGTCGGCGTGGTGACCACCTCGCTCGCCCCGAACAGCGCGGACGACTCGCTCGCGTACCGGCCGGTCGCCCTGGTCGACCTGCTGGACCGGGTTCTCGCCACCGGGGTGGTGGTGAGTGGGGACATCACCCTCGCCATCGCCGACGTGGACCTCGTCCGCATCTCGTTGCGCGCCCTGATCGCCTCGGTCGGCGCGCTCGCCCCGCCCGAGCCGGCCGCCTGGTCGTCCGCCGACGACGGGACCGGCGGTGTCATGTTCGGGGTGGGGGAGTGAC
>NZ_SMKG01000412.1 GCF_004348525.1 Micromonospora sp. 15K316 | reverse complement strand
GGTCTATGCAGACATCCCCCGGTCGGCCCTCCCCGCGCCCGGTCGTACGGGTGTCTGATGACTCCCCCGTGATCACCACCGCAAGGGAGCCGCCCCATGCTCGACCGCGCCGTTGTCTTCGTTCCCGCCGACCTCAGCAGCCCGGAAGACTTCGCCGCCGCCGCCACGCCCTGCCTGGAGCGCATCCAGGCCTGCCGCTACGACTTCGTCGGCATCGTCCGCAGCTGGGAAGACGCGATGCGGATGACCCGCGACGGCCGCGCCGACGTCGTGGTCGTGGCCAGCCGCGCCCAGCTGGCCCACGACCGGCGGCCGCGCGTCGAGGCCGCCACCGAGCCGGTACGCACCGCCCGGCCGACGAGCGCGCACGTCGTGCCCGTGGAGGTGCAGCGGCAGCACAACCGCCGGCCCCGCCGGATCCGGTAACCCACACGACAGCGCCCCGGGCGCCCGCCATGCAGGGGAGGCGGGGGCCCGGGGCGCTCTGCTGCGCTCAGACCGGCAGCGGCAACGCGGCCACCGCGGCTGCCTTCGCCCCGCCAGCGACCGCCACGTACACCTGCGTCGTCGTCGGCGAGGCGTGACCCAGCAGTTCCTGCGCGACCCTCAGATCGCCGCCAGCGGCCTGGTGGACGTACGTGCCGTACCAGTGCCGTAGCCGGTGCATCGTCACGTCCTGGTGGCCGAGCCGGTGGTGCAGGTACCAGTTCGCCCGCTCCCGCACCTGCCGCCGGTCCGCCCGCGCCGACCCGTTCGGTGTCCGCGCGATCGGCCCTCGAGGAAAGTCCCGCACGACCGACCACACGGCCGGGTGCGTCGGCACGATCCGCTCCCGGTCGCCCTTGCCCCGGATCCACGTGTCCTGCTCGGTGACGTCGTCCCGGTCCAGCCGCGAGATCTCGATGCAGCGCAGGCCTTGCCCGGACGCGAGCAGGTACCACAGCCGGTACGGGTCGCGGGCCCGGGCGAGGATGTCGCGCAGCTGCTCGTGCGTCACCGGCCGCGGCGCCCGCGCGCGGACCCGGGCGGCGGGCAGGTGCCGGGACGGGTCGTAGTCCAGCCACGGATCCGACTCGGCGGTCGCCCACCCGTAGAACGCGGTCGCGGCGGCCCGGTAGAGAGCGACGGTCGCCGGCTTCCGCTCGTCGGTGTAGATGTGCTCCCGGAGTTCGTCGGCGCAGGCGTACGCGAGGCCCTCGGGCAGGTCGCGGTCGAGGCGGCAGAGCAGGTCGGTGTAGGTGTCGATCGTCGTGGCGGCGCGGCGGAGCGCGCGGAGGTGCCGGACGAACGCGGTGAGCATTTCGGCGGAGTGCGGGGCGCGGTGGGGCGGGATCATGCCCTGATCGTCGGGGCGCACGGCTGGGGGC
>NZ_SMKG01000411.1 GCF_004348525.1 Micromonospora sp. 15K316 | reverse complement strand
CCACCCCGACCGTGGTGCCCACCGCCGGCCAGCCCTACGAATACCGGCGCGCCCCACTCGTCGAACCCGACTGGACCCGCTTCCCCGGCTGGCGCCACGTCACCCGCGAACAGTGGGAATCCGCCCAATGGCAACGCGTCAACTGCGTCAAGAACATCAAGCAGCTCCGCACCGTCCTCGGCGACCTCGTCGACGAGACCTTCTACGCCGACCTCGAAGCCGACCAGCAGGCCCTCGCCACCATGTCGATGCTGGTACCGCCCCAGATGCTCAACACCATGGTGCCGTTCGCCCCCATGACCACCGAGGCGTTCCTCGCCGACCCGGTCCGGCGCTACATGATCCCCGTCGCCTCCGACCGGCGCAGCGACTGGCCCTCACACCCCTACGCCAGCCGCGACAGCCTCCACGAACACGACATGTGGGTCGCCGAAGGCCTCACCCACCGCTACCCCACCAAGGTCCTCGCCGAACTGCTCTCCACCTGCCCGCAGTACTGCGGCCACTGCACCCGCATGGACCTCGTCGGCAACTCCACCCCCAGCGTCGACAAACTCAAACTCACGCTCAAGCCGGTCGACCGCTACGACGCCCACATCGCCTACCTCAAGGCCCACCCGGGCGTCCGCGACGTGGTCGTCTCCGGCGGCGACGTCGCCAACGTGCCGTGGCGCAACCTCGAGTCCTACCTCATGCGCCTGCTCGAGATCGAAACCATCCGCGACATCCGCCTCGCCACCAAGGCCCTCATGGGCCTACCGCAACACTGGCTCCAGCCCGACGTCGTCGAAGGACTCGAACGGGTCGCCCGCACCGCCGCCCGCCGCGGCGTCAACCTCGCCATCCACACCCACGTCAACCACGCCCAGTCGCTGACCCCACTGGTCGCCAGGGCCGCCCAGACCGCCCTCGACGTCGGCGTCCGTGACGTCCGCAACCAGGGCGTACTCATGCGCGGCGTCAACGCCACCAGCGCCGACCTGCTCGACCTCTGCTTCGCCCTGCAGGGCGAAGCGGGCATCCTGCCGTACTACTTCTACATGTGCGACATGATCCCCAACGCCGAACACTGGCGGGTCCCCGTCTGGCACGCCCAGCAGCTCCAGCACGACATCATGGGCTACCTCCCCGGCTACGCCACCCCGCGCATCGTCTGCGACGTCCCCTTCGTCGGCAAACGCTGGGTGCACATGCTCACCGAGTACGACCGCGAGCGCGGCATCTCCTACTGGACCAAGAACTACCGCACCTCCATCGAGTCCGCCGACCTGGAGGCGCTCAACAAGCGCTACGCCTACTACGACCCGATCGACACCCTGCCCGAAGCCGGCCAGGCGTGGTGGACCGAGCACCGCGACGACTGACCCCACCGCCCGTCACCCCCACCAC
>NZ_SMKG01000410.1 GCF_004348525.1 Micromonospora sp. 15K316 | reverse complement strand
CTGCCACCCCCCGATCCGCCCCGGCCGTCCGGGCGGCGGCGCACGAGGTGACGCGCCGCCGCCGTGCGGCGGTCAGCTCGGACGGGTGGAGCTCTCCCGCACCTGCAGACCGGTGCTGAGGGTGACGGTCGACGGCGACCGCGCCGGGTTGGCGATCCGCTCGGTGAGCAGCACCGCGGCGGCCCGCCCGAGGTCGTACGTGGGCTGGGAGACGGTGCTCAGTGAGGGCTTGACCAGGTGGGCCCAGGGGATGTCGTCGAACCCGACCACGCCGAACGCCGCCGGCACCCGGATGCCGCGGTCGACGAGGCATTCGACGGCTCCGACGGTCATCAGGTTGTTGGTGGCGAAAACGCTGTCGGGCGGGTTGTCGCTGTCGAGCAGCGAGGCCATGGCCTGGTAGCCGCCCTCCTCGCGGAAGTCCGCGTAGCGTACGAGGCTGTCGTTCACCTCGTGGCCGCCGGCCCGCAGGGCACGCTGGTAGCCGCGGAGCCGCTGGGCGGCGGTGGAGATGCGGCGCGGGCCGGTGATGCAGGCGACCCGCCGGTAGCCGTTGTCGAGCAGGTGGGTGGTGGCCATCTCGGCCCCCTGCACGTTGTCGACGAGGACCGTGTCGATGGTGACGCCGCGCAGCTGGCGGTCGATCGCGACGACCGGGATGCGCGCCTCGACCAGCCGGTTGATGGCGGTCGACCGGCCGGAGGTGGAGATGATGACCCCGGCCATCCGTTCGGCCAGCGCGGCGGCGATGTACCGGGACTCCTTCTCCGGGTCCTCGTCGCTGTTGCAGAGGACGACCGAGTAGCCGGCGCTCTGTGCGACGTCCTCCACCCCGCGCACCATCGAGGTGAAGAACGGGTTCCCGATGTCGGAGATGATGACCGCCCAGAGGCTGGTCTGGCTCAGGCGCAGGTTGCGGGCGACGGCGTTGGGGCGGTAGTCGAGGTCTCGCATCGCCTGGTGCACCCGCGCAGCCATGGCTGGATCGACGGTGGTACGTCCGTTCAGGACCCGCGACACCGTCGCGGGCGAGACCTGAGCCTGCCGTGCCACGTCATAGATCGTCGCCATTCGCCTCCGTCCGGTTGATTCCTGGCCGCGCACCGCCGCGACCCGGAATGGCAAGGTAACGAGGATACGCCCGCCCCGGCACGACCAGTCACCGATCGACAGCGCGCGGTGGCCCGGCCGCGCCCGGCGCGGCCGGGCGGTCGGGCACGGGGCGTCCCGCGCTGACGATGGGGCCCGCCGTGCGGTCGGGGCGAGAAATCGTTTACTCACTTCTGATCGAGGACCATAGAAGCGAGCTGGGTGGCTGTCAACGTGCAACGCAGTCCACCTGGCATTTGGTCATTGAGGATTGACCGTCGCGCCGGGGCTGCCTAACCTGATCGCTACTGCAGCGAGAAATCGATTCCTTGTCCTGCCACCCCCGGCC
>NZ_SMKG01000040.1 GCF_004348525.1 Micromonospora sp. 15K316 | reverse complement strand
GCGCGGACGGGGTCCGGCCGGGGCGGACGGCGGCGGGTCGGAGCTGCGGGCCGGGTGGAGCCGGGCCGAACCCCGGCGGGACTAGTAGACTTTGCAGGTCTGTCCGCCAATTGATGATCAAGGCAGGAAATGGCCACCACCAACGACCTGAAGAACGGCCTGGTACTCAACCTCGACGGGGAGCTCTGGGCCGTAGTCGAGTTCCAGCACGTCAAGCCCGGTAAGGGTGGTGCCTTCGTGCGCACCACGTTGAAGAACGTGCTCTCCGGCAAGGTCGTCGACAAGACCTTCAACGCGGGCACCAAGGTCGAGACCGCGACCGTCGACAAGCGCACCATGCAGTACCTCTACGCCGACGGCGAGGACTACGTCTTCATGGATCTGGAGACCTTCGACCAGATCACCGTGCCCGGCGGCACCGTCGGCGAGGCGGCGAACTACCTGCTGCCCGAGGCCGAGGCGACCGTCGCCACCCACGAGAGCGTGCCGCTCTACATCGAGCTGCCGACCAGCGTCGTGCTCGAGGTCACCTACACCGAGCCGGGCCTGCAGGGCGACCGCTCCACGGGCGGCAACAAGCCGGCGACCGTCGAGACCGGCGCGACCGTGCAGGTGCCGCTCTTCATCACCACCGGCGAGAAGATCAAGGTCGACACCCGCGACGGCCGTTACCTCGGCCGCTCCTGATGGCTGAGGGTCCCAAACAGCAGATGCCGGCGCGCCGCAAGGCGCGCAAGCGGGCGCTCGACGTGCTCTTCGAGGCCGATCTGCGCGACCAGCCGCCCGTGGAGGTGTTGGCCGGCTACCTGGAGCGCATCGAGCGACCCCACCCCGAGCACCTGGGCTACGCGGTGAGCCTGGTCGAGGGGGTCGCCGACCGGCTCGACCGGATCGACGAGCTGATCGCCAGCTACGCCGAGGGGTGGACGCTGGACCGGATGCCCGCGGTCGACCGCAACCTCGCCCGGATCGCCGTCTACGAGCTGCTCTACCTCGACGAGATCGACGACGCGGTGGCGATCAGCGAGGCGGTCGAGCTGGCCCGGCAGATGTCGACCGACGACTCGCCACGGTTCCTCAACGGGTTGCTCGGCCGGATCGCCGAGTACGCCACCCGCTGAGACGACCCCGCGCGCCACACCGGACAGCAGAAAGGGCCCGTGCCGTACGGCACGGGCCCTTTCTGCTGCTGTTGCGCCGGTCAGGAGGCGAAGAACGCCCGCGGGTCGGCGACGAGCACACCGTGCTCGGTGAGCCGCTCGATCAGACCCGACGGCGAGGCGTCGTAGACGATCGCCAGCGCGCGCAGGTCGTCGGCGCGGATCGAGAGCACCCGCCCGTTGTAGTCGCCGCGCTGCTGCTGGATGGCGCGGGCGTAGCGGGCGACGTAGGCCAGGTCCTCGGAGGCCTCGTCGTAGAGCCGCTCCAGGTCCAGCACGATCTTGCTCGTGGGCTCGTGGCGGACCCCGCTGCCGTCGGGCAGCAGCTCCGAGACCGGCACGCGGTAGAAGTCGGCGAGCTCGGCCAGGCGGGACACCGTGACGGCCCGGTCACCGCGCTCGTACGAGCCGACCACGACGGCCTTCCACCGCCCGTTCGACTTCTCCTCCACCCCCTGCAGGGAGAGCCCCTGCTGCTGGCGGATCGAGCGCAGGCGGGCACCCAGAGACTTGGCGTATTCAGAGGGCATTCGGACACTCCCAGTGCTGCGGGGGTTCTCCCAGCGATTTCGCTACGGAGCGTGACGGTACGGGGATTGAGCAACCTGGTCAAGTGTTCGTGACCTTACCGTTGGGGAGCGCGGGGGGAGTCATCCCCATTCGTGACGCTGATCCGGTGGTCAGTAGCCGGCGGCGGCCGGGCCGGTGACCACTGGTAACGTGGCGTGAAGCCTTCGCGTAGGTCGTCCGCGGCCAGCGGCGGAGGCGTCCGACATCCTTTAACGACCCGTCCCGTGAGGCGGGGAAGGAGGTCTGCCGTGGCCTGCCCACCGGCTGCCGAATCACCACCCGTGCGGCAACCCTCGGTGAAGGTGATCCTCGCCAGCGCCGACGTCCAGCGCGTGGTCGACCGCATCGCCCACCAGATCCTGGAGAAGACCCAGGGCGCCGCCGACACCGTCCTGCTCGGTATTCCCACCCGGGGCGCACCCCTCGCGCGACGCCTCGCCGCCCGGATCAGCACCTTCGAGGACGTGGCCGTACCGGTAGGTGTGCTCGACATCACTCTCTACCGAGACGACCTGCGGCGGCACGCCACCCGCGCGATCGGCCCCACCCAGCTGCCGCCCGGTGGCATCGACGGGAAGCGGGTCATCCTCGTCGACGACGTGCTCTTCTCCGGGCGGACGGTCCGGGCCGCGCTCGACGCGCTCAACGACGTGGGCCGCCCGGCCTCGGTGCAGCTCGCCGTCCTGGTCGACCGGGGTCACCGGGAGCTGCCCATCCGCGCCGACTACGTGGGCAAGAACATCCCGACCTCACTGGCCGAGAGCGTCAAGGTCACGCTCGCGGAGACCGACGGCGCGGACGGGGTCAAGCTCTACGGAGGTACCACCTCATGATCCGGCACCTGCTCTCCGGCACCGACCTGGACGCCGCCACCGCCACCCGGATCCTGGACACCGCGGCCGAGATGGCCACGGTCGCCGGCCGCGAGGTCAAGAAGCTGCCCGCGCTGCGCGGGCGCACGGTGGTGAACCTCTTCTACGAGGACTCCACCCGGACCCGGATCTCGTTCGAGGCGGCGGCGAAGCGACTCAGCGCCGACGTGATCAACTTTTCCGCCAAGGGCTCCAGCGTCGCCAAGGGCGAGAGCCTGAAGGACACGGCACTCACCCTCCAGGCGATGGGCGCGGACGCGGTGGTCGTCCGCCACCCCGCCTCCGGCGCCGCGCACCGGCTGGCCGAGTGGGTGGACGGCTCGGTGGTCAACGCCGGCGACGGCACCCACGAACACCCCACCCAGGCGCTGCTCGACGCCTACACCATGCGCTCCCGGCTGGGACGGCTCGCCGGACTCTCGGTGGCGGTCGTCGGCGACGTGCTGCACAGCCGGGTGGCCCGCTCCAACGTGCTGCTGCTCTCCACCCTCGGCGCGAAGGTGACCCTCGTCGGTCCGCCCACGCTGATCCCGGTCGACTGGGCCACCAGGGCGGCCGGCGCGAACACCGCCGGCCAGGCACCGGACATCACCGTCTGCTACGACCTCGACGCGGTGCTGCCCACCTCGGACGTGGTGATGATGCTGCGGGTGCAGCGGGAGCGGATGAGCGACTCCTACTTCCCCTCCGCCCGCGAGTACGCCCGCCGCTACGGGCTCGACGGGCAGCGGATGCGCCGGCTGCCCGAGCACGCGATCGTCATGCACCCCGGACCGATGAACCGGGGCATGGAGATCACGCCCGAGGTGGCCGACTCGGCCCGCTCCACCATCGTCGAACAGGTCACCAACGGGGTCTCCGTCCGGATGGCCGTCCTCTACCTGCTGCTCGGGGGGAACAACGCATGACCGCGTACCTCATCAAGGGGGTCAGTGTGCTCGGCGGCGCGCCGACCGACCTGCTGATCCGCGACGGCGTGGTCGCCGAGACCGGCGCCGACCTGGCCGCCGGCGGCGCCACCGTGCTCGACGCCGCCGGGCTGGTCGCCCTGCCCGGCCTCGTCGACCTCCACACCCACCTGCGCGAACCCGGCCGTGAGGACGCGGAGACGGTCGAGTCCGGCTCGCGCGCGGCGGCGCTCGGCGGGTACACGGCGGTCTGCGCCATGGCGAACACCTCCCCGGTCGCCGACACCGCCGGCGTGGTGGAGCAGGTGTGGCGTCTCGGCCGCGAGGCCGGCCTGGTCGACGTGCAGCCGATCGGCGCGGTCACGGTCGGGCTGGCCGGCGAGCGGCTGGCCGAACTCGGCGCGATGGCGGACTCCGCCGCCCGGGTCCGCATCTTCTCCGACGACGGGCACTGTGTCGCCGACCCGAGGCTGATGCGCCGCGCCCTGGAGTACGTGAAGGCCTTCGACGGGGTCATCGCCCAGCACGCCGAGGAGCCCCGCCTCACCGAGGGCGCGCAGATGCACGAGGGGGCGGTCTCGACGCGGCTCGGGCTCACCGGCTGGCCGGCCGTGGCCGAGGAGGCGATCATCGCCCGGGACGTGCTCCTCGCCGAGCACGTGGGCAGCCGCCTGCACGTCTGCCACGTCTCCACCGCCGGCAGCGTCGAGGTGCTGCGCCAGGCCAAGGCCCGCGGCGTACGGGTCACCGCCGAGGTGACCCCGCACCACCTGCTGCTCACCGACGTCCGGGCCGAGACGTACGACCCGGTCTACAAGGTCAACCCGCCGCTGCGTACCGACGAGGACGTCGCCGCGCTGCGTGCCGCGCTGGCCGACGGGGTGATCGACATCGTCGCCACCGACCACGCGCCGCACGCCGTGGAGGACAAGGAGTGCGAGTGGGCGTACGCCCGGCCGGGGATGCTCGGCCTGGAGACGGCGCTCTCGATCACGCTGGAGGTGCTCGGCCCCCGCTGGGACGTGATCGCCGAGCGGATGTCCCGTACCCCGGCCCGGATCGCCGGGCTGGAGTCCCACGGTCTCGACCCGGCACCGGGCGTGCCGGCCAACCTCACCCTGATCGACCCGGCCGCGCGGCACGTGGTCGAGCCCGGTGAGCTGGCGAGTCTGAGCCGCAACACCCCGTACGCCGGCATGACGCTGCCGGGTCGCGTCGTGGCGACCTTCCTGCGCGGCGAGCCGACGGTTCTGGACGGAAAGGCTGTCAAGTGATCCGAGCGAGGAGTGCAGCGGAGCGGAGCTCCGCAGTCCGGATCGAAGGGAACGCGGCATGGTGAAGCGCAGGCCCGCAATCCTCGTGCTCGAGGATGGGCGGACGTTCCAGGGCGAGGCCTACGGCAGCGTCGGGGAGACCTTCGGCGAGGCGGTCTTCAACACCGGCATGACCGGTTACCAGGAGACCCTCACCGACCCCTCCTACCACCGGCAGGTGGTGGTGCAGACGGCGCCGCACATCGGCAACACCGGCGTCAACGGCGAGGACGACGAGTCGTCCCGGATCTGGGTCGCCGGGTACGTGGTGCGTGACCCGGCCCGGATCGGCTCCAACTGGCGCGCCAGCGGTGGGCTGGAGGACCGGCTCGCCGCAGAGGGTGTGGTCGGCATCGCCGGGGTGGACACCCGGGCGCTGACCCGGCACCTGCGGGAGCGCGGCGCCATGCGGGTCGGCATCTCCAGTGTCGAGGAGGACCCGCGGGCCCTGCTGGCCCGGGTCCGCCAGACCCCGGAGATGGTCGGGGCGGACCTCTCCGCCGAGGTGACCACCGCCGAGCGGTACGTGGTGCCGGCGCAGGGTGAGCACCGGTTCACGGTCGCCGCGCTGGACCTGGGCATCAAGCGCAACGTGCCGCGGCGGCTGGCCGCCCGCGGGGTCACCACGCACGTGCTGCCGGCGTCGTCCACGATCGACGACCTGCTCGCCACCGGCGCGGACGCGGTCTTCTTCTCGCCCGGTCCGGGCGACCCGGCGACCGCCGACGGCCCGGTGGCGCTGGCCCGGGAGGTGCTGAGCCGGCGGATCCCGCTCTTCGGCATCTGCTTCGGCAGCCAGATCCTCGGCCGGGCGCTCGGCTTCGGCACCTACAAGCTCGGCTACGGCCACCGCGGCATCAACCAGCCGGTGCTGGACCGGTCGACCGGCAAGGTCGAGGTCACCAGCCACAACCACGGCTTCGCGGTGCAGGTGCCCGGCGCCGGGGTGGGGGCCGTCGTCCCGAACCAGGTGATCGACACCGCGTTCGGCGGCGTCGAGGTGTCGCACGTCTGCCTCAACGACAACGTGGTCGAGGGGCTGCGGGCCAAGGACGTGCCCGCGTTCACGGTGCAGTACCACCCGGAGGCGGCGGCCGGTCCGCACGACGCGGACTACCTCTTCGACCGCTTCGCGGAGTTGATCGAGGGCCGTGGCCTCGACCAGGGGCGCAGCGAGGGCCGTGGCCTCGACCGGAACCACAGCGAAGGCGGTAAGTGATGCCCAAGCGGAGCGACCTGAAGCACATCCTGGTCATCGGCTCGGGGCCGATCGTGATCGGGCAGGCCTGCGAGTTCGACTACTCCGGCACCCAGGCGTGCCGGGTGCTGCGCAGCGAGGGGATCCGGGTCAGCCTGGTCAACTCGAACCCGGCCACGATCATGACCGACCCGGAGTTCGCCGACGCCACGTACGTCGAGCCGATCACCCCGGAGTTCGTCGAGCTGGTCATCGCCAAGGAGCGTCCGGACGCGATCCTGCCGACCCTCGGCGGGCAGACCGCGCTGAACACCGCGGTCGCCCTGCACGAGGCCGGCGTGCTGGAGAAGTACGGCGTCGAGCTGATCGGGGCCAACATCGACGCGATCAACCGCGGCGAGGACCGGCAGCTGTTCAAGGAGATCGTGGCGAAGGCCGGCGCCCGCCTCGGCTACGAGGACCCGTCGGCGCTGGTGCCGCGCTCGCGCGTCTGCCACTCCATGGACGAGGTCCGGGAGACCGTCGCCGAGCTGGGCCTGCCCGTGGTGATCCGGCCGTCGTTCACGATGGGCGGCCTCGGCTCGGGTATGGCGCACACGCAGGAGGACCTGGAGCGCATCGCGGGCGACGGCCTGGCCGCGAGCCCGGTGCACGAGGTGCTCATCGAGGAGAGCGTGCTCGGCTGGAAGGAGTACGAGCTCGAACTCATGCGCGACCGCCACGACAACGTGGTGGTGGTCTGCTCGATCGAGAACCTCGACCCGATGGGCGTGCACACCGGCGACAGCGTCACCGTGGCCCCGGCCATGACGCTCACCGACCGGGAGTACCAGCGCCTGCGCGACCTCGGCATCGCCGTGCTGCGCGAGGTCGGGGTGGACACCGGTGGCTGCAACATCCAGTTCGCGGTGAACCCGGCCGACGGGCGGATCGTGGTCATCGAGATGAACCCGCGGGTGTCGCGCTCCTCGGCGCTGGCGTCCAAGGCGACCGGCTTCCCGATCGCGAAGATCGCCGCGAAGCTCGCCATCGGCTACACCCTGGACGAGATCCCCAACGACATCACGTTGAAGACCCCGGCGGCGTTCGAGCCGACGCTGGACTACGTGGTCGTCAAGATCCCGCGGTTCGCCTTCGAGAAGTTCCCGGGCGCGGACGCGGAGCTGACCACCACCATGAAGTCGGTGGGTGAGGCGATGAGCCTCGGGCGCAACTTCACCGAGGCGCTGAACAAGGCGATGCGCTCGATGGAGACGAAGGCAGCCGGCTTCTGGAGCGTGCCGGATCCGGCGGGCGCGACGAAGGAGAACACCCTCGCCGCGCTGCGCACGCCGCACGACGGCCGGCTCTACACCGTCGAGCGGGCGCTGCGGCTGGGCGCCTCGATCGCCGAGGTGGCCGCCGCCTCCGGCGGGATCGACCCGTGGTTCCTGGACCAGATCGCCGGCCTGGTCGAGCTGCGCGCGGAGATCGTGGACGCGCCGGTGCTCGACGCCGAGCTGCTGCGCCGCGCGAAGCGGGCCGGTCTCTCCGACCGGCAGCTGGCGGCGCTGCGCCCGGAGCTGGCCGCCGAGGACGGCGTACGGACGCTGCGGCACCGGCTCGACATCCGGCCGGTGTACAAGACCGTGGACACCTGCGCGGCCGAGTTCGAGGCGACCACCCCGTACCACTACTCCTCGTACGACCTGGAGACCGAGGTGGTCGGGTCGGCGCGGCCGAAGGTGCTGATCCTCGGCTCCGGGCCGAACCGGATCGGGCAGGGCATCGAGTTCGACTACTCCTGCGTGCACGCGGTCCAGGCGCTCCGCGCCGCGCCGGCGGGCGGCGCCGGCGCCGGCGGCTACGAGACCGTCATGGTCAACTGCAATCCGGAGACCGTCTCCACCGACTACGACACCGCCGACCGGCTCTACTTCGAGCCGCTCACCTTCGAGGACGTGCTCGAGGTCTGGCACGCCGAGGACACCTCCGGCAAGGCTGCCGGGGGGCCGGGCGTGGTCGGGGTGGTCGTGCAGCTGGGCGGGCAGACCCCGCTGGGGCTGGCGCAGCGGCTCAAGGACGCCGGGGTTCCGGTGGTGGGCACCTCTCCGGAGTCGATCCACCTCGCCGAGGAGCGGGGGGCGTTCGGCGCCCTGCTGACCCGGGCCGGTCTGCGTGCCCCGTCGTACGGCATGGCGACCTCGTACGACGAGGCGAAGGCGATCGCCGACGAGATCGGCTACCCGGTGCTGGTGCGTCCGTCCTACGTGCTCGGCGGGCGTGGTATGGAGATCGTCTACGACGACGCGACGCTGCGCGGCTACATCGGACGCGCCACCGACATCTCGCCGGACCATCCGGTGCTGGTGGACCGGTTCCTCGACGACGCCATCGAGATCGACGTGGACGCGCTCTGCGACGCCGACGGCGAGGTCTACCTCGGCGGCGTCATGGAGCACATCGAGGAGGCAGGTATCCACTCCGGAGACTCCTCCTGCACCCTGCCGCCGATCACCCTGGCCGGCTCGCACCTGGCCGAGGTCCGCCGGTACACGGAGGCGATCGCCCGCGGCGTCGGCGTACGCGGCCTGCTGAACGTGCAGTACGCGCTCAAGGACGACGTGCTCTACGTGTTGGAGGCGAACCCGCGGGCCTCGCGTACCGTCCCGTTCGTCTCGAAGGCGACAGCGGTGCCGCTGGCCAAGGCGGCGGCCCGGATCGCGCTCGGCGCCACGATCGCCGAACTGCGCGTCGAGGGGCTGCTCCCGGCGACCGGGGACGGCGGCACGATGCCGGCCGACGCCCCGATCGCGGTGAAGGAGGCGGTGCTGCCGTTCAAGCGGTTCCGCACGCCGGCCGGCAAGGGGATCGACTCGCTGCTCGGGCCGGAGATGAAGTCCACCGGCGAGGTGATGGGCATCGACACGAACTTCGGTCACGCCTTCGCCAAGTCGCAGTCGGCCGCGTATGGCTCGCTGCCGACCGGCGGCCGGATCTTCGTCTCGGTGGCGAACCGGGACAAGCGCGCGATGATCTTCCCGATCAAGCGCCTGGCCGACCTGGGCTTCGAGATCGTCGCCACCGCCGGCACGGCCGAGGTGCTGCGTCGCCACGGCATCGCCTGCGAGCAGATCCGCAAGCACTACGAGGAGGGGCAGGGCGAGGACGCCGTCTCGATGATCCTCGGCGGTGACGTGGCCCTGGTGCTGAACACCCCGCAGGGCTCGGGCGCGAGCGCCCGCTCCGACGGCTACGAGATCCGTAGCGCTGCGGTGACCGCGGACATCCCGTGCATCACCACGGTGCCGGGCGCGGCGGCGGCGGTGATGGGCATCGAGACCCGCATCCAGGGCGACATGCGCGTCCGCCCCCTGCAGGAGCTGCACGCCGCCATGCGGGCCGCCCAGTGACCGCGCAGATCACTGCGGTGATCATGAGGTTGCCGTCGGCCGGCGCGGCGTGTCGCCGGGGCAACCTCATGATCAACCATGGTCGGGGCGGCGCGGCGTGGTGATGTTCGAGCGTTTCGTACGACCGGTGCTGTTCCGGCTCGGCGGCGGGGACGCCGAGACCGCGCACGAGTGGACGCTGCGCCGGCTGGCCGGAGTGTCGCGCCGGCCGGCACTGCTGGCCGCGTTGCGGGCCCGGTACGCGACCCGAGCCCCGCGCACGGTGTTCGGAGTGGAGTTCCCCAACCCGATCGGCCTGGCCGCCGGGATGGACAAGAACGGTGTGGCGCTGCCCGCGTGGCCGGCGTTGGGGTTCGGCTTCGTCGAGGTCGGCACGGTGACCGCTCACGGCCAGCCGGGCAATCCCCGGCCCCGGCTGTTCCGGCTGCCCGACAGCGAGGCGATCGTCAACCGGATGGGCTTCAACAACTCCGGGGCCGAGGCGCTGGCCGCCGGGCTGGCGGCGCTGCCCCGGCCGCTCGGTGTGCCGTTGGGGATCTCGCTCGGGAAGTCCAAGGTGACCCCGCTGGACGAGGCCGTCGAGGACTACCTCGCCTCCTACCGGGCGCTGAAGGGGTACGGCGACTACTTCGCGGTCAACGTCTCCTCACCCAACACCCCGGGCCTGCGCTCCTTGCAGGACCGGTCCCATCTGGACGCGCTGCTCGCCGCGCTGGTCGGGGAGAAGCCGGTGCTCGTGAAGATCGCCCCGGACCTCTCCGAGCCGGCGATCGCCGAGCTGCTGGAGGTCTGCCTCGACCGGGGCGCCGCCGGGGTGATCGCCACCAACACGACGCTCGCCCGCGGCGGCCTGGCCGACGCCGACGTGTCCCGCGGCGCGGAGGCCGGCGGCCTCTCCGGCCGGCCGCTCGCCGCGCGGGCCCGCGAGGTCGTCTCGTTCGTCCACCGGGAGACCGGGGGGCGGCTGCCCGTGATCGGGGTGGGCGGCGTCCTCGACCCGGACGACGTGGCCCGGATGTTCGACGCCGGGGCCAGCCTGGTGCAGCTCTACACCGGGTTCATCTACCGGGGCCCGGCCCTGGTCCGCGCCGCCGTTCGGGCGGCGACACCGGCGCGACCGCCGGTTCGGTGAGCGTGGGCGCGACGCCGGCGCCCCGCCGGGTCACCCCCGGCCGCCGGCTCGCGCCGTGCACCGCTCGACTCGCGCCGACCCGCGTTCGGGTCGTGCGGGGTGGGCGTCTCCTCGCATCGGGCCGCGCTCGGCTCGCGCCGGGCCGCGATCGGTCGGTGCCGGCCGGGTGTCGGCTCGCGCCGGGCCGCGATCGGTCGGTGCCGGCCGGGTGTCGGCTCGCGCCGGGCCGCGCCTGGTTCCTGCCGGGCCGTGCGTGGTTGGTGCCGGCCGGGTGTCGGCTCGCACTGGGCCGCGCCTGGTTCCGGCGGGGCCGTGCGTGGTTCGTGCCGGGTGAGCGTCGGCCCGCGACCGGGCCGCGGTCGGCTCCTGACCGCCGGGTCGTGGCGGTACCACTCGCCGGCGAACTCGCCCCGGCGGGCCGGTACCGGGTCTCGTCGCGGTCGACCACCTCGCCGCTGGCGCCGGAGCTGCCGGGGGGAGTCGCCCGGCGGAACCCGCCCGGCCCGGACCCGGACGCCCGAGCGGCCCCGCGCCGTCGTGCCGAGGCCGGTGGGGGAGTTCCGCCGGGGCCGTTCCCGGATTCGATCGACGCCGCCCTGCGGCGCGGGGCACGGCGGCGACCGAGCCGGCCGGCGCCGCGCCGCGCGGTGGTCCGGGAGCCGCCCGCAGTCGGCGTGGCCGGGGCGACGGCCAACGGGCCGTGCCGGCCGCTGTACGGGCGGTGGAGCCCCGCGGCGGGCCCGGCGCGCTCCCGGGAGGCCGGGCGGGCACAGAGGCGTACGCGGGCGGCGTGGGCCGTCCGTGGTGACCACGAGAGAGGGAGAAGAACGGATGGAGACCTTCGGCGCCCGGTTGCACCGGGCCGTGGCCGAGCGGGGGCCGCTCTGCGTGGGGATCGACCCGCACCCGGGGCTGCTGGCCCGCTGGGGGCTGTCCGACGACGTCGAGGGGCTCGACCGGTTCGCCCGGACCGTCGTGGACGCCCTCGGTGACCGGGTTGCGGTGGTCAAGCCCCAGTCGGCGTTCTTCGAGCGATTTGGTGCCCGCGGTGTCGCGATTCTTGAGTCAACTATCCGACAGTTGCGGGATGGCGGCGCGCTCGTTCTGCTTGACGTCAAGCGCGGCGACATCGGCTCGACGGTCCGCGCCTACGCGGAGGCGTACCTCGACCCATCCAGACCGCTGTATGTCGACGCGGTGACCGCGAGCCCCTACCTGGGAGTAGGTTCGCTGGCCCCGATGTTCGAACTCGCCGCCGAGCACGGTGGTGGCGTCTTCGTGCTGGCGCTCACCTCGAACCCCGAGGGACCGGCGGTGCAGCACGCCCGCAGCGCCGACGGGCGGACCGTCGCGCAGACCGTGATCGACGAGATTTCCCAGCTCAACGCGGGTGCGGAGCCGCTCGGCAGCTTCGGGCTCGTGGTCGGCGCGACGATCGGTGACACCGGTCACGACCTCTCCCGGGTGGGCGGCCCGCTCCTCGCGCCGGGCCTCGGGGCGCAGGGCGCGACCGCCGCCGATCTCCGTACGGTCTTCGGCGCGAGCCTGCCCGCGGTGCTTCCGTCGTACTCCCGGGAGGTGCTGGGCGCGGGCCCCGACGTGGCCGCGTTGCGGGCCGCCGCGGACCGTGCGCTGGCCGAGTGCCGGGCCGTCGTACCCGCCGCGAGCTGACTGACGGGTCGGTCACTTTGCGAAGATCATCGCGCGCCCACGTTGCCGAAACGTCCGGCGACCGCTAGTTTTCCCCGCGCTGGGAACCACGGACCCCTTGGTTCACAGCGACACCACGTTTCACAGATGCGGCGGTGCGTCCCGCCCGTCGCTATAGGGACCTGAGGAGAACTGGTGCCGCTCCCGTCACTGACCCCCGAGCAGCGCGCTGCCGCGCTGGAGAAGGCCGCGGAGATCCGCAAGGCCCGTGCCAAGCTGAAGGAGGACCTCAAGCAGGGCAAGACCAGCCTTGCGAGCGTTCTCGAGAAGGCCGAGGCCGACGATGTCGTCGGCAAGCTGAAGGTGTCGGCCGTCCTGCAGGCGATGCCGGGCATCGGCAAGATCCGGGCCACCCAGATCATGGAGAAGCTCAAGATCGCCGACAGCCGCCGCCTGCGAGGCCTCGGCGAGCAGCAGCGCAAGGCACTGCTTGGAGAGTTCGCCGCCAACTGATCGCGGCAGCGTGTAGAAACAAGCAGTGAGCACGGAAGGCGGGGCGCGTCCGGCGGCTCGGCTCACTGTCCTGGCCGGCCCGTCGGGCATGGGCCGGGAGAGTGTCGTCGAGCTTGTCCGGGCGCGCTCGCCCGCTGTGTGGCGACCCGTCACGGCGACCACCCGACCCCGCCGCGAGGGCGAGGTCGACGGGGTGGGCCGGGTCTTCCTGACCCCCGCGGGATTCGACGGGCTGATCGCCGCGGGTGGCCTGCTGGAGTGGTCCCGGGCCGGCCCGTACCGGCGCGGCACCCCGTACGAACCCCTGCGCTCCCGGCTCGCCGCCGGGCAACCCGCGTTACTTCCGCTCGACATCCCGGGCGCCCTGGCCGTCCGGGAGCGCCTCTCCGACGCCCGGCTGGTGCTGCTGTGCCCACCGGGCGGCCGGCCCGACCCGGCCGTCACCGGCGCCTTCGAACTCGCCCTCACGCACGACCTGACGGATCGGGTCGCGGATGAGCTGGTAGGCTTTCTCGGTTCTTCATATCCGACTCCGGCCGGCCCGCGCGTGCGGGGCTAGCCGCCTCCCGCGCCCGTGCGGCCCGGAGTCGGCCGCGGTTCACGCGAGTCAGCCGCGGTCGCCAGTCCGCACCGCTCGCGCGGTTCGACAGACGCAGAGGTAATTCGTGGGATCCATCGCCACCAACCCCGAGGGCATCACCAACCCGCCGATCGACGAACTCCTCGAGAAGACGTCGTCGAAGTACTCCCTCGTCATCTTCGCGGCCAAGCGGGCCCGCCAGGTCAACGCCTACTACAGCCAGCTCGGTGAGGGCCTGCTGGAGTACGTCGGCCCGCTGGTCGAGACCACCCCGCAGGAGAAGCCGCTCTCCATCGCCATGCGCGAGATCAACGCCGGCCTGCTCACCGCCGAGCCGACCGACCAGCCGTAGTTCCGGGCACACCACGATGTCCGCCGAGATCGTTCTCGGGGTCGGCGGCGGCATCGCCGCCTACAAGGCGTGTGAGCTGCTGCGGCTCTTCACCGAATCGGGCCACCGGGTCCGGGTCGTGCCGACCGCGTCGGCGCTCCGCTTCGTCGGGGCGCCGACCTGGGCGGCGCTCTCCGGGCAACCGGTCGCCGACGAGGTCTGGTCCGACGTGCACGAGGTGCCGCACGTCCGCCTCGGCAAGGGCGCCGACCTCGTCGTCGTCGCACCCGCCACGGCCGACCTGCTGGCCAAGGCGGCGCACGGCCTCGCCGACGACCTGCTCACCAACACCCTGCTCACCGCCCGCTGCCCGGTGGTGCTGGCCCCGGCCATGCACACCGAGATGTGGGAGCACCCGGCCACGGTGGCGAACGTCGCCACGCTGCGCTCCCGGGGCGTACGGGTCGTCGAACCGGCGGTCGGCCGGCTCACAGGCGCCGACACCGGCAAGGGCCGCCTTCCCGACCCGGCCGAGATATTCGAGGTCGCCCGCCGGGCGCTGGCGCGGGGCGTCGACGCCCCCGCCGACCTGGCCGGCCGCCGGGTGGTGGTCACCGCCGGCGGCACCCGGGAACCGCTGGACCCGGTCCGGTTCCTGGGCAACCGCTCCTCCGGCAAGCAGGGCTACGCCTTCGCCCGCGCGGCGGTGGCCCGCGGGGCCCGGGTCACCCTGATCGCGGCCAACGTCTCCCTCGCCGACCCGGCCGGGGTCGATCTGGTGCGGGTGGGTACGACCGCGGAGCTGCGGGAGGCCACGCTGAAGGCGGCCACCGACGCCGACGCGGTGGTGATGGCGGCGGCTCCCGCCGATTTCCGCCCGGCCGTCTACGCGCCTGGCAAAATCAAGAAGGCGGACGACGGCAGCGCACCCACCATCGAGCTCGTCACCAACCCGGACATCGCCGCCGAGCTCGGCGAGCGTCGCCGACCGGAGCAGGTGCTGGTGGTCTTCGCCGCGGAGACCGGCGACGCCGAGGCCAACGGCCGGGCCAAGCTGGCCCGGAAGCGGGCCGACCTCATCGTCGTCAACGAGGTGGGGGCGGACAAGGTCTTCGGCGCCGACACCAACGCGGCGACCGTCATCGGCGCGGACGGCTCGGTCACCCGGATGCCCGAGCAGTCCAAGGCGGACCTCGCCGACGGCGTCTGGGACCTCGTGGTGACGCGGCTCGCCCGTCGCCCGTGAGGGTGGAAAGGGACGTAACCGCCTCCGCCGCCACGGACCGTGGTGACTACACTTCCGCGGAACGACTTTCACACGCTTAGGAGTGCCGTGACACGCCGCCTCTTCACGTCCGAATCGGTCACGGAAGGCCACCCGGACAAGATCGCCGACCAGATCAGCGACGGCATCCTCGACGCGTTGCTCGCCGAGGACCCGCGCAGCCGGGTCGCGGTGGAAACCCTCATCACCACCGGCCAGGTGCACATCGCCGGTGAGGTGACCACCAAGGCGTACGCGGACATCCCGACCATCGTCCGCAAGACCATCCTCGACATCGGCTACGACTCCTCGAAGAAGGGCTTCGACGGCGCGTCGTGCGGCGTCAGCGTCTCCATCGGAGCCCAGTCGGAGGACATCGCCCAGGGCGTCGACAACGCCTTCGAGCTGCGTACCGGGGCGTCGGAGAGCGCGCTGGACGCCCAGGGCGCCGGTGACCAGGGCATGATGTTCGGCTTCGCCTGCTCCGAGACGCCGGAGCTGATGCCGCTGCCGATCGCGCTCGCCCACCGGCTCGCCCGCCGGATGGCCGCCGTGCGCAAGGACGGTACGATCCCGTACCTGCGGCCGGACGGCAAGACGCAGGTCACCATCGAGTACGAGGGGCTGCGTCCGGTTCGGCTGAACACCGTCGTGGTCTCCAGCCAGCACGCCGCCGACATCTCGCTGGAGTCGCTGCTCACCCCGGACATCCGCGAGCACGTCATCGCCCCGGAGCTGGAGAGCCTCGGTCTGGACACCGACGGTTACCGGCTGCTGGTCAACCCGACCGGCCGGTTCGAGATCGGCGGCCCGATGGGCGACGCGGGCCTGACCGGCCGCAAGATCATCGTCGACACCTACGGCGGGTACGCCCGGCACGGCGGTGGGGCGTTCTCCGGCAAGGACCCGTCGAAGGTGGACCGCTCGGCCGCGTACGCGATGCGTTGGGTGGCGAAGAACGTCGTCGCCGCCGGCCTCGCCGAGCGGTGCGAGGTGCAGGTCGCGTACGCGATCGGCAAGGCGCACCCGGTCAGCCTCTTCATCGAGACGTTCGGCACCGAGACCGTGCCGGTGGCCTCGATCGAGAAGGCCGTCTCCGAGGTCTTCGACCTGCGGCCGGCGGCCATCATCCGGGACCTGAACCTGCTCCGTCCGATCTACCAGCAGACCGCGGCGTACGGCCACTTCGGCCGGGAGCTGCCCGACCTGACCTGGGAGAGCACCGAGCGGGCCGCCGACCTCAAGTCGGCCGCGGGAGCCTGACCAGCACCACGCGCGGCGACCGGCGACCCGCGGACGGGTCGCCGGTCGCTCGTGTCTGCGTGGACGTCCCCCTGGCCCACCTGGACCGGCCCTTCGACTACCTGGTTCCGGCCACGCTCGACGAGCAGGCGGTGCCGGGGGTCCGGGTGAAGGTCCGGTTCGCCGGGCAACTGGTGGACGGCTGGCTGCTGGAGCGGGTGGCGAGCTCCGACCACCCCCGCCTGGCGTACCTGGAGAAGGTCGTCTCCCCGGAGCCGGTGCTCTCGCCGGAGGTGGCCCGACTGGCCCGGGCGGTCGCCGACCGGTACGCCGGCAGCCTCGCCGACGTGCTGCGGCTGGCCGTACCACCCCGGCACGCCCGGGTGGAGAAGGAGGCGCGCCCGGACGGCCCGCCGCCGGCCGAGCCGGCCACGCCGGAGTCCGTGCCGGCCCCGCATCATCCAGAGGAGACCGGCACCGGCCGGCCCGGCCCCGGGCCGGTGCCGGGGCAGCGGCCCGCCCCGGCGGAGCCCGGACCGGACGGCTGGCGCGACTACCCGGCCGGCCCCGCCTACCTGCGGGCGCTCGCCGGCGGGCGCGCGCCCCGCGCGGTCTGGTCCGCGCTCGCCGGGGAGGACTGGGCGGCCCGCTACGCCGAGGCGGTCGCCGCGACCGTCGCCGGCGGCCGGGGCGCCGTGGTGGTCGTCGCCGACAACCGTGACCTCGACCGCCTCGACGCCGCGCTGGCCGCCGCGCTCGGCCCGGGACGGCACGTCTGCCTCTCGGCGGCGCTCGGCCCGGCCCGCCGCTACCGGGCGTTCCTCGCCGCGCGGCGCGGTGACGTGCCGGTGGTGATCGGCACCCGCGCCGCGATGTTCGCCCCGGTCGAGCGGCTGGGCCTGGTCGCGATCTGGGACGACGGCGACGACCTGCACGCCGAGCCCCGGGCCCCCTACCCGCACGCCCGCGAGGTGCTGCTCACCCGCGCCCAGCTGGCCGAGGCGGGCGTGCTGGTCGGCGGCTACGCCCGTACCGCCGAGGCGCAGCTGCTGCTGGAGACCGGGTGGGCGCGGGAGGTGGTGGCCGACCGGGCCACCGTGCGGACCCGTACCCCCGCGATCGCGCCGGTGGGCGACGACCCGCAGCTGGCCCGCGACCCCGGAGCGGCCACGGCGCGGCTGCCCAGCCTGGCCTGGACGGCGGCCCGGGACGCGCTCCGCGCCGACCTGCCGGTGCTGGTGCAGGTGCCCCGCCGCGGCTACCTGCCCTCGGTCTCCTGCGCGCAGTGCCGCACACCGGCCCGCTGCGCGCACTGCGCCGGCCCGCTCGCGCTGCCCTCCGCGACCGCCCCGCCCGCCTGTCGCTGGTGCGGCCGGGTGGCCGTCGCGTACGCCTGCCCGGAGTGCGGCGGGCGGCGGCTGCGGGCCGCGGTCACCGGCGCCCGGCGGACCGCCGAGGAGCTGGGCCGGGCCTTCCCCGGGGTGTCGGTGCGCACCTCCGGCCGGGACGAGGTGCTCGACGGTGTGCCCGGCGGGGCCGGCCTGGTGATCGCCACGCCGGGCGCCGAACCGGTCGCCGAGGGAGGCTACGGGGCGGTGCTGCTGCTCGACTCGTGGGCGTTGCTCACCCGGGCCGACCTGCGGGCCGGGGAGGAGGCGTTGCGTCGCTGGTTGGCGGCGGCGGCCCTGGCCCGGCCCGCCGGGGCCGGCGGCCGGGTGGTGGTGGTCGCCGACGGGGCGCTCGCGCCGGTGCAGGCGTTGCTGCGCTGGGACGCCGGCTGGTTCGCGGCCCGCGAGCTGGCCGAGCGGCGTGAGCTGGGCTTCCCGCCCGCGGTCCGGATGGCCAGCGTGACCGGGCTGCCCGCGGCGGTGGCGGACCTGCTCGACGAGGCGCGGCTGCCCGACGGCGCCGAGGTGCTCGGTCCCGTCCCGGCCGACGGCGAGCGGGAGCGGATGCTGGTGCGGGTGCCCCGCGCGCGGGCCGCCGCGCTCGCCGGTGCGCTGCACGCCGCCGCCGGTGCGCGGAGCGCCCGCAAGGCGGCCGACCCGGTCCGCCTCCAGGTCGATCCGCTCGACCTGTTCTGAGCTCCGGCCCGGCCTTGCACCAGGTGAGCCGGGTGATGTCGCACGCCGCGTCCGGCGGGAGCCCGATTATGGGGTGGTAGCATCGCCCGTCATGCCGGGCGGACCATGGCGCGACGCGGGGGGAGTGCGTCGGGCCCACGCCAGGACGATGAGTTCGGATCTCCGGTGATCAGGGGTGGACCAGTCGTGACCGTTCGTCAGTCGATCGTCTTCAACGGTGACCTCGGCAGCGGCAAGAGCACCGTCTCGGTCGAGATCGCCAAGCGGCTGGGCCTGCGCCGGGTCAGCGTCGGCGACCTCTACCGGCAGATGGCGCAGGAGCGGCAGATGACCGCCCTCCAGCTCAACCTGCACGCCGAACTCGACCAGGCGGTCGACGGCTACGTCGACCAGCTCCAGCGGGACATCGCCGCCTCCGGGGAGAGCCTGGTCATGGACTCCCGCCTCGCCTGGCACTTCTTCACCGACGCGCTCAAGGTGCACATGATCACCGAGCCGGGCGAGGCCGCCCGCCGGGTGCTCGCCCGCCCGTCCGGACCGGCCGAGAGCTACACCTCGCAGGAGGAGGCGAAGGCGAAGCTCCGCGAGCGCAGCGAGAGCGAGCGGAGCCGGTTCATCATCCGCTACGGGGTGGACAAGGCCCGGCTGCGCAACTACGACCTCATCTGCGACACCACCCGGGCCACGCCCGAGGAGGTGATCGAGCACGTGATCGCGGCGTACGAGGGGACGCTCGGCGCCGAGGTGCTGCGGGACGAGCCGCCGCTGCTGCTGCTCGACCCGACCCGGATCTACCCGACCGAGGACATCGCCACCCTGCGCGGCCTCTGGGACTCCGAGTTCGTCGGCGAGGTCGCCGGTGCGGGCGACGAGGCGCTCGAGCCGCTGCGGATCGGCTACAGCGGCGAGTACTTCTTCGTGGTCGACGGGCACCGCCGGCTCAGCGCCGCGCTGCAGAGCGGCTTCCACCTGGTGCCGGCCCAGCTCGTCGCCGAGGTCGACGAGCCGGTCGTCGGCGGGATGAGCGCCGTCGACTACTTCGCCGCCCAGGTGCGCCCCGGGATCGTCTACGACTGGGAGGCCGCGCACGGCATCCAGCTGCCGCTGCCCGAGCACACCCGGCTCGCCGGGGACGCGGTGCTGGCCGGCGAGCCGGGCCACGGCGCCTGACCCGCGACGGGCCACGCCCGGCGGCGGACCCGGGCCCCCTCGCGGCGGGTCGTCGATGCCGTGGCGCCTCCGGCGCGGTCGCCCGTGACGCTCCGCACACCCACCCTGGTCGTACGGCGGCCGGGGCCGGCCGTGGCACTCCGTAGACTGGTACGGCCCCGATCATCCACCCCGTGAAGGAGCCGTCCCGCGTGACCGTCCAGCCCATCCGTCTGTTCGGTGATCCGGTGCTGCGCACGCCGGCCGATCCGGTTGTCGACTTCGACACCGAGCTGCGCCGGCTCATCGCCGACCTGACCGACACCATGCGTGAGCAGAACGGCGCCGGCCTCGCCGCGCCGCAGCTCGGGGTGGGCCTGCGGGTGTTCACCTTCGACGTCGACGACGTTCTCGGCCACCTGGTCAACCCGGTCCTGGAGTTCCCCGACGAGGAGGAGCAGGACGGCCCGGAGGGCTGCCTCTCCATCCCGGGGCTCTACTTCGACACGAAGCGCCGGCAGAACGTGATCGCCAAGGGCTTCAACGGCTACGGCGACCCGATGCAGATCGTCGGCACCGGGCTGATGGCGCGCTGCGTGCAGCACGAGACCGACCACCTCGACGGCGTGCTCTTCATCGACCGGCTCGACCAGGCCGGGCGCAAGGAGGCGATGAAGGCGATCCGGCAGGCCGAGTGGTACGACGACGCCGCCCCGCCGGTGGTCAAGCTGAGCCCGCACGGCCCGGCGGCCAGCCCCTTCGGTCTGGGTGGGTGACCGGCCGGTGCGTGTGATCTTCGCGGGTACGCCTGCCGTCGCCGTCCCGTCCCTGGCCGCCGTCGCCGCCTCGCGGCACGAGCTGGTCGCCGTGGTGACCCGTCCCGACGCGCCGGCCGGGCGGGGGCGGGGCGTGTCCCGCTCCGCCGTCGGGGCGTGGGCCGACGAGCACGGGATCGAGGTGCTCACCCCGGCCCGCCCGCGCGAGCCGGAGTTCCTGGACCGGCTGCGTGACCTCGCGCCCGAGTGCGTGCCGGTGGTCGCGTACGGGGCGCTCGTGCCGCCGGCCGCGCTGGAGATCCCCCGGCACGGCTGGGTCAACCTGCACTTCTCCCTGCTGCCGGCGTGGCGCGGCGCGGCGCCCGTGCAGCACGCCGTGCTGCACGGCGACGAGCTGACCGGCGCCAGCGTCTTCCAGCTGGAGGAGGGATTGGACACCGGGCCGGTCTACGGCACCCTGACCGACGAGATCCGCCCCACGGACACCTCCGGCGACCTGCTGGAGCGGCTCGCGGAGTCCGGCGCCGGCCTGCTGGTCGCCGTCCTCGACGCGATCGCCGACGGCACCGCCCGCGCCCAGCCGCAGCCGGCCGACGGGGTGTCACTCGCCCCGAAGGTGACCGTGGACGACGCCCGGGTGCGCTGGACCGACCCGGCCTTCGCCGTGGACCGGCGGATCCGGGCCTGCACGCCGTCCCCCGGCCCGTGGAGCACCTTCCGCGGTGAGCGGATCAAGCTGGGGCCGGTGGCGCCGGTGAGCGACGGCCCCGGCCTGAAGCCGGGTGAGCTGCTGGTGGAGAAGTCCCGGGTGCTCGTCGGCACCGCCACCACCCCGATCCGGCTCGGCGAGGTGCGGGCCGCCGGCAAGCGGGCCATGCCGGCGACCGACTGGGCGCGCGGCGCTCGGGTCGTCGCCGGGGAGGAACTGGCGTGAGCGACACCGAACGGCTGCGCGACGAAGGTTCGCCCGACGAACGGTCCGACCTCCGCCCGGCCAGCTCCGGCGACGGACAGTGGGGCGCGCGCGGGCGAGGTGACCGGCCCGGCGGTGGGCGAGCGGCGCCGGACGGGCGCCGGTCCGTCCGCGCGGGCACGGACCGGCGCGGCGGCCGCGCCGACCGGCCGGCCGTGGACCGCCCGCGGCGGGCCGCGTACGAGGCGGTCGCCGCGGTGCACCGGGACGACGCCTTCGCCAACCTGGTCCTGCCGGCCATCCTCCGCGAGGAGGGGCTGACCGGCCGGGACGCGGCCTTCGCCACCGAACTGACCTACGGCGCGCTGCGCCATCTCGGCACCCTCGACGCGATCCTGACCGCCGCGGCCGGACGGGACGTGCAACGGATCGACCCGCCGGTGCGGGACGCGCTGCGCCTGGGCGCGTACCAGCTCCTGCACACCCGGGTACCGGCGCACGCTGCGGTCTCCTCCACCGTCGACCTGGTCCGCGCGGTCGGGCCGGGCGCCACCGGCTTCGCCAACGCCGTGCTGCGGGAGGTCGCCGAGCGGGACGCCGACGCCTGGGTGGAGCGGCTCGCGCCGAGCATGGAGAGCGACCCGATCGGGCACCTGGCGCTCGCCTACAGCCATCCGCAGTGGGTGGTGCGCGCGTTCGCCGAGGCGCTGGGGGGTGATCTCGGTGAGACCACCCGGCTGCTGATCGAGGACAACGAGCGGCCTCCGGTGCACCTCTGCGCCCGGCCGGGGCGCGTCGACGCGGTCGAGCTCGCCGACGAGGTCGGTGGCGCGCCGGGCGCCTTCTCGCCGTACGCCGTCTACCTGGGCGGCGGCGCTCCCGGCGACCTGCCGGCGGTGGCCGAGGGGCGGGCCCACGTGCAGGACGAGGGCTCCCAGCTGGTGGCGACCGCGCTGACGGTCGCGCCGCTGGACGGCCCGGACGGTCGCTGGCTCGACCTCTGCGCCGGGCCGGGCGGCAAGGCCGGCCTGCTCGGCGCGATCGCCGCCGAGCGCGGCGCCCGGCTCACCGCCGTCGAGGTGGCGGAGCACCGTGCCCGGTTGGTGTCCCAGGCGACCCGGGGCCTGCCGGTGAGCGTGCTGCACACCGACGGCCGTACCGTCGGGGAGGATCCGAAGCTGCCGGAGGAGCACTTCGACCGGGTGCTGGTCGACGCCCCCTGCACCGGTCTGGGCTCGCTTCGGCGGCGGCCGGAGTCGCGGTGGCGGCGGCAGCCGTCGGACCTGTCGTCGCTGACCCGGTTGCAGCGCGAGCTGCTCGGCGCGGCGCTGCGCGCGGTGCGCCCCGGCGGCGTCGTCGCCTATGTCACGTGTTCGCCGCACACGGTGGAGACGCACGTGACGGTGACCGAGGCGGCCCGGCGCTCCGGCGTTCCGGTCGACTTCGTCGACGCCCGTCCGCTGCTGCCGGCCGGCATGCCGGGACTGGGTGACGGCCCGACCGTGCAGCTCTGGCCGCACCGGCACGGCACCGACGCGATGTTCCTCGCCGTCCTGCGCCGCGGCTGACCGCGCACGCTCGTCGGCGCGGACCCGCACGGAAAGAGTGGCCTCGGCATCCGCTGAGGCCACTCTTTCCGTGAACGAGTTGAACGGGGTTGATCCGGACAGGGCGGGAGGGGTCAGCTCACCGGGAGGCCCTTGTTGCCGGCGCCCTTCATGGAGCGGGTCAGGGCGCGGTCGCTGACCCAGAGGAAGCACTGCACGCCGCGGTTGCCGCTCTTCCACTCCTCCTCGAACGGGTGGTAGAAGATCGTGCCGGCCCGGTACTGCATGTCGGAGTTGTTCGGCACCTTGACGTACGAGGCGATCAGCTTCCGGCAGTCCTTGTGGGCGCGCAGCGTGGTGCGGGTGAACTCGGCGTAGCTGATGTCCGGCGCCTGGTAGACCCCGACGAACTCGGCGTGGTGCTTCGCCGTGCAGGCCTTGGGGAGCATCTCCTCGATCTCCTCCTTGACCACCTTCGGGTCGAAGCAGCCGTAGGCCAGCTTCGAGGTGCCCTTCAGGGCGTCCCGCAGGCTCCCCTCCCGGAGGCTGATCGCCGGGTCGTCCAGGCTCGCGATCTCGCTGACGTCGCAGCGGAACCAGCGGGCCCCACCGGTCCACGCGGCGGGTGACGGGAAGACCACGTCGACGCTCAGCCGCCCGGTGCGCCAGTCGGCGCCGACGGCCTTGTTGACCTCCCGGTCGCACTCGGTGCGCGCGGCGCGCAGGCCCACCGAGCCGGGCGGCGGGGGTGTGCTCCGCTGCGCGGCCGCGCCGCTGAGCGTGCCCAGATGCAGCGTCTCCGTCCGGTGCGACTCGTCGCACCGGACCGGGTTGTACGCGCTGAGGTAGCCGACCTCGGAGAGGGCGAGGTGGCAGACCCCGGCCTCGGGGACGAACGCCTCGGCCGCGGCGAGCGCCGGCCAGTCGTCGGTGAGTTCCGCGTCGAGACCGGCCGGGGCGCAGCCGACGAGCCCCAGCACCGCCACCGTGCCCACCACGGCCGCCGTCCACCACCGTCGCATCCGCCGACCTCCCCGTCGACCGTGGTCACGCCCACCGGCGATCATCGACCGGTTGCGCCACGGCGCAGGAGCATACGGCACGGCCACTCAGATCGCTGGTAGTCCCTGCGGCCCCACGCCCCGCATCGACCGGGTGAGCTTCCGGTCGTCGCTCCACAGGAAACAACGCACCCCCCGGTCGCCCTCCTCCCACTCCCGTCGCGACGGCGGGTAGAAGATGGATCCCGCCCGGTAGGGCAGCTCGCTGTTGTCGGGCACCGCCGCGAAGGTGGCGATCAGCCCCATGCAGCGGCGGTGCACCTGGTCGGCGGCGGCGGTGAACGCCGCCCAGCTCATGTCCCGCTCGGTGTACGCCCCGACGAACTCGGCCCGGTGCGGTTCGGTGCAGAGCACCGGCGCCATGTAGTTGAGGTTCTCGCCGATCAGCTTCGGGTCGAAGCAGCGGTGCAGCAGCGGCGAGTCGCCGACCATCGCGCCGCGCAGGCTGCCGGTGCGGTTGACCGGGCGGGTGTTGTCGATGCTGTCGGTCTCGCTCAGGTCGCAGCGGAACCAGCGGGCGCCACCGGCCCAGGCCGCCTTGCTGGGCAGCGCGATGTTCAGCGCCACCCGGGCGGCGTGCCAGTCGCCGCCGAGCACCTCCCGGGCCCGCTGGTCGCACTCGGACCGCGCGGCGCGCAGCGTCGGGCGACCGGGCTCCGGCCGGGCGGCGGACGGCGCCGCGGTGAACGTGCCGACGTGGATGGCCTCGGCCAGGTGGGTACGGGAGCAGGGCACCGTCTCGTAGGTGCCGGCCTGCACGACCGGGGCGACCCGGGCCTGGCAGGTGTCGGTGGCCGGGACGAAGATCGTCGGGGCGCGCATCGCCGGCCAGTCGTCGACCAGGTCACCGTCGGGGCCGTGCGCGCGCAGGCACCCGCTCAGCAGCACCGTCACGGCGCTGGCCAGCGCCAGGACTCCGAGGCACCGTCGCATCGTCCGCCCCTTCCGGGAACTGGTGACCGTCGATCTCGTCCCGGGCGGGCGTGCCGAGGCCCGGCGGTGCGTCACCGTCTGGGTTGGAGTGTCGCCGGGTTCGCGCCGATCGGCCAGTCGCCGATGTCTCCCTGTCCGGTTTCGCCCGCCCGGACCGGGCAATTCTGCACCACGTGTCACCTTCGGGTCACGGCCCGTCCCGGTTGGTGCGGTGCCGGCGGCGATCGGCCGCGACGTTCGTACACTTGCCCGGTGACCGTACCGCCGACGATCGTCGCGCCGAGCATCCTCGCCGCCGACTTCGCCCGCCTCGCCGACGAGGTCCGTGCCGTCGAGGGTGCCGCCGACTGGCTGCACGTCGACGTCATGGACAACCACTTCGTGCCGAACCTCACCATCGGGCTGCCGGTGGTGCAGAGCCTGCGGGCGGCCACCCAGATCCCCTTCGACGTGCATCTCATGATCGAGGATCCGCGGCGCTGGGCGCCCGGGTACGCCGACGCCGGGGCGTACAACGTCACCTTCCACGCCGAGGCGTGCGACGACCCGGTGGCGCTCGCCAAGGACCTGCGCTCGGCCGGGGCGAAGGCCGGGCTGGCGATCGACCGGGACACCCCGATCGAGCCGTACCTCGAGCTGCTGCCGAGCTTCGACACCCTCCTGATCATGACGATCAAGGCCGGCTTCGGCGGGCAGCGCTTCATCCCGCAGCTGCTGGAGAAGGTCCGCGCCGCCCGCCGGCACGTCGCCGCTGGGCACCTGGAGCTGCGCATCGAGGTCGACGGCGGGATCGCCGCCGACACCATCGAGGCGGCGGCCGAGGCCGGTGCCGACGCCTTCGTCGCCGGCACCGCGGTCTACGGCGCCGACGACCCCGCCGAGGCCGTACGCCGGCTGCGGGCGCTGGCGGATCGCGCGATCTCCGGGGCCTGAGGTGGACGCGGCGGAGGAGCGCCCGGACGTCATCCTCGTCGTCGACGACGACGAGGACATCGCGCGGTTCGTCGAGTTCAACCTCCGGCTGCACGGCTTCGAGGTGATCCACGCCGGCGACGGCCAGGAGGCCCTCGAGGTGATCGAGCGGCAGCGGCCCGACCTCGCGGTGGTCGACCTGATGATGCCCCGCATCGACGGGCTGGAGCTGACCCGGCGGCTGCGCGCCGACCCGATGACCTCGGCGCTGCCGGTGATCATGTTGACGGCCAAGGGGATGACCGTGGACAAGGTGCACGGCCTCAGCGCCGGCGCCGACGACTACCTGGTCAAACCCTTCGACACCGCCGAGCTGGTGGCCCGGGTCAGCTCCACGCTGCGGCGCAACAAGGAGTTCCGGGAGGTCTCGCCGCTGACCGGGCTGCCCGGGAACAGCCGGATCCGGCGAGAGATCTCCGACCGGGTACGCAGCGGCGCCGACTACGCCGTCGCCTACATCGACATCGACCGCTTCAAGAGCGTCAACGACCGGTACGGCTTCGTCCGCGGCGACGACTTCATCTCCGCCCTGGCCCGCAGCGTGCACCGGGCGGTGGTCTCCAGCGGGCTGCCCCCGGCGTTCCTCGGCCACGTCGGCGGCGACGACTTCGTCATCGTCTGCTCCCCGGAGCAGATCCGGCCACTGACCTCGCGGGCGGTCGTGGACTTCGAGAAGGCGGCGGACTCCCTCTACGACCCGATCGACCGGGAGCGCGGCTACGTCGAGCTCAAGGACCGGCGGGGCAACATCCGCCGCGCCGCGCTTGTCACCCTCTCGATCGGTGTCTCCCTCTCCGACGCCGGCAAGCGCTTCACCGACCCGCTGGAGGCGATCGCTGTCGCCAGCGAGATGAAGTCGGTGGCCAAGGGGCAGCCCGGCTCGTACGTGGCGGTCGACCGGCGGCGCGGCGTCACCTGAGCGGGCGCGACCCGGTGTGAACTACCTCGCCCAGGTGGTGGCGGCGGTCGCTCGGCGTGTAAGACTTTCCTGTACCCACCACGCGCTGGCGGGACTCGGTGTAATTCCGAACCGGCGGTGATCCACGGCGAGACCGTGGTCAGCCCGCGACCCGGTCGGCTCTGCCGCCCGGTGGACCTGGTGTGAATCCGGGGCCGACGGTTGGGCGCGGGACATCCCGCCCCCAGACAGTCCGGATGGGAGACAGCGCGCGGGACGGACGGGTCGTACCCGGCCGCCGGTGACGGCGTGCCGTGTCGCCCCTGCGGGTCGGCTCCGCCGTACCCGGATCTCCGCCGCCGCACGCCCGCGGCCCGATGCCGCCTCCCCACCCCGCCCGCGCGCCACCGGCGAGCGAGAAGGCAGGGACAAGGCGAATGGCGAGCGTCTCCGTCGACGAGGCGATGCGTCGCGCGATCGAACTCGGTGCGCGTGGACTCGGCACCACCAGCCCCAATCCGGTGGTCGGGTGCGTGCTGATCGACACCGACGGCGAGGTTGTCGGTGAGGGTTTCCACGCGTACGCCGGCGGGCCGCACGCCGAGATCGTCGCGCTCGCGCAGGCCGGCGAGCGCGCCCGGGGCGGCACCGCCGTGGTCACCCTGGAGCCCTGTGACCACACCGGTCGCACCGGCCCCTGCAGCCTCGCGCTCATCCAGGCCGGGGTCGCCCGCGTGGTGATCGCCGTACCCGACCCGAACCCGGTGGCCTCCGGTGGGGCGGCCACCCTGCGCGCCGCCGGCGTCCGGGTCGACGTGGGCGTACGCACCCAGGAGGCGGAGGCCGGCAACATCGCCTGGCTGACCTCGATGCGCCGGGGCTGGCCGTACGTCATCTGGAAGTACGCCGCGACGCTGGACGGGCGGTCGGCGGCGGCCGACGGCACCAGTATGTGGATCACCTCGGAGGCGGCCCGGATCGACGTGCACGCGCTGCGCGGCACCGTCGACGCGGTCGTCACCGGGGTCGGCACCGTCCTCGCCGACGACCCCCGGCTCACCGCCCGCAACCTGCGCGACGGCAGCCTCGCCATCCGCCAGCCGCTGCGGGTGGTGGTGGACAGCGAGGGTCGTACGCCCGCCGACGCCCAGGTCCGCGACGGCGCGGCCCGGACCTGGATAGCCACCGTGGCGGAGGTCGGCGCCGGCAAGGACGGCCGGGTCGACCTGCCGGCGCTGCTGGCCGCGCTGCACCAGCGGGGCATCCGGGCGGTCCTGCTGGAGGGCGGGCCCCGGCTGGCCGGCGCGTTCCTGGCCGCGGGACTGGTCGACAAGGTCGTCGGGTACGTCGCGCCCCGGCTGCTCGGCGCCGGACCGGCCGCGCTCGTCGACGCCGGTGTGACGACCATCGCCGAGGCCATCGATCTGGAGTTGATCGACGTTACGCAGATCGGTCCGGATCTGCGGATCACCGCGCTGCCCCGGAAGAGGGAGGGCTGACATGTTCACCGGCATCGTCGAGGAGTTGGGTGAGGTGGTCGCCGTGACGGCGACCGCGGGGGACTCGGCGCTGGTCGCCCTCCGCGGCCCGCTGGTCACCGCCGACGCCCGGCACGGCGACTCCATCGCCGTCAACGGCGTCTGCCTGACGGTGGTCGACGTCGACGCCGGCGTCTTCACCGCCGACGTGATGGGGGAGACGCTGCGCCGCTCCGCGCTCGGCGCGCTGCGTCCCGGCGCTCCGGTGAACCTGGAGCGGGCCGCGACGCTGGGCAGCCGGCTCGGCGGGCACCTGGTGCAGGGGCACGTCGACGGGGTCGGCGAGCTGCTTTCCCGGGAGCCGGCCGAGCAGTGGGAGACGCTGCGCTTCCGGCTCCCCGCGCAGCTCGCCCGCTACGTGGTGGAGAAGGGCTCGATCACCGTCGACGGCGTGTCGCTGACCGTGGCCGGCGTGGGGCCGGACTGGTTCTCGGTGGGGCTGATCCCCACCACGCTGAAGCTCACCACCCTCGGCGTACGCGGGGTGGGCGACCCGGTCAACCTCGAGGTGGACGTGCTGGCCAAGTACGTCGAGCGGCTGCTCGGCGACCGGCTGGCCGCCGGCGAGCCCGGGGCGCTGCCCGGCGTCGCGGCACCGGCCGGTTCCGCCGGGGGCGGGTCACCCGCCGAGGTCGCCTGATGAGCACGCTCGGTTGGCTGCTCGACGCACAGGTGACAGTCGCCGGGTCGCCGGTGCTGGTCCGCGAGATCGTCGGCAACGCGTTCGGGTTGGTCTCCGCCCTGCTCGGCCTGCGCCGGGTGGTCTGGGCCTGGCCCGTCGGCATGATCGGCAACGCTCTGCTCTTCACCGTCTTCCTCGGCGGGGTGTTCGCCACCCCGCAGGCGCACGACCTGTACGGGCAGGCGGGCCGGCAGGTCTTCTTCTTCGCGGTCAGCGTCTACGGCTGGTGGCGCTGGTCGCGGACCCGTCGGCTCGGCACGGTCGCCGACGGAGGCGCCGTGGCGCCCCGCTGGGCGAGCGGCCGGGAACGGCTGGGCCTGCTCGTCGCGGCCGTGCTCGGGGTGGCGGCCGCCTATCCGGCGCTCGCCGCGCTCGGCTCCTGGGGGCCGCTGCCGGACGCCTGGATCCTCGTCGGCAGCCTGCTCGCCACGTACGGCATGGCCCGTGGCTGGGTCGAGTTCTGGCTGATCTGGGTCGCCGTGGACGCGGTCGGCGTACCCCTGCTGCTGAACGGGGGCTTCTACCCGTCGGCGGTCATGTACCTCATCTACGGCGCGTTCTGCGTCTGGGGCTTCGCCAGCTGGTGGCGTACGTCGCGGACGCTGCGGCCGGTCCGCCCCTCGTTCCCGTCGACCTACACGGAGGCCGTGGCATGACCACCTTCAGCAGTATCGAGCAGGCGATCGCGGACATCGGCGCGGGTCGGCCCGTCGTCGTGGTCGACGACGCCGACCGGGAGAACGAGGGCGACCTGATCTTCGCGGCCGAGCTGGCCACCCCGGAACTGGTCGCGTTCATGGTCCGCCACACCTCCGGCTTCATCTGCGTGCCGCTCCTGGAGAGCGAGGCCGACCGGCTCGACCTGCCGCCGATGCACCACACCAACCAGGATCGGCGAGGCACCGCGTACACGGTGACCGTGGACGCCCGGGAGGGCGTCACCACCGGCATCTCGGCGGCCGACCGGGCGCACACGATCCGGCTGCTCGCCGACCCGACCACGGGCCCGGCCGACCTGGCCCGGCCCGGGCACGTGGTGCCGCTGCGGGCCCGGCAGGGCGGGGTGCTGCGCCGCCCCGGGCACACCGAGGCGGCCATCGACCTCACCCGGCTGGCCGGCCTGCGCCCGGCCGGCGTGCTCTGCGAGATGGTCAACGACGACGGCACCATGATGCGGGTGCCGGACCTGGAGAAGTTCGCCGCCGAGCACTCGCTCACGATGATCACGATCGCCGACCTGATCGCGTACCGGCGGCGCACGGAGAAGCAGGTCGACCAGGTCGCCGACGCGCGGATGCCGACCCGGCACGGGGTGTTCCGGGCGATCGGTTACCGCAGCACGCACGACACGGCCGAGCACGTCGCCATGGTGTACGGCGAGATCGGCGACGGGCAGGACGTGGTGGTCCGGGTGCACTCCGAGTGCCTCACCGGCGACGTCTTCGGTTCGCTGCGCTGCGACTGCGGTCCGCAGCTCGACGCCGCCCTGGCCCGCGTCGCCCAGGAGGGGCGCGGGGTGGTGCTCTACATGCGCGGCCACGAGGGGCGGGGCATCGGGCTGCTGCACAAGCTGCAGGCCTACCAGCTGCAGGACCTGGGCCGGGACACCGTCGACGCCAACCTGGACCTCGGCCTGCCGGCCGACGCGCGCGACTACGGCACCGGCGCGCAGATCCTGTACGACCTCGGGGTGCGGTCCATGCGGCTGCTCACCAACAACTCGGCGAAGCGGGCCGGGCTGGAGGGGTACGGCCTGACGATCACCGGCCGGGAGGCGTTGCCGGTGCGTCCCCACCCGGAGAACGTGCGGTACCTGAGGACCAAGCGGGACCGGATGGGACACCTGTTGGAGTTGGACGACGTCACGGAGGCACCGGCCGACAAGGTGCCCGCCGGTGGCGAGATCGGAGCATAGACATGGCGGGATTCGGGGAGCCGACGGCGGCGCCCGTCGACGCGAGCGGGATGACCGTGGGGGTGGTCGCCGCCCGGTGGCACGGCGAGTTGACCGACCACATGCTCGAACGTGCGGTCGCCGCCGCGGAGGCATGCGGCGCCCGCGCCGTGGTCGCGCGGGTGGCCGGCTCGGTCGAGATTCCGGTGGTCGCCCAGGCCCTGGCGCGCCGCTGCGACGTGGTGGTGGCGCTCGGCGTGGTGATCCGCGGCGCCACCGCCCACTTCGACTACGTCTGCCGCTCGGTGACCGACGGGCTGACCCGGGTCGCGCTCGACGAGGGCAAGCCGGTGGCGCACGGTGTGCTCACCGTGGACAACCTGGAGCAGGCCCGGGACCGGGCCGGCCTGCCCGGTTCGGCGGAGGACAAGGGCTGGGCGTCGACCGTCGCCGCCCTCGACGCGGCGCTGGCCGTCCGGTCGGTCAACACCGCCAACGGCCACCGGGTCGGCTTCGCGGGCTGACCGCCCAGACAGCGCACGGCGGCGGCCCCGGGGGGAGACGATCCCCCGGGGCCGCCGTTCGTCGCGTCCCGGTCGGGTCTGCCAGACTCGGCCGGTGAGCCGGATCGAGTACGCGCGGCTGCCCGGCCTGCGGATGGCGTACCGCGTCTGGGGTCCGGACGACGGGCGGGCGCTGGTCGCGCTGCACGGCGGCGGGACGACCGGCGCGACCTGGTCCGGGCTGGCCGGCGCGCTCGACGGAATCCGGACGTACGCCCCTGACCTGCGGGGGTTCGGGGCGACCGACCGTCCCGGCCGGTACGGGCTGGGGCTGATCCGTGACGACGTGCTGGCGTTCCTCGACGCGGTCGCGCCGCCCCGGGTCACGCTGCTCGGGCACTCCTTCGGGGCGGTGGCGGCGTACCTGCTCGCGCAGGCGCACCCGGAGCGGGTCGCCGCGCTGGTGCTGGCGGAGCCGCCGCCCCCGGTGCCGCTGGGCCTGCGGCTGCCCGACCGGCCCGCCGTGGAGCCGCCGTACGACTGGGCGGCCCGGGCGGCGGTGGTGGCCGAGTTGAACGACCCGCCTCCCGACTGGTGGGAGAGGTTGACGCAGATCACCTCGCCGACGCTGCTGGTCGCCGGCGGGGACGCCAGTCACCTGCCGCAGCGCGAGCTGGCGCGGATGGCCGACCGGATTCCCGGCGCCCGCCTGGTCCGGATCGCCGGCGGGCACGCCGTGCACACCGCCCGCCCGGACGAGTTCCACCAGGTGGTGCGGGATTTCCTCGCGTCGACGGCGGGCTGACGCCGGCCCGGTCCGTGCCGCCGGGACCGGCGGCGGGAGGAAACGCCGGGCCCGGACCCGGGGCACGCCACCGGTCGGGGAAGCTGGAAGAATCGCGGCGTGAAGACGTTCGAGGAGTTGTTCGCCGAGCTGCAGGCCAAGGCCGCGGCCGGCACTCCCGGCTCGGGCACGGTGGCCGCGCTCGAGCGGGGCGTGCACTTCATCGGCAAGAAGGTCGTCGAGGAGGCGGCCGAGTCGTGGATGGCCGCCGAGCACGAGGGCCGGGAACGGGCCGCCGAGGAGATCTCCCAGCTGCTCTACCAGACCCAGGTGCTGATGCTCGCCGCCGGCCTGGAGCTGAAGGACGTCTACCGACATCTGTGAGTGCGTCCCGTCGTCGATCCGTTCCGACTGCTAGGAGCACTCCGTCATGCTGCGTGTCGCCATCCCGAACAAGGGCACCCTGGCCGAGCCGGCCGCCCAGATGCTGCGCGAGGCGGGCTACCGCCAGCGCACCGACCCGAAGGACCTGGTCTGCCGGGACGAGCCCAACGACATCGAGTTCTTCTACCTCCGCCCGAAGGACATCGCCACCTACGTGGGCTCCGGTGACCTGGATCTCGGCATCACCGGCCGGGACCTGCTCATCGACTCGGGCGCGATGGCCGAGGAGGTCGTGGATCTCGCCTTCGGCCGGGCCACCTTCCGCTTCGCCGCCCGCCCGGAGGACATCGACTCCGTGCAGGAGCTGGGCGGGCACCGGGTCGCCACCGCGTACCCGGGGCTGGTCGAGCGCCGCCTTGCCGAGCTGGGCGTGAAGGCCGACGTGATCCGGCTCGACGGTGCGGTGGAGAACGCCGTACGACTGGGCGTAGCCGACGTGGTGGCGGACGTGGTCGAGACCGGCGCGACCCTGCGCCAGGCCGGCCTCGTCGTCTTCGGCGAGCCGCTGCTGCGCTCGTCGGCGGTGCTCGTACGTCGTGCCGGTTCCGCCGCGCACCCGCAGGCCGAGCAGTTGCTGCGCCGCCTGCACGGGGTGCTGGTGGCTCGCCGCTACGTGATGCTCGCCTACGACGTGCCGGCCGGTCTGCTGGACCGGGCCAGCTCCCTCACACCGGGCATCGAGTCGCCGACCGTGTCGCCCCTGCACCGGGAGGGCTGGGTGGCGGTGCAGGCCATGGTGCTCCGGGACGACGTACACCGGATCATGGACGAGCTCTACGAGCTCGGCGCCCGGGCGATCCTCGTCACCAACATCCACGCCTGCCGGCTGTGACCGCGACGCCGCCGGAGCCGGCAGCTGCCCCAACGGCGCCGGACCCGGTCCCGCCCGCGACGGAACCGGGCGCGGGCAGCGGCGCGGATCTCCTTGTGCCGGCGCAGCGCGGCTCCGGGTCGGCCGGCGCGGGCGCCGCGCCGGCACGCGCGGCGCCAGCGACCGGCGGCGGGCTGCCGGTGTGGGCGGCGCTCGCCCTGGTGGCCCTGGCCGGCGTCGCGTCGGCGGCCCAGGGCGCGGCGAACGGTGAGCTGGGAGTCCGGCTCGGCGAACCGACCCTCGCCGCGGTGGTCAACAACCTCGGCGGCACCCTGCTGGTCGCCCTCGGGCTCGCCGTCCTGCCGTCGATGCGCGCCGGGCTGGCCGCACTACGCCGGGCCCGGCTGCCCTGGTGGTCCTACCTGGGCGGGCTCGGTGGCGCGGCGATCGTGGTGCTCGGCGCGTACGTGGTGCCGGTGCTCGGGGTCGCCGTCTTCACCATCGCCCAGGTGGCCGGGGGGAGCGTCGGCGGGCTGGCGGTGGACCGGGCCGGCCTCGCCCCGGTCGGCCGGCTGCCGCTCACCGGGCCGCGGATCGCCGGCGGGCTGCTCGGCGTGGCCGCGGTGGCGCTGGCCCAGGTCGGTCAGCCGGTGGGCGAGCTGGCCGTCGGGCTGGTCCTGCTCGCGGTCGCCGGCGGGGTCGGGGTGTCGTTGCAGTCCGCGTTGAACGGCCGGGTCTCCGCGGCCGGCTCGGCCGCCGCCGGTGTGGCGGTCAACTTCGTGGTGAGCACGCCGGTGGTGCTGATCGTGGCGTCCGTCGCCGGCGCGCTCGCGGGGCCGCCCGTGGCCTGGCCGGACGCCTGGTACCTCTACACCGGCGGCCTGCTCGGCGTGGGCATCGTCGCGGGTCTGGTGGTCGGGGTCCGCTCGGCGGGGGTGCTGCGCACCGGGCTCGCCCTGGTGGCCGGCCAGCTCGGCGGGGCGTTGCTGCTGGACGCGCTCCTGCCCGGCGGCCCGGGTGCTCGGCCCGCCGTGCTGGTCGGCGCGGGGCTGACCCTGCTCGCGGTCGTCGTGGCGGGTCGCCGCGGCCGGCCCCGCGCAGCGCCGGCGCGTCGGCGCTGACGGCGCCGTGCGGCGTGGGCAG
>NZ_SMKG01000409.1 GCF_004348525.1 Micromonospora sp. 15K316 | reverse complement strand
GCCCCGACCCCGGGTCCGGCCGGACCGGCCGCCCCGACCCCGGGTCCGGCCGGACCGGCCGCCCCGACCCCGGGTCCGGCCGGACCGGCCGCCCCGACCCCGGGTCCGGCCGGACCGGGCGCCCCGACCCCGGGTCCGGCCGGACCGGGCGCCTCGACGGAAGGCCCGGCGACGCCGTGGGCACTTCCCCGGCTGGTGGTCGCCGCGCCCGGCAGCGGGCACGGCAAGACCACGGTCGCCACCGGGCTGCTCGCCGCGCTGCGCCGCCGCGGCCTGGCGGTGAGCCCGCACAAGGTCGGCCCGGACTACATCGACCCCGGTTACCACGCGCTCGCCGCCGGCCGCCCGGGCCGCAACCTCGACCCCTGGCTGGTCGGCGAGGAGCGGATCGCCCCGCTGCTACGGCACGGGGCGAGCACGCCGACGCCGGCCGACGTCGCCGTGGTGGAGGGCGTGATGGGGCTGCACGACGGCGCTGTCGGCCGGCGTGGCTACGCCTCCACGGCGCACGTCGCCCGGCTGATCGACGCGCCGGTGCTGCTGGTGCTGGACACCACCGCGCAGGGCCGCTCGGCCGCCGCGCTGGCGCTGGGCATGGCCGCCTTCGACCCGGCCGTGCGCATCGGCGGGGTGATCCTCAACCGGGTCGGCTCGCCCCGGCACGAGCGGCTGCTACGCGACGCGCTCGCCGAGGTGGGCGTACCGGTGCTCGGGGCGGTCGCCCGCGCCACCGAGGTCGCCGCCCCGTCGCGGCACCTCGGGCTGGTGCCGGTCGCCGAGCGGGCACCGGAGTCGGTGGCCGTCGTCAGCGCGCTCGCCGAGCTCGTCGAGGCGACCGTCGACCTCGACGCGGTACTGGAGCTGGCCGGTACCGCCCCGCCGCTGACCGTGCCCGCCTGGGATCCGGCCGTCGCCGTCGGCGGCCCGACCGGGCTGCGTCCGGTGGTGGCGGTCGCCGGTGGCCCCGCCTTCACCTTCTCGTACGCCGAGACCACCGAGCTGCTCGCCGCGGCCGGGGCCCGCGTCGCCGTCTTCGATCCGCTGCACGACCCGGCGCTGCCCGCCGATACCGGCGCGGTGGTGATCGGCGGCGGCTTCCCCGAGGCGTACGCGGAGCAGCTCGCCGCGAACACGTCGCTCCGCGCCGAGCTGGCCGGCTTCCCCGGCCCGGTGGTCGCCGAGTGCGCGGGGCTGCTCTACCTCGGCCGGGCCCTGGACGGGGTGCCGATGTGCGGGCGGCTCGACCTCACCGCGCGGATGACCGGCCGGCTCACCCTCGGCTACCGCGCGGCGGTCGCCGCCGTCGATTCGCCGCTCGCCGCGGCCGGCCAACCGGTGCACGGGCACGAGTTCCACCGTACGGTCACCGACCCCGGGCACGGGGACCGGCCGGCGTGGCGCTGGGACGACGTCGCGCACGGCTTCGTGGACGGCCGCGTGCACGCCTCCTACCTGCACACCCACTGGGCGGGTCACCCCGGGGCCGCCCGGCGCCTGGTCGAGGCCGCCGCCCACTGACCCCCCACCCCCACAC
>NZ_SMKG01000408.1 GCF_004348525.1 Micromonospora sp. 15K316 | reverse complement strand
ACGGGGCGAGGTGGGCGTGGCCGGTCGTTCGGGAGCGCGCCGGGGCGCATAGGATGTGCGGTCATGGCACGCGTGCTCACTCCCCGTGCGGAGGACTTCCCCCGCTGGTACCAGGACCTGATCGCCAAGGCGAAGCTGGCCGACAACGGCCCGGTCCGGGGGACCATGGTGATCCGACCGGCCGGCTACGCCATCTGGGAGCGGATGCAGGCCGAGATGGACACGCGGATCAAGGCGGCCGGCGCGGAGAACGCGTACTTCCCGCTCTTCATCCCGGAGAACTACCTCAAGCGCGAGGCCGAGCACGTCGAGGGCTTCTCGCCGGAGCTGGCGGTGGTCACCCACGGCGGCGGCAAGCAGCTCGCCGAGCCGGTGGTGGTGCGCCCCACCAGCGAGACGGTGATCGGCGAGTTCATGGCCAAGTGGGTCGACTCGTACCGGGACCTGCCGCTGCTGCTGAACCAGTGGGCGAACGTGGTCCGCTGGGAGCTGCGCCCCCGGATCTTCCTGCGCACCAGCGAGTTCCTCTGGCAGGAGGGGCACACCGCGCACGCCACGCGGGAGGACGCGCGCGCGTACGCCCGGCGGATCCTGCACGAGGCGTACGAGGACCTGATGGTCAACGTGCTGGGCATTCCGGTGCTCGTCGGGCTCAAGACCTCCCGGGAGCGGTTCGCCGGGGCGATCGCCACCTACACCTGCGAAGGCATGACCGGCGACGGCAAGGCGCTACAGCTGGGCACCAGCCACGAGCTGGGCCAGAACTTCGCCAAGGCCTTCGACATCACCTACTCCTCGGCCGAGGGCGGCCGGGAGCACGCCTGGACGACCTCCTGGGGCACCTCGACCCGGATGCTCGGCGGCCTGATCATGTGCCACGGCGACGACAACGGGCTGCGGGTGCCGCCGAGGCTGGCGCCGGTGCAGGCGTACGTCATGGTGGTCAAGGAGGGCGAGGGTGTCGGCGAGGCGGCCGCCAAGCTGCGCGACGCGCTGCGCGACGCCGGCGTACGGGTGGCGCTGGACGACCGTACCGACACCCCGTTCGGCCGCCGGGCTGTCGACGCCGAGCTGCGCGGCTACCCGGTACGGGTCGAGGTCGGCCCGCGTGACCTCGCCGCCGGCAACGCCGTGGTGGTCCGCCGTACCGACGGCACGAAGACGCCGACGCCGGTCGCCGACGTGGTCGACGCGGTGCTGGCCGCGCTCACCACCGACCAGCAGGCGCTGCACGACGAGGCGTTGGCCTTCCGGGAGTCGCGCACCACCTCGGTGAACACTCTCGCCGAGGCGATCGAGGCGGCCGCGACCGGCTGGGCCCGGGTGCCGTGGTCCGCGGTGGGGGCCGAAGGTGAGGCCGAGGCGAACGGCCAGGGCGTCACCGTCCGCTGCCTGCTGCGTGCCGACGGCTCGGTTCCCGACACCGAGGACGAGCCCGACCTGGTCGCGATCCTCGCCCGTTCCTACTGAGCCGAATCGAGAGGGCCCCTTCCCGACGCCTCCGGCAGCGGGCGGGGGCCCTGTCAACGACGGGGG
>NZ_SMKG01000407.1 GCF_004348525.1 Micromonospora sp. 15K316 | reverse complement strand
CCGACCAGTCGCCCGCCCCACCCGCACCGGACCAGCCGCCGTACGGTCATCACGCGGGCGGCTACCCGCCGGGCCCGCAGTGGGGGCAGCAGCCGCCGTACGCCCCGCAGCCGCCCTACGGGCAGTACGGTCCGTCGCCCGCCGGCCCGGTCCGCACCAACGTGCTCGCGATCCTGTCGTTGATCTTCGCGTTCGTCTTCGCGCCGGCCGGCATCGTCCTGGGCCACCTGGCGAAGCGGCAGTTGCGCACCAGCGGCGAGGAGGGTGACCAGCTCGCCACCTGGGGGCTGATCCTCAGCTACGTCTTCACCGGTCTGGGGCTGCTCGCCTGCTGCGGCTGGCTCGCCGTGGTGATCCTCGCCGGCGGCGACGGCGCCAACTACTGACCATCCGCCGGCACAGCACCACGGCGGCGGGGCGGGCACCCCGTGACGCCCTGGCCCGCTCAGCCGAAATGGGCCTCACGCACGCTGTTGCCGCCGTCGACGACCAGCATCTGCCCGGTGATGTACGACGCGGCCGGCGAGCAGAGGAAGGCGATGGCCGCCGCCACCTCGTCCGGAGTGCCGGGCCGCCCGACCGGCGTACCGAGGCCCTGTTTGATCTCGGCCATGGTGGACGCCGCCGTGTAGATGGTGCCGGGCGCGACCGCGTTCACGGTCACCCCGTCGGCGATCGCCTCCATGGCGAGGGCCCGGGTCAGCCCGACCACGCCGGCCTTGGCCGCGGCGTAGGCCGCCTCGGTGGGCAGCGCGTTGACCGGCCCGGCGGTGGCCGCCAGGTTGACGATGCGCCCCCAGCCGCGTTCGGACATCCCACCGATGAACGCCCGGCTGCACAGGAACGCGGTCGTCAGGTTCCGGTCGATCTCGCCACGCCACTCGTCGTAGCTGAGCTGGGCGACCGGGCGGAGCACCTCCGGGCTGGCCCGGCTCGCCAGGCCGGCGTTGTTGACCAGCACCTCGACGTCGCCGAGCTGTTCGGCGACCGCGTCGGCCAGCGCGCCCACCTCGGACTCGTCGGTCAGATCGGCGACGAACCCGGTGACACCCAGCTCACTCGCCCGTTCGTGGATCCGGCGGGTGGTGGAGACGATGGCCACCCGAGCCCCCAGGTCGGCGAGGCGGCGGGCGGTCGCGTAACCGATGCCGTCCGGGCTGCCCGCTCCGGTGACCAGCGCGACCCGGCCGTCGAGCCGCATCGTCGCCGGTTCCGGCAGCACGGCCGGCGCGTCCTGATCGGCCGGGATGTTCGGTGCGGCCGCACGGTTGCGTCGCGCGAAGCCCGGACGGCTGGCGTCCCGTCTCGGTCGACTGCCGGAGCGGTCCGCGGCGCGCGCGTCGATTGCCATGCCTGGATCCTGCCCGTTCCGACCGGCACGAGCAACGCGGCACCCGGTGCGGGGGGCATCGGGTTCGCGCGGTGCTGGCTACCCTGGCGGCACACGCAGCCACTGGAGAGATCGCATGACCTATCCCCCACCGTCCGGTTGGAACGACCCGGCGGGATCGGGCCAGCAGCCCGGCTCGCCGGCCGATCCGACGCTGCCGATGAGCGGTTCACCGGTACCCGCCCAGCC
>NZ_SMKG01000406.1 GCF_004348525.1 Micromonospora sp. 15K316 | reverse complement strand
CCGGGTACGACCTCCGGTCCGGGTACGGTCCGGGCGGCGCCGCGGTTCGGACCGTCCGGACCCGGTCGCGGACCCGGCCCGGGCGCGGGGGCGGGACGAGCCGCCCCACGGGCCGGAGCGTCCGGACCCGGTCGCGGGCCCGGCTCGGCACCGCGGCCAGGACGAGCAGCCCCGCGAGTGGGGCCCTCCGGACCCGGTTCGGAGCCGGGGCCGGGGCGGGCCGCTCCATGAGCCGGACCCTCCGGACCCGACTCGGGACCGGGACCGGGACGAGCCGCTCCACGAGCCGGACCCTCCGGACCCGACTCGGGACCGGGACCGGGACGAGCCGCCCCACGCGCCGGACCCTCCGGACCCGGCGCGGGACGGGACGGGCCACGGCGCGGCGCGGCGGAGCCGGTGGGGGCGCCGGAGGTCGGTTCCTCGGTCGCGGGCCGGTCGGTGGCCGGACGGCCGGGTCGGGCGGAACCACGCGGGTCGTCAGCCGGACGCGGCGGCACGGCGGCGCGGCGGAGCGTCGACTCGTCGCGCGCGGACTCGTCCGGCACGCCGTGGCGGCCAGCGGCGGCGCCGTCGGCGGGCGTGGCGCCGCGCGCTCCGGTCGGCCGTTCACCGGTCGGCTCCTCACCCGGCGGCACCGCGCCGCGGCGCCCGCCCGGGCGGGCGGGGGCGCGGTCCTGATCGGGCGGGACGAGACCGGGTGCCGGCCGCCTGCCGGTGGACCGGTCCGAGGCCGGTGGTGCGGAGGGCGCCGGCGCGGCGGCCTCGATCACCGGCAGGTTCTGGTCGGTGTGCGGTGTCCGGCCGGCCTGCCGGAGCCAGTCGGCAGGGCGCTCGGGGCGCTCGCCGTGGCCGGTCGCCGCATCCGGTTGGGGGCGACGGGTGGTGGTCGGGTCCGGCTCCTCCGCCGCCCTCCGACGGCCGGGAGCGCGCCCGGCCTCGCCGGCCGGACGCCGGCGGCCGGCCGGGCCGTCGGGCTCCTCCGGTACCAGGGCGTGGTGCGCGCCGGTCGCCGTCTCGTCCGGGGCGGCCCGGCGGCGGCGTCCGCCGCCACGACCGGACGCCGGCTCCGCGGCGCGGGCGTCCCCCGGGATCGTCGGGTTGTCGCTCGTCGGCTCGTCGGGCTCGGGCGCCCGTCGGCGGCCGGCCGGGGCGGAGGCCTCTCCGGCGACCGGCACGGCACCCGGCGACGGAGGCGGCTGCGGAGCGACCGACCGGCGGCGCGAGTCGGGCCGGCGCTCGGGCTCAGCGGTGGGGCCGGACGCCCGCTCCCCCGTGATGGGGGACGGATTTCTCGCCGACGGGAGATCGGGCACACCGTCCGGCGCGACGCCCACCGGACCGGCGGCCCGTCCCGGGTCGGTCGGGTCGGCGGTCGCGCGCCGCCCTGCGGGCGTGCCCTCACCGGGCCGGGCCGGCTCCGCGACGCCACGCCGCCGTGGTGGCGTCGTTTCGGGCCGCTGCCCGCCCGGCCCGCCGGAGGTCGGCTGCCCGGGGGCCACCGGCGCACCCGGGGCGGAGTGTGCCGCGGGCGCGGCCGGGCCGGCGGGTGGCACGGCGGCGGCCGCACGGCCGGCGCGTCCACCGGGCGGGGC
>NZ_SMKG01000405.1 GCF_004348525.1 Micromonospora sp. 15K316 | reverse complement strand
GGCTGGGGGAGCGCGACTAACTTGAATGGTGCCCGAGGCAGGACGCTAGATCAGCATTGGCGCGCGTCCAAAAATGGCGAGCCAAAGCGATGGGACCCCGACGATCCATGGAGGATGGAACAGGGCCTTCCCCCTGTAGTTCGACCTCCCGACGAGGACGGCCCCCTCGACCCTGGTCCTGCCATCGGCCTCACGCGGTGAAACCTAAGGTTGCCAACGTACTGCTGGTTATCGTCTGTTTAGCCATTGCACAACCGTCTAGCGCACGAGCGGATTACGCCAGGCCCATCGCCAGAGACGGTGTCCGGAACGACCAGTGGCACCTCCGCTACTTGAACGTGCCAGAGGCGCATCGCATCAGCCAGGGAGAAGGCGTAACTGTCGCTGTACCGGATACCGGCGTGGATCCTCATCCTGACTTGCGCCGCAATCTACTAAAAGGCATCTCCGTCATCTCTGACGGTAGAAGCCATGGCCAGCAGGACCTTAACGGCCATGGAACTGGAATGGCTGGCCTCATAGCCGCACATGGCCAGAGCGCTACCAGTGGAGCGCTAGGTATAGCCCCTCGATCGAAGATACTCCCGATCGTGGATGCTGCACCTGACGGCGCAGGCAACCCAGACGCACTCGCACAAAGCATCGAATATGCCGTTAAAGAAGGCGTAGATGTAATCAGTATCTCCAGCGGCGGAGGCGGAAGTCCTCGACTGCGTCAGGCAACAAGGGCTGCCCTCACTTCCAACATCGTGATTGTTGCAGGTGTTGGAAACTATCCTGATGACCTGCGCGTAAGCTACCCGGCTAGCGAGCCAGAGGTCATTGCAGTTGCCGGTATCGATCGCCAAGGCAATCGTGCCGCGCTTTCTGTCACTGGCCCGCAGGTGGACGTGGCGGCCCCGAGCGTAGACATACTTACTACTAGCCGCGACGGGATGTATCGCAAGGGCACGGGAACGTCGGACGCCACCGCCATTGTGGCGGGCGCCGTGGCCTTGATTCGGTCGAAGTATCCGTACCTGCCGGCGCGGGAGGTCATACATCGGCTGACCGCCACCGCGATCGACAAGGGTCCGCCTGGGCGGGACGACGAGTACGGCTATGGCGTGATCGACATTGTCGCGGCGTTGACTGCGGACGTGCCACCGCTGGGCTTCGAGTCGGCGACGGCGAGTGCGCCCGTCGGCGCGGGCCCCAGCACGACGGCGGCTGCCGGACCTGCCGACGACAGCGCGGCGACTGCCCGGGGGTTGGCCACGCTCGGTGTGATCGTGGTCGGCGCTGTGACCTGGGCGGTGACCGTGCGCCGGCGGAGGCGGGGCGGCGACCCTCCTCCGCGGATCAGTCGTTGACGGCCGCCCACGAGGCACCCGCCTCGGGCGTGGACGCGAACCTCTGCTCCTTACGTGCCCAGCCGAGCCTTCACCAGCCGCACCGCGTTCGGCCGGTGCTGCCCGAGGGCGGTGCGCAGTCCGGTGCGCGGCCTCTACCTGATGGTCAACTCGACTTCCTTGAAGTCGGGGTATCGGCCGGTCGGGATCGCCCGACTTCAAGGAAGTCGAGTTGATCTCGCCGCCGCCGCCGACGCGGCGGGTGGCGGGCGGCGGGCGCGGCGATGGGGC
>NZ_SMKG01000404.1 GCF_004348525.1 Micromonospora sp. 15K316 | reverse complement strand
GGGGTGGGCGGCACTGTCGGCGGCGGCGACGGGTTCCCGTCACACGCCCCGAGGTCCGACCAGAGCGCCGGGGTGGCGGCCGGGTTCCAGCCCGCGCCCGGCGGGGGAGTGTGGGTGGCGAGCGCCTGGTACGTCCGGCTCGCGTAGGTGACCCGACTGCCCGCCTGGTAGGTGACCCCCTCCGCCCACTGCGGCGCCGCGCAGGCAGCGGCCGCGGTCTGTGTGGTGGCGAACCCGTTGCTGGCCGGCAACGCCGCGATGGCGGCGACCAGAGCCGCGCCGGCCAGCAGCGCGGGCACCCTGCGTCGAAGTCGCATGACATGCCTCCTCATCTATTTGCCGGAGGCTACCAATTAACATTCTTAAATATAAGCGCGTCGCGCCCGGTCGCCCTCGTGGCGCCCCGCGCCGCCGACGCGGCTGAGCGGGGCAGTGGCCCGGGTCGTCCGGACGGCGGTTGCGCGGCACCCGCCGACGGCGGCCTGGGACACTCTCGGAATGCAGTTCACCGTGACCGACGTGCCCGAGCGCGACCGCTTCGAGGCGCGGGACGAGACCGGCGCCCTCGCCGGCATCGTCACCTACCAGCTGACCGGCACGATCATCGCCTACACCCACACCGAGGTCGACCCCGACTTCGAGGGCAAGGGTGTCGGCGCGACGCTCGCCCGCGCCGTGATGGACGACGCGCGCGCCAGGGGACGCACCGTCGTGCCGATCTGCCCGTTCATCGCCAAGTGGCTGACCCGGCACCCGGAGTACGAGGAGATCGTGGTCCGGACCACCCGCAAGGTCAAGTAGCTCCCGTCGAGACCGCCGCCCGGCTCCGGTCGATCCCGGTCGATCGGGTCAGATAACCGGATGGACACAGACGTTCGACGCTACCTCGACGACCTGCTGGCGGTGGCCCGCACGACGCTGGGCGACAACCTGGTCGGTGCGTACGCCGCCGGTTCGGTCGGGCTCGGCGCGTACCAGCCCGGCCGCAGCGACGTCGACGTGGCGCTGCTCTGCGCCGACCCGCTGCCGGTGGAGACCAAACGCGCCCTGGTGGCCGGCCTGCGGCACGAGGCGCTGCCCTGCCCGGCGCGCGGGCTGGAACTGGTCACGTACCGCCGGTCGGTCGCCGCGGCCGGCACCCGTGAGCCCGGATTCGAGGTGGAGCTGAACACCGGGGCGCGGATGCCGTTCCGGGCCACCTGCGCGCCGGCCGACCGACCGGTCGCGGACGGGCACTTCTGGTACGCGCTGGACCGCAGCATCCTGCACCAGTGCGGGTACGCGCTGCTCGGCGCGCCGGCGGCCGAGGTGTTCGCCGACGTGAGCGCCGCCGACCTGCGCCACCTGCTGATCGACGCGCTCAGCTGGTGGCTCGCCCTGCCGACCCCGCCCGGTGACGAGCCGGCGCCCGGCGCCGAGGACGCGGTTCTCGGCGCCTGCCGCTCGCTGGTGCGCTTCCGGTACGGCCGGTGGCTCGCCAAGACCGACGCCGGCGAGCGGCTGATCGCCGACGGTGACGACGCGACCCCGGTCATCGAGCGGTCCATCGCGGCGCGGCGCGGCGGCACGCCGCCCACCGGCCCGCAGGCGCGCACCTTCCAACAGCGCGTCCTCGACGAGATCACCCGAGCCCCCTGACCCTGACC
>NZ_SMKG01000403.1 GCF_004348525.1 Micromonospora sp. 15K316 | reverse complement strand
AGACAGGGACGGGCGGGCACGCCCCGGCCGACGATCCGCACACCGGGACGCCCGACGGCCACCCGGTACCGGTTTGCGGGCGCGTGCGAGGCTGCCCGGGTGGGAAAGACGTATGAGCGCATCGAGGGGCGGCTGCGGTCGTTCATCGAGACGCAGCCGATGTTCTTCACCGCCACCGCGCCGCTGGCCGGTGACGGCACCATCAACCTCTCCCCGAAGGGGCTGCGCGGCTCCTGGGCGGTGCTCGACGAGCACACCGTCGCCTACCTGGACTTCGCCGGCAGCAACGCCGAGACCGTCGCGCATCTGCGGGAGAACGGCCGGATCACGCTCATGTGGTGCGCGTTCCAGGGGCCACCGAACATCGTGCGTGTGCACGGACGCGGCGAACCGGTGTTCCGCGACGACCCGCGGTGGCGGGAGCTGATCGGCCACTTCCCGGACATCGACCCGGGCACGCACGGTCTGCGCGCGATCATCGTGGTGCACGCCGAGTTGATCCGGGACACCTGCGGCTACGCGGTGCCGTTCATGACCTACGACGAGGATCGCGACCTGCACGGCAGGCGGTTCGCCCGGGAGGACGACACCTCGTTGAGCGACTACTTCGCCGGTAAGCCGCACATCGCCCGCAGCATCGACGGGCTGCCCGGCCTGCCGTTGCCGCTGCCGCCGACCCCGGCGGCCTGACCGGTTCTCCCGTCCGCCGATCACGCAGGTTGCGCGGCCGGCGCAACCTGCGTGCCGTCGCGGCGGTTAACATCGCCGGGACAGTCGACACAGCTTCACCATCGCGGCCGGCCGGGCGACCCCGGCGGGCCGCTGTGACGGCCGGGCTACCCTTGTCGAGGCCCGGCCGTGGGCGCTGTGCGCCCTTACGGCGGGAATGGCCTGGCGGGCACGGACCGTTACACGAGAAGACCAGCACCACGAACGAGGGGAAGTCGATCATGGGCGAGCGTATGCTGCGCGGAAGCCGCCTTGGCGCGGTGAGCTACGAGTCCGACCGCAACACCGAGCTCGCGCCACGGCAGACCCGCGAGTACCTGTGCGCCAAGGGTCACCAGTTCGAGGTGCCGTTCGCCGTCGACGCCGAGGTCCCGACGACCTGGGAGTGCAAGTTCGACGGCAGCGTCGCCCGGCTGGTCGACGGCAGCGAGCCGGAGCAGAAGAAGGCCAAGCCGCCGCGTACCCACTGGGACATGCTGCTGGAGCGGCGCTCGATCGCCGAGCTGGAGGACATCCTCGCCGAGCGGCTCCAGGAGGTCCGGACCCGACGCGGCCGGGCCTGACCGGCAGCAAACGGACAAAAACGGCGGCGCCCCCGGGGTAACCGGGGGCGCCGCCGTTCTCGCGTACTCAACGTTCGACGATCTCGCCCTCGATCGCCCGACCACCGTCGACGACCACCGGCTGCTCCGCCGCCGGGCCGGGCGACGGCTCCGGCTGCGGCGCGCCCCGACGCACCCGCACCCGGCGCGGCCCGAACAGGTCACCGGCGACCATCGACGACACCCGCCGCTCCGCGCCCCGCTGCACCCCGGCGCGGGCCAACGCCCGCACCGGCGGCACCAGCAGCAGCAGGCCGGCGACACCGGTGACCAGCCCGGGAACCGCCAGCAACAGCGACCCCAGCAAACCCACCAGCCCGTCGGTCACCTGTCGGCCCGGCGGCTGCCCGGCCTGCGCGGCGGCCCGGAAGCCCCGCCAGGCGCGCATGCCCTCCCGGCGCAGCAGCACCAGCCCCAGCAGCGACACCGCGAACACCAGCAG
>NZ_SMKG01000402.1 GCF_004348525.1 Micromonospora sp. 15K316 | reverse complement strand
GGCCGGGGCTGGGGGTGCCCGCTCCCGGCGCCTCCCCGGAGATGCACCAGTCGGCCCCGTCCCGGGTGACGGTGAAGACCAGCGGTCGGGCGACCTTGCGCGAGCCGACCGCGACCGTGACGGAGACGGCCACCTCCTGGCCGTGCGGGCCGGACCGGACGTCGGTGATCGCGGCCTCCGGCACCGTGAAGTGGTCGGCGAAGTCGCCGTTCGGGCCGGTGGCCCCCGCGTCGAAGGCCTCGTGCATCACCGCGCAGAGCTGGCCGCGCCCGGCGTCCACATCCTTGGCGACCACCGCGTCGAGGTAGGCCTGCACCCGCTCCCGGGACTTCGTGGCGGCCTCCCGCACCGGGCCGTCGTCGGGCTTCGGAGGCGCCTCCGGTTCACCGCCGAGGCCGCAACCGGCGAGGGCGGACGGCAGGACCGCGAGCGTGAGGGCGGCACCCGCCAGCCTCAGGCGCGTCACACCCATCAAGCCCTCCCCCCGGCCGCGGAAATCGAGCGGTACCGAGCGGCGAGTCTGTCACATCCGCCTTCCCGGAGGACAGGGGTACCCCGCGACACCCCGGCGCGACACGCCGGGCGGGGAGGAACGGTGCGTCCCTCCCCGCCGTGTGGGTGATGCGTCGGCCGTCGGCTCAGCCGAGACCGCCCTTGATGGCGCCGATCAGCTCGCCGTTGCCGGTGTCACCGGAGAGCTCCCAGAAGAACGCGCCACCGAGGCCCTGGTTGTTCGCGTACGTCATCTTTCCGTTGATCGTGGTGGGGGTGTCGTAGCTCCACCAGTTGCTTCCGCACCTGGCGTACGCCGTGCCGCCGACGGTGCCGGTGGCCGGGCAGGTGTTCTTGAGGACCTTGTAGTCCTCGATGCCCGCCTCGTAGGTGCCCGGGGCGGCGCCGGTGGCGCTGCCGCCGGGGGCGGCCTGGGTGACACCGGTCCAGCCGCGGCCGTAGAAGCCGACGCCGAGCAGCAGCTTGTTCGCCGGGATGCCCTTGCTCTTGAGCTTCTGGATCGCCGCGTCGGACCAGAAGCCCTGCTGGGGGATGCCGGGGTACGAGTTCAGCGGCGAGTGCGGGGCGGTCGGGCCCTGCGGGTTGAAGGCGCCGAAGTAGTCGTACGTCATCGGCATGATCCAGTTGAGGTGCTGCGCGCCACCCGCGTAGTCGGTGGCGTCGATCTTGCCGCCGTTGCTGCCGTCCGCGGTGATCGCCGCGGTGACCAGGGCGTTCGCGCCGAACCGGGTGCGCAGGGCGGAGACGACGTTCTTGAACGCGTTCGGGCCGCTGGCGTCGCAGGTGAGCCCGCAGGCGTTCGGGTACTCCCAGTCGACGTCGATGCCGTCGAAGACGTCCGCCCAGCGCGGGTCCTCGACCAGGTCGTAGCAGCTCTGCGCGAACGCGGTCGGGTTCTGCGCGGCCTGGGTGAAGCCGCCGGACCAGGTCCAGCCGCCGAAGGACCAGATCACCTTCAGGTGCGGGTACATCTGCTTGAGCTTGCGCAGCTGGTTGAAGCTGCCGCGCAGCGGCTGGTCCCAGGTGTCGGCGACGCCGTCGACGCTCTCCGCGGCGGTGTACGCCTTCTCGTAGTCGGCGTAGCTGTCACCGATCGTGCACCGGCCGCCGGTGGTGTTGCCGAAGGCGTAGAGGATGTGGGTCAACTTCGACGCCGAGCCACTCGTGTGGATGTTCTTCACGTGGTAGTTGCGGCCGTAGACGCCCCACTCGGCGAAGTAGCCCACGATCTTCTTGCCGCCGGTGTCCGGCGGGGTGGTCGGGGG
>NZ_SMKG01000401.1 GCF_004348525.1 Micromonospora sp. 15K316 | reverse complement strand
CCCGACCCACCCGCCGGCCGTTCCGGCTGCACCGGGTCCGCCGCCGCTGACCCGTCGAGGTCGCCTACACGTACCGGGCGGCCGGCACCTCGATCTGGTCGACGCCACCGTCGACCAGATCGAGCACCTCGGCGAGCGAGCCGAGCAGCGGGCCGCGCCAGCCGAGGTCGGCGTTGAACACCATGTGCTCGGCGAGGTCCGGCGCGGCCAGCCGGGCGGCGGTCAACCCGGCCCGCTCCGCGCCGGTGAGCTCCTGGCTGCCCCCGTCGCCGACGTAGAGACACTCGTGCGGGGCGAGCCCGAGCCGGCGGCACGCCGCCAGGTAGAGCTCCGGATCCGGTTTGCAGCGCCCCACCTGCACCGAGAAGATCCGCACGTCGAGCAGCGGGGCGATCGCCAGGTCCGGCAGGAAGGCCGGCAGTTCGTGGGTGCAGTCGCTGATGACGCCGGTGCGCAGCCCGAGCTGACGCAGCCGCGCGAGCGTCGGCACCGCGTCGGGCCGCAGCCGGGTGTCCGCGCGTACCGCCAGGTGCCGGGACGCCACCGCCGCGCGGACGGCACCGTCCGACGGGTGTACGCCGGCCTGCGCGCAGACCCACCGCAGGGTCGCCTCGGCGTTGCCGAGTTGGCCGCTGGCCCGCTGGTAGAACGTGCGGTCGAGCACCGCCGTGAACGTGTCGGGCGGGCAGCCGAGCAGTTGCGCGGTGCCCTGGTGACCTGCGCCGCGCTGGACCGACCGGGTCAGCGTGCCGAAGAAGTCGAAGAGCACCGCCTGGAACCTGGGCATGAGGGAGCGCCTCCGGGCGTGAGGGGGTCGCCGGCGCGGACCGCGTGATCGTAACCGAGCGCTGACGGTACGTGGTGGGCCGGGTCGTGTGAGGATTGCTCTCCGTGTCCCCAGCTCAACACCGCCCGCCGCGTGACCCGACGACCGTCGGGGCGCTCGTCCTCGCGGTGGTCGCCGTCTCCTCGTCCGCACCCCTGATCGCCTTCGCGGCCGCCCCCGCCCTCGCTGTCGCGTTCTGGCGCAACCTGCTCTCGGTCGCCCTGCTGGGCCCGTTCTCGGCGACCCGACGCCGCGCGGAGCTGCGTACGCTCACCGTCGGCGCCGGCCGGCGAGAGGGCCTGTACTGCGTGCTCTCCGGCGTCGCGCTCGCCGCCCACTTCGCGACCTGGATGCCCAGCGCCCAGCTCACCTCCGTCGCCGCGGCGACGGCCCTGGGCGCCACCCAGCCGGTGTGGCAGGGGCTGATCGCCCGCGGCCAGGGGCGACGGTTGCCACCTGTGGTGTGGGCAGGCATCGCGGTGGCGGTCTCCGGCGCGGTGCTGGCCACCGGCGCCGACTTCTCCGCCTCGGGCCGGGCGTTCGCAGGTGACCTGCTCGCGGTGGCCGGCGGGATGTTCGCGGCGATCTACACCGCCTTCGGCGAACGAGCCCGCGCCAGCATCAGCACCGCCACGTACACCACCGTCTGTTACGGGGTGTGCGCGCTGATCCTGCTGGTCGTCTGCCTGGTCGGCGGCGTACGGGTGACCGGGTTCGACGGTCGCACCTGGCTCGCCATCCTCGCCCTGGTGGCGGGCGCCCAGCTGTTGGGGCACTCGATGTTCAACTACGCGCTGCGCCGGGTCTCCGCCACCACGGTGAGTGTGCTGATCCTGCTGGAGGCGCCGGGTGCCGCCCTGCTCGGCTGGGTGTGGCTCGGTCAGCTGCCCCGGCCGTTGGCCCTGCCCGGCTTGGCGCTGCTGCTCGTCGGCGTGGTCGTGGTGGTGCTCGGCGGCGCCCGAGCCACCCGCCGCCCCGCCCCCACTC
>NZ_SMKG01000400.1 GCF_004348525.1 Micromonospora sp. 15K316 | reverse complement strand
CCACCCACCTGTCCTTCGTACCCGGCTGGAACCTGCGCCAACTACGCCAGGTCGTCCGCGCCCTCCGCGCGCTACCCGCCCCCCGGATCCTGCTCGGCGACCTCAACCTCCCCGCCGGCGTCGTCCGCGTCGTCTCCGGCTGGCGACCCCTGGGCCGCCGCCCCACCTACCCGGCCGGCGAACCCCGCGTACAACTCGACCACGTCCTCGGCGACCGGCACGCCCTGCGCCGCCTCCCACCGGTCACCGCCGTCAGCACACCGCTGTCCACCATCTCCGACCACCGCCCGCTCCTGATCGACCTCGGCTGACGAAGGCGTCAGCGGCAGCGGGGGAGCGGACCCCTTACCGCGCATCGAGACGCAAGATTCCCTCAAGATCGTTGATTCGATGATCCACGGCGATCATGCTGGTCCACACCCAGACACGACCGACCAGTACATCGCCATGGAGGCCATGTGAGACGCCACCGCGCTGCTCTCATCGCACTGTCCACACTCCTCACCGCCAGCCTCATCACCATCGCCACCCCGGCCACCGCCGCCGAACCCCACCAGGTCACCGACCTCACCATCCGCCAGGCCGACGGCTACACCACCCTCGCCTGGCAGCCCGTCGACGGCGCCACCGACTACCAGATCGAACGGACCCCCGTCGACACCGCCGACAACCCCACCGGCGCACCGACCATCGTCGGCATCTGGCGCCCCAACCGGCAGATCAACCAGGAGAAGCCCACCTTCGCCGACGCCGGCTTCAACCCCGGCGACCGGTTCCAGTGGCGGGTACGCGCCCGCATCGACACCACCGAACAGCCCTACTCCGAACCGGTCGTCGGCACCACCACCGCCCCCTGGGGCAACCCCGACACCCCCGGCGAGCGGCTGCGCACCCAGTGGGAGACCACCCACGCCGCCCAGTACACCAGCGACACCGACGAGTACGCCTACACCGCCGCCATCGACGAACTCAGCGACCGCGTCCGCGTCGTCGAGATCGGCCGCACCATCCAGAACCGGCCGATCAACATGTTCGTCATCGGCTACCCCACCCCGCCGGCCACCCCGGAAGCCGTCGCCGCCACCTCACCCGCGGCCATCAACTGCAACGTCCACGGCAACGAGCCCGGCGACCGCGAAGCCTGCCTCATCATGGCCCGGCAACTCGCCTTCAGCACCGACCCGCGCGTCATCGACCTGCTCAGCCACACCACCGTCCTGATCGTCCCCACCATCAACGGTGACGGCCGAGCCGCCAACACCCGCGGCAACTCCACCGGCCAGGACCTCAACCGCGACTACTCCCTCATCCGCCAGCCGGAGACCGCCGCATACGTCAAGATGGTCCGCGACTACCGACCCGTCGCCGGCTACGACGGCCACGAGTACGGCAACTCCCGCGCCGGCGACCTGCCCATGCTGCCCCCGCGCCACCAGAACGTCGCCCAGCCCATCTTCGACGAGTCCATGGACATGATCGAAGGCCACATGTACCGCGAAGGCGCCGAAGCCGGCTGGTGGCCCTGCCCCTACGGCTGCGACGGCGGCGGCAACGTCGGCCTCGGCGAGGAGACCATCCTCCGCAACACCCTCGGCCTGAAGAACGTCGTCAACTCACTGCTCGAACTGCGCAGCTCCGGCGGACAGACCCGCCCCGACGAGGGCAACGCGGCCAACAACCGCCGCCGCAAGACCTTCTCCGCCCTCTGGACCTTCCACCAGTTCCTCGACTACCACCGCGCCAAGCTGACCGACATCACCCAGGCCCGCGCCGACGCCATCACCTTCCAGGCCGCCAACACCGGCCGCCTCGTCTTCCGCGGCTCCCGACCCATCGCCGCCCACCCGGCCCCGCAC
>NZ_SMKG01000003.1 GCF_004348525.1 Micromonospora sp. 15K316 | reverse complement strand
CTAAGAGACAGGGGCGGGACTGGTCGGCGGTGCCGCGGAGGCGCGCGATCACGCGCATGCCGTGGTAGATCACCAGAGCGGCGGCGGTGCCGAGGGCGATGCCGTTGAAGGAGAGGTCGCCGGCGGTGAGGGTGTAGTTCGCCGCGCCGACGATCACCGCCACCGCAGCCGTCATCAGGTTCACCGGGTCATGGAAGTTCACCCGGTTCTCGATCCAGATCCGGGCACCGAGGATGGCGATCAGCCCGTACAACGCGGTGGTGGCACCGCCGAGCACCCCGGCCGGCACGGTGAGGATCAGCGCGCCGAACTTCGGGCTCAGCCCGAGCAGCACCGCCGTCAGGCCGGCCACCCAGTACGCGGCGGTGGAGTAGACCCGCGTCGCCGCCATCACGCCGATGTTCTCCGCGTACGTGGTGGTGCCGGAGCCCCCGGCCGAACCGGCCAGGACGGTGGCGAGCCCGTCGCCCAGGAACGCCCGGCCCATGTCCCGGTCGAGGTTGCGGCCGGTCATCGCGGCGACCGCCTTCACGTGCCCGGCGTTCTCCGCGATCAGCACGAGGATCACCGGAATGACCAGCACCACGGCCCGCAGGCTGAAGCTGGGCGCGTGGAAGTCGGGCAACCCGACCCAGGCGGCCTCCCGCAACCCGCTGACCGCCGCCGGATCCAGCTCGCCGAGCGCGGCGGCGAGCAGCCAGCCGACCAGCACACCGAGCAGGATGGAGAGTCGGGCCAGGAAACCGCGGAAGAGCACGGTGGCGAGGAGGACGGCGGCGAGGGTCACCACCGCGATGAGCGGCTGGGCCTTCACCCCGGTGCCGGCGCCGCCACCGTCCCAGGCGACCGGGGCCAGGTTGAGCCCGATCAGCGCGACGATCGCGCCGGTGACCACCGGCGGCATCAGCGCGTCGATCCAGCGCGACCCGGCGAGCTGCACGACGACGCCGACCAGCGCCAGCGCCGCCCCGGCGACGACGATGCCGCCGAGGGCGGGGCCGAGGTCGCCACCGGCCTTCGCCGCCAGCACCGGCGCGATGAAGGCGAACGACGAGCCGAGGTACGACGGCAGCCGGTTACCGGTGATCAGCAGGAAGAGCAGGGTGCCCAGCCCGGAGAAGAAGAGCGTGGTCGCCGGGGGGAATCCGGTGATCAACGGCACCGTGAAGGTCGCGCCGAACATGGCCACCACGTGCTGGACACCGATGCCGAACGTCCGGGGCCAGGAGAGCCGTTCGTCGGGGTGGACCACGTCGCCGGGGCGTACGGAGCGTCCGTCGCCGTGCAGGGACCAGGCGGACCAGCGCGAACGCGGCTCTGGGTGGGGTCGGGTCATCGGCACACCCTCCGTTCGTCGATGTGACGGGGGCGTGAACGACCCTGGACGTTTCTAGCAGAAGTGAGGGCGCCCCGCGGTGGTGGGCGTGACGGTCGCGCAGGTGCGGACGGTCAGGCGACTCCGGCCGGCCGGAACTGCACACTCACCCGGGGGCCGACCGGCCGGCTGGTCTTCGGCACGGCGTGCTCCCAGGTGCGCTGGCAGGAGCCCCCCATCACCACCAGGTCGCCGTGGCCGAGCGGGAAGCGCAGGCTGGCGCCGCCGCCGCGCGGACGCAGCAGCAGCGACCGCGGTGAGCCGAAGGAGACGATCGCCACCATGGTGTCCGAGTGCGCCGAGCGGCCGTGCGTGTCGCCGTGCCAGGCGACGCTGTCCCGCCCGCTGCGGTAGAGGCACATGCCCGCGGTCACGAACGGCTCGCCGAGCTCGGCGGCGTAGTGCCGGGTGAGCGCGGTGCGCGCCTCGGTCAGCAGGGTGTGCGGCAGCGGGCGGTCGGGCCCGTACCAGCAGAGCAGGCGGGGCACGTCGACCTCGTTGTCGTACATCGTGCGACGCTCGGCCCGCCACGGCACCTCCCGCAGCAGGAGGTCGAAGATCGCGTCCGAGCCGTTCACCCAGCCGGGAAGGTGGTCGATCCAGGCACCCCGGGAGAGCTCGTGCCGGCGCAGCCGGCCGGCGATGGGGCCGAGGGACGGCTTCGCGGCGGTGAGGTCCAGCATCGACGGCTGGTAGGCGACCTCGGACATGTGGACCACCCTACCTGCCCGGTTGGAACAGGTGTGCGAGGCCGGGCATCTTGTCGCCCACCGGTCACCTGGCGCACACGTGGATGTCGCCGCACGTCGGCGGAGCCTCCCTACGGTGAGGCGGCTCCGCCCCCACCCGGCGGGCGACGCCAGGAGAAGGCGACCCGTGTCGAGCAGCTCCACCGCAGCTCCGTGGCGACCCCGCCGCCGGTTGCCCCGACGGCAGCGCCATCCCGGGACGGCGGCGCGCGGTCGTGGCGGTGCTCGTGCTGGTCGTCGCCTGGATCGTGCCCCTGCTGGCGTACGCGCTGAACCTGGCCGGGCTGCTGCCGCCGCTGGTGCTGGTGCTGACCGCCGCGCTGCTGCGGGTCGGGCGCACCTTGCTGGACCGGCTGGTGCTCGCGGCGGCACTGCTGCTCGGCGCGATCTGCGCCGCCGGACTGATCTTCTCGTACTGGCCGTGGGGCCTGCACCCGGTGCCCGTGGCGGGCGCCGCGTTGACCGTGCTGCTCGGCTACGCCCTGGTCACCGGAGTCCGACCCCGCCTGCCGCGGCCGACGGCCGCCGCCCTCGCGCCGGTGCTCGCCGCGGTCCTCGCGACGCTCGCCCTCGCCTGGCCGTACCTGCGCGCGGACGGGCTGGCCGGACGGCTGGCGTACGCGATGACCGGCGAGGACAACAGCCGGCACCTGGCCGCCATGGAGGGCATCCGGGCCGTCGGCGGCTACCTCTTCGCGCACTCGGACGCGGCGGCCCGGCGCTGGCGGCGTACGCCCTGCTGGTGCTGGCGGTGGTCTGGGCCGCCGGTCGGCTCGCCGGGCGGCTGCTGGACCCGGTCCGGGCCTTCGTCCTGGCCGGCGTGGTGACCGCGCTCGCCCTCGGCTCCGAGCTGACCCGGTTCGTGGTCTACGGCTACCCCAGTGGGCTGCGGTTGCCGGTGTGGCGCCGGTACGCCGGCGGCGGTGAGGCGGGCCAGGACGGCGTCGGCAACCCGGCCCCGCCCGCGACCGTCCACCACCGTCCAGGCCCGCCCGGCCAGTTCGGCGCGCCCCGACGGAGAGGTGAGCAGATCGGAGAGGACCTGGCCGGCCAGCGCGCGGGCCGCCTGCCCCGCCGCCGAGTCCGCGGTGAGCTCCGGGAGCACACCGACGCCGGCGACCAGCCCGTGCTCCACCACCCGGTGGTACGACTCCCGCTGGTTCTCCACCACGCAGACCAGCGCCGCGGGCGCACCGAGACAGCACAACTCCCAGGTGGAGGTGCCGGCGGCGCTGACCACCAGGTCCGCCGCCCGGATCAGCGCGGGTAGCGCGTCGGTGGGTGGGATCGGATGCAGCGCCTGACCGTGCCCCCGCGGCACCTCGGCCAGCTCCGCGCCGATCTCCGGGCGTCCGACGACGACGGTGAGCTCCATCGGCAGTCCGGTCCCGAAGAGGAGCCGGGCCAGCACCGGGGCCGCCCCGGCCGCGTCGGTGCCGCCGAAGAAGGCGAGGACCCGGGGGAGCGTCGGCGCGGCGACCGGCCGGGGGGCCGGTGGCCGGGCCGCCACCACCGAGTCGCGAAGCAGGGCGAACTCGGCGCCGGCCAGCAGCCGGGACGCCGGGGCGTCGATCCGCGTGCCGAAGTTCTGGTCGAGGTAGAGGTCGGCGTCCTGGCCCCGGGTGTCACCGTCGACCACCGCGAGCGTGACCACGCCGGCGGCCCGCAGCGCTCCCGCTCCGGCCGGGTCCAGCTCGTACGAGTCGAGGACCATGACGTCCAACCGGTGCCGGCGGGCCGTCTCGACCAGCTCGGCCGGGGTCTGCGGTCCCGGGTGCAGCGGCACGCCGCGCGCCGCGAGCTGCGCGGCGGCCCAGGCGACCGACTCGACCGAACCGAACATCTCGACCCGGGCGCCGCGGGCGAGGAACTCCTCGCCGAGCGCGAGGGAGCGGACCAGGTGGCCGACGCCCCGCTGGGGCCCGGCGTCGCAGCGGAGTCCGACACGCACGGTTCTCAGGACTCCTCCAACCGCTTCTGGCGTACGTCGGCGTTGATCGCGCGCAGCGCCGGCTGCCCGTCGAGCCAGTCGGCGAGCTTGGCCAGCGGCACGCTGACGTCACCGAAGTGGTCGACGACCGCCCGGAGCAGGGCCCAGTCCTGCTCGGTGTCGAGCGTGAGCCGCAGCCCGGACCGGTCCGGGGTGAGGGTGACCCCGAGCACCCGGAACAGCTCCGGGTGGGTGTACGCGTACGAGGTGACGTGCACCCGGTGATGGTCGGTGGCGAGCCGGTGGAGCGTCCGCAGCGCCTCGGCGCGGATGATCTCCACGTCCAGCCCGCGCGGCAGCGTACGCGCGATCGAGGTGCTGGCGTAGTCGAGCCCCGGCACCGCCCGGTAGACCGACGCCACCGTCGTGATGATCTCCGGGTCGAGCAGCGGGCAGTCGGCGGTGAACCGCATGACCGCGTCCCCGGGATGAGCGTCGAGCGCGCCGACGAACCGGCTCAGCACGTCGTCGACCGGGCCCCGGTGGCACGGCACAGCGAGCCGCTCGCACTCGGCGGCCACCGCGTCGTCCACCGGGTCGGTGCTGGTCGCCACCACGAGGTCGGCGAGCACCCCGCTGTCCCGGGCGGCGCGGACCACCCGGCCCAGCACGCTGCGGCCCGCCAGCGGGCGCAACACCTTACCCGGCAGCCGGGACGAGCCCATCCGGGCCTGGACGATTCCCACGATCCGCATCAGCGGCACCTCCACCCGTTCACTGCCCCTCCTGCGGCTTGGGCGCCAGCACGTCACGGACGCGACGCTTGGCCGCGCGGGCCCCGCGCCGGGCCAGCCGGGCCGGGGTGACGGCGAACCTTCCCACCTGGTAGCTCACCGAGCCGCTGAGCAGATTGATCTTCACCTCGGCCCGGCGCAGCGCCCGTTCGCGCGAGGTGAGCAGCTCCTCGGTCCACCTCAGCAGCGCCGTGAGCCGGGTCAGTTCCTCGCGCTGGCGCCGCCACGCCTCGTGTAGCTGCTGGTAGCTGCGGGGTCCGGCCGGCGGGTCGGTCGGCTCGACCGCCCGCAGCTCGGTCAGGAGCACGCCCCGTCCCTCGTTGTCCAGCCCGCGCACCGCCGCGGTCACGGCGGCCTCGGTCTCCACCGCCGCCGACACGGTCTCCCGGGACAGGTCGTGGCCGGCCACCCCGCCCAGCACCACGGTGAGCCCCGCGATGTCGAGCGTGGACGGCCACGGGTGGGCGTACCCGCCGGTGACCAGTGTGGTGGCGAACCGCCGCAGCCCGCGGGCGAGCACCACCTCCGTGTTCAGCGGCGCCGTGACCTGCCAGCTCGGGTCGAGCAGCGTGTACCCGCCGTCGGTGCGCAGCACGTTGTCGACGGTCGCCAGCGCCACCGCGCCACCGAGCTCCCCGTCCGCGCCGGCCTGCCCGGCCAGCCATTCCGCGTACCCGCGCAGCAGTCGGCGCAGCCCGTCCAGGTCGCGGCGCAGGGCGGCGTCGAGCAGCAGCGTACGCAGCAGCCGTCCCTGCGGCACCGGCTGACCGTCGAGCGTGGTCAGGTCGCGGCAGGCCACCTCGCGGGTCGCGAAGGGCGCTGCCGGCGTCTCGCTGCGAGCGGTCGACGTCACCTGCCACCGCCACCCCTGCGGGCCGGCGACCACCTCCAGCACGTCCCCGCCGGGTCCGGTCTGCAAGAGCGCCACCGGCAGCGCGGCCGACGGCCCGGACGCCGGCTCCTTGGTGGCGAGCACGACCCAGCCCGGGGCCAGCGCGGCGCCGAGCCCGGCGTGCAGCGCGTCCACGGCGAGCCGGGCGGGGTCCTGCAGCACGGTGGCGGCGGCGAAGCCGTTGCCGCCGACGTCGTGCAGCACCGCGTCGAAGAGCCCGCACGTCGCGCCGCCGGCCAGTTCGTCGGCGTCGATCAGGGCCCGCGCGCCGGCGTCCGGGTACGCCGCGAAGCAGGCGTCCGGGCGCAGGCCGGCCCCGGCCAGGCGGTCGCGCAGCTGATCCCGGTTCGCCGGATGATCGATGTCCAGGACGCCGGTGACGGACCAGGCGGCGTCGTCCCGCCGGGCGTACCAGGGGTCGGTGTCGACCAGCCGGCGCAGCCCCATCGGGTTCTCCGCCCACAGCAGCAGGGTGCCGCCGGGCCGCAGTACGCGGGTGAGCCGGTCGAGGACCCCACCCCAGCCCAGCCGCGCGCCCTCCACCGACTCGATCGGGTCGAGCCCGGCCCCGGCGATCACCACGTCGAACCGCTCCTCGTCGCCGAGGCCGGCGGGGCCGCCCACCACCACCCGGGCGGCGCGCGGGGCCAGAGCCGCCCCGTCGGGGTAGCCGCGCAGCAGGCAGGTCACCTCCGCGTGCGCGAGCCGGTCGAGCAACGCCGGGTCGTGCGGCCCGGCGACCAGCACGGAGGCTCCGGCCGGTACGACCCGCGCCGCCAGCACCGCCAGTGCTCCTGCCGTGACCGGACGGTCCTCCGGCAGGTCCGACCAGGTCAGCATCTCCCCGCCCGGGAGGACGATCCGGTCGGCCGGTGCCGTTTCAGTGGTCAACTGGTTCCTCCTGGAGGTTCGCCCAGCCGAGCAGCTCACGCAGCTCGGCCGGCGTGCAGCGGTGGTCGGTGCCCAACTCGTCCCGGGCGATCGCGACGGCGGTCGGGAGGTCGACCGACGCCCCGTGCAGCTCCGGCCACTGCCGGCGGATCCGGGCGGTACCGCCGAAGGTGGGGTCCTCGTCGGCGAGCACCATCGGGTCGCCGTACACGGCCGGCTCGCAGCCCGCCGCGATGCCGTAGAAGATCGCGCTGGTCAGCCGGTTCGAGGCCACCCGGCGGTGCCGGCGCAGCTCGACGAGCTGCTTGTCGAGGAAGTACGGGTCGGTGTCCTTCCACCAGTGCCCCCGGTAACCGTGGCAGATCACTCGGAAACCGGCGTTCTCGTAGAGCCGCCGGACCTTGCGCATGCCGTACTCGTGCCAGTAGAGGCAGACGGTCACCGGGCCCGGCTCGGTCTCCCGGATCAGGGTGATCAGCTTCTTGTGGTCGCCGTGGACGTGCTGCCCCTCCCAGCCGTGGAACGGGTACCAGATGGTGCCCTGCCGCTCCTCGGCCGGCGGGTCGCCCGGCTCCATGGCCAGCAGGTACGCGAAGGGCGCACCGATGACGGCGACGTTGCGCCGCCCCACGGACCAGGCACGCCGCCGGGTCTGCTCGGACCAGAGCAGGCTCGGGGTGCGCTCGGCGTACGGGTGGCCGGGGGCCAGCCCGTCACCGATGTTCCACCCGTGCTGGACGTAACCGTTGATCCGCGGCGGGTGCCCGGTGCCCAGCCCCGCGTAGCGGGCCAGCACGTGGGCGTGGCCGTAGAAGTGGTTGGCGTGGTGCATCAGCGTCCCATCAGGCGGCGGCGGGCCGCGCCGTCCGCCCCCGCAGCGCCGCGGCGAGCGCGTCGACGACTCGCTCCTGGTCGACGTCGCTCAGGGTCGGGTAGAGCGGCAGCGAGAGTTCCTGGGCGTAGAACGACTCAGCCACCGGGCAGGACCCGCGCCGGTAGCCGAGGTCGGCGAAGGCCGGGTGCCAGTGCACCGGAATGTAGTTCACCTGCACGCCGATGCCCGCCGCACGCATCCGGTCGTACACCTCGCGGCGGCGTCCGTCGAGGATCCGGACCGGGTAGAGGTGCCACGCCGGCCGCGCCCAGGAGCGCCGGCCCGGGGTGAGTACGCCGGGCAGGTCCGCCAGGGCCTCGTCGTAGCGGGCGACCAGCTCGGCCCGCCGGGCGAGGAAGCCGTCGAGCCGGCGCAGCTGGCTGCGGCCCAGCGCGCAGAGCACGTCCGGCAGCCGGTAGTTCAGCCCGAACTCGTGCACCTCCTGGTGCCAGCCACCCTCGTCCGGCCAGCGCTGCTCGTCGCGGTCGCGGACCAACCCGATGTTGCGGAACCGGCGGGCCCGCTCCAGCAGCCGCGGGTCGGTGGCGGCGACCGCGCCTCCCTCGGCCGTGGTGAGGTTCTTGGTGGGGAAGAAGGAGAACGTGGTCAGGTCGGCGAGCGTACCGACCGGCCGGTCCCGGTAGGTGGCCCCGATCGAGTGCGCGGCGTCGGCGAGCAGCAGCGCGTCCGAGCCATCCATGGCGGTTCGCAGGGCGTCGTAGTCGGCCGGGTGGCCGGCGTAGTCGACAGCCGAGACGACCCGGGTACGCGACGTGGTGGCGGCGGCGACCGCGGCCGGATCGAGGGTGAAGGTCTCCTCCTCGACGTCGGCGAACACGATCTTCGCGCCGAGCGCGACAGCGCTGCTGGCCGTCGCGACGAACGTCATCGGCGGGACGACGACCTCGTCGCCGGGTCCCACGCCGGCCGCCGCGTACGCGACGTGCAGCGCCGCGGTGCCGTTGGAGACGGCGGCGCACCCGACCCCACCGGCCCACTCGGCCAGATCGGCCTCGAAGCCGTCGACCTGTGGACCGGTGGTGAGCCAGTCGCTGCGCAGGGCGGCGACGACTGCTTCGACGTCGTCCTCGGTGATCGACTGCCGGCCGTACGGGAGCATCGCCATCACTGTTCGTCGAGAACGTGGCGGAGCTGCTCGACGCTGAGCCACTCGTCGTTGCTGTCCGACCGGTACGCGAAGTTGTCCGGCACCGGCTCGCAGTCGGCCGGCGGCTGGTAGCCCCAGGTGGCGATCGTCGGCTGGACGATGAACCGGTCCGGGGCGCGCAGCGTCCGGCGGCTGTCGTCCAGGGAGATCATCTCCTCGTGGAGCTTCTCGCCGGGGCGGATGCCGACCTCGTGGGTGGTGGCGTCCGGGGCGACCGCCTCGACCAGGTCGAGGATCCGCATGCTCGGGATCCGCGGGACGAAGAGCTCGCCGCCCTGCATCTGGTCGAACGAGTCGACGACGAACTGGACGGCCTGCGGCAGGGTGATCCAGAAGCGGGTCATCCGCTTGTCCGTGATCGGCAGGCTCTTGCCCTCGGCGGCCAGCCTGCGGAAGAGCGGGACCACCGAGCCGCGGCTGCCGACCACGTTGCCGTACCGCACCACGGCGAACCGGGTCGGGTGGTGGGCGGCGTAGTGGTTCGCGGAGATGAACAGCTTGTCGCCGACGAGCTTGGTGGCGCCGTACAGGTTGATCGGGCTGGACGCCTTGTCGGTGGAGAGCGCGATGACCTTCTTCACGCCCGCCTCGATGGCGGCGTCGACGACGTGCTGGCAGCCGGTGATGTTGGTGGCGATGAACTCCGAGGGGTTGTACTCGGCGGTGTCCACCTGCTTGAGCGCCGCCGCGTGCACGACGTGGTCCACCCCGTGCATGGCCCGGGTCAGCCGGTGCCGGTCCCGGATGTCGCCGATGAACCAGCGCAGCCGCGGGTCGTCGCCCAACTGCTGGCGCAGCTCGTACTGCTTGAGTTCGTCACGGGAGAAGACCACGACCCGGGCCGGGTCGTCCTCGGCGAGGACGTGCCGGAGGAAGGCCTTCCCGAAGGAACCCGTTCCCCCGGTGATCAGAATGGAGGACCCATTCAGCTCTTTCAATTGCTTCTCCCGCGGTCGTGGTGGCTTGCGGTCGGCGCCCGGCTGACGGAACGGATCGTGACGGTAGGCCCGTTGGGTTAATACGCCAACGCACTCCCGTTAACTGCCGTCGCGGGCAGGGTGAATGCGGAATGCCGTCCAGGCGAACATCTCCTGTGTATTCCAGCGCAGATGGTGAGCTCCCGGACCTCGGCTACACTCGGCCGGCACGCGTGGTCGTGCTAGCTGTCAGGGAGGAAAAAATGGAACTGCAGCGACTGAGGACCGTCTTTCGAACCGCCCTGGAACTGCCCGAGGACGCTGAGGTGGAGAGTTTGGAATATCGCGGAATCGAGCGGTGGGACTCGCTCGCGCACATGTCGCTCGTCGCCGCGATCGAGGACGATTTCGGTGTCATGTTGGACACCGATGAGGTTATCGATCTGAGTTCCTTCGACCGCGCGCGACAGATTTTGGAGAAGCACGGTGTCGTCCTCACCGACTGATCCGGCTGATTCGGCGGCCGTGTCCCGCCGGGTCCTCGTCACCGGCTCGACCCGGGGCATCGGGCGGGCCGTCGCGTGGCGGCTCGCGGAGCAGGGCTACCGGGTCGCCGTGCACGGCCGGCTCCCCGGCCCGGCCGAGGAGTTGGCCGCCGCCTTGCCGGGCGGGCCGCACCTGGCGGTGCACGGCGACGTCGCGGACCCGGAGCGGATCCGCGCGCTGAACCGCGTCCTGTTCGAGAGCTGGCGTGGCCTCGACGCGCTGGTCGTGAACGCGGGCACGCACGCCGCGGGCCTGCTCGGCACCGTGTCCGACGACACGGTCAGCCGACTCTTCGCGGTCAACGCCGCCGGCGCCGTGCACACCCTCCAGCAGGGCGCGCGGCTGCTGCGTCGCGGCAGCCAGCCGGCCGCGGTGCTCACCGCGTCCCTGGTCGGCTCCGCCGGGGTGCCCGGCCAGACGGCGTACGCCGCCAGCAAGGCCTCCGTCGAGGGGCTGACCCGGGCCGCGGCGAAGGAGCTCGGCCCGGCGGGCGTACGCGTCAACGCCGTCGCCCCCGGCTTCATCCGCACCGATCTCCTCGCCGACCTCGACGAGGCCGGCCGGCAGGCCCGCGCCGATGCCACCCCGCTGCGCCGGCTCGGTGAGCCGGAGGAGGTCGCCGACGTGGTCGCGTTCCTGCTCTCCCCGGCGGCCGGTTTCGTCACCGGCCAGGTCATCGGGGTGGACGGCGGGCTGACGGTGTGAACAGTCTGCTGCATCCCGACGCCGGCCTGGTCGACGCCGCCACCGGCCGGCGGCTCGTCGGCGCGGACCTCGCCGCCCGGGTCGCCGACCTCGCGGCGCTGCTCGACGCCGAACCGCCCGGGTTGGTCTTCGCCACCGCCGCCACCGAAATCGACGCGGTGCTACGCCTCCTCGCCGTCTGGCAGGCGAATCGACCTGTCGCGCTGCTCGATCCGCAGATCACCCCGGCCGTGCTGGGGGACCTGGTCGACCGGTTCCGCCCGGCCCTGCTGCTGAACCACCCGACGCCGGTCGACGGATTCCGGCCGGCCGCCGCCGGGCTCGGCACGGCCTGGCGGGCCCTCGCGCCCGACGGCGGTCCACTCCACCCCGATCTGGGGTTGCTGCTCAACACCTCCGGCTCGACCGGCAATCCGAAGCTGGTGCGGCTGTCCCGATCCGCCATGCACGCCAACGCCGCGGCGATCGCCACCGCGCTCGGGCTCGACGGCGACGAGGTCGCCCCGACCACGCTGCCGCTGCACTACGCCTATGGGCTCTCGGTGCTCACGAGCCATCTGCACGTCGGCGCCACCGTGCTGCTGGAACGCGGCGGGCTCACCTCCCGGGACTTCTGGACGGCGGCCGGCCGGTACGGCGTCACCTCGCTGGCCGCCGTGCCCTACCAGTACGAGATGCTGCGCCGGCTGCGCTTCGCTCCGGCCCGGCACCCCCGGCTGCGGACGCTCACCCAGGCCGGCGGGCGGCTGCACCCGGACCTGGTGGCCGACTTCCACGGTCGGATGGCGGAGGTGGGCGGCCGGTTCTTCGTGATGTACGGGCAGACCGAGGCGACCGCGCGGATGACCGTCCTGCCGGCCGACCGCCTGCCGGAAAAGCTCGGCTCGGTGGGTCTGCCGGTACCCGGCGGAGCGCTCTCGATCCGGGCCGAGGACGGCGCGGAGACCACGACGCCGGACCGGGTCGGCGAGATCGTCTACCGGGGACCCAACGTGATGATGGGCTACGCGGAGACCGATGCCGACCTCGCCCGGCCGGACGAGCTGGGCGGCGTGCTCGCCACCGGTGACCTGGGCCGGTTGGACGCCGACGGCTTCCTCTTCGTCACCGGCCGGATCAAGCGGATCGCCAAGGTGTTCGGCGTACGGGTCAACCTGGACGACGTCGAGCGGTCGCTGGGCCACCACGGCCCGGTCGCCGCGGTGGCCGGGGCGGACCGGCTGGTGGTGGTGGTCGAGGGCGACGACGACCCGGACCGGCTCGCCCGGATCCGGGCCGAGGCGGCGTCGGCGCTCGGTACCCACGCGTCCGGCGTGCAGGTGCGCGGCGTCGACGCCCTGCCGTTGACGCCCAGCGGCAAGCCCGACTACCGCGTGCTGGAGGCACAGTGCTGACCGAAGTGTTCACCCTCCGCCAGGCGGAGAAGGAGGCCCGGCTGCGCGACGAGCTCGTGGAGCTGGTCGCGCACCACCGGCGCAACTGCCCGCCGTACGACCAGATCCTGGCCGCGCTCGGCGCGGAGCGGGAGCCGGCGACGCTGGCCGACCTGCCCTGGCTGCCGGTACGGCTGTTCAAAACCCGCAAGCTGGCGAGCGTCCCGGACGACCAGGTGATCCGGGTGCTCACCTCCAGCGGCACCACCGGTGACGTGAGCCGGATCCATCTGGACCGGGAGGCAGCCGCCACCCAGTCCCGGATGCTGGCCCGTACGCTCGGCACGGTGCTCGGCCCACGGCGGCTGCCGATGGTCGTGGTGGACCGGTCCGGTGTGGTCGGCGACCGCCGCTCCTACTCCGCCCGGGGAGCCGGCGCGCTCGGCATGGTGAACTTCGGCCGGGACCACCTCTGGCTGCTCGACGCCGACGACCGTCCCGACGTGGCCGCGCTGAAGGACTTCCTGGCCCGGCACGGCGACGCGCCGTTCCTGATCTTCGGCTTCACGTTCATGGTCTGGCGTTACCTCTACGAGGTCGCGCGGGACCACGGTCTCGACCTGTCCCAGGGCATCCTGGTGCACTCCGGGGGCTGGAAGAAGCTCGTCGACCAGGCTGTGGACAACGCCGAGTTCCGTCGCCGTCTCGGCGCGGACACCGGACTCACCAGGATCCACAACTTCTACGGCATGGTAGAGCAGATCGGCACGGTGTTCCTGGAGGGGCCGGACGGCGGTTCGCTCTACTGCCCCGACTTCGCCGACGTCATCATCCGTGACCCGGTGACCTGGCAGGAGGCGCCGGTCGGCAGGCCCGGCCTCATCGAGGTGATCAGCAACCTGCCCACCTCGTACCCGGGCAACGTGCTGCTCACCGAGGACCTCGGGGTCGTGCACGGGGTGGACGACGGGCACTGGCCGGGCAAGCGGTTCGGCGTCCTCGGCCGGCTGCCCCGGGCCGAGGCGCGGGGCTGCAGCGACACCTACCCCGGAGGCCGATGATGACGGTACGGATGCGCTTCCCCGCCGGCCCCGAGCTGCCGATCGACGAGGTCCTGCCGCCGGACGGCGAGACGCCGCTCGCCGTGGGCGACGAGCGGATCGTCGACTTCCTGACGCTGGTCGCCCGGCGACTGCTCGCCCCTGCCCTGGCCCGGCGGCACCCGGAGCTCGGTTCGCTCGGTTTCTTCCTGCGCCGCCGGGAGCTGCTGCGCGCTGTCGAACGGCTGCACGGGGCACTCGACCCGCAGGACCTGGCCTTCCCCCGGGGCACGGTGTTCCACATTCCACCCGCCAACGTAGACACCATTTTCGTCTACTCCTGGGCGCTCTCGGCGCTCGCCGGCAACGTCAACGTCGTCCGGGTCTCGCCCCGCTCCGCGGCTGCGGCCGAGACGATCCTCGAGGTGTTGAACGACAGCCTCGCCGAGGCCGACCCAGTCGTCGCCCGTACCCAGCGCATGATCACGTACGGGCACGACGACGAGGTGACGGCCCGGCTCAGCGCTGCCTGCGACGTACGGGTCGTGTGGGGCGGTGACCGGGCGGTGAACGCCGTTCGCCGGCACCGCCTCGCCCCCGCGGCCCGGGACCTCACCTTCCCGGACCGCACCTCGTTCGCGGCCCTCTCCGTGGCCGGCTGGGCGGCGGCGTCGCCGAGCGCCCGGCAGGAGGCGGTGGTCAACTTCGTGAACGACGCCTACTGGTTCGACCAGGCCGCGTGCTCCTCGCCCCGGGCCGTCTTCCTGGTCGGCGACGCCCGCCGCGCCGAGGCGGTCCAGACCGAGTTCGTCGCCCTGCTCGGCGTCGCCGCCCGGGACCGGGGCTGGGAGGTCGACGCGGCGATGGCCGTGGAGAAGCGGGTCGGGGTGTACGGGCTCGCCGCCGACGGGGGTGTGACCCGGATGGCGTTCCCCGACAACCTCGTGGCGACGCTGGACCTGGCGACGCCGGCCGCCGCGCCCCGGGAGTGGCTGGGCACTGGCACCTTCGGTTTCGTGCCGGTGGCCGAGCTGGCGGGGCTGGTGTCGTTCGTGCGCCGGCAGGACCAGACGCTGACCCACTTCGGCTTCGAGGCCGAGGAGCTGCGCGAACTCGCCCGGCAGCTCGGCGGTCGGGGCATCGATCGCATCGTGCCCTTCGGGGCGGCGCTCCGGTTCGCGCCGATCTGGGACGGCTACGACCTGTTCCGCGAGTTCGTCCGGCTGGTCACCGTCGAGGCCTGAGCCGACCCCGCGAGAAAGCGACGGGCCCGGTCGGATCAGGACCGGGCCCATGGTTCTCGTACGTCAGATCAGATCCCAGGAGAGCGCCGTCCCACGCGGCACGTCCTGGGTGAAGGTCCGACCGAGCACCCGATCGATGTCGGCCGGGGGAAGTCCGCCGGCGGGCCGGATCGAGCGGACGTTCGCCGCGGTCACCGGGTCACCGGCCCGTACGTCGGCGACGACGAAGAGGGAGCGGCGGAAGCGCAACCCTTCACGCTCGGTCGGGGTGGGGCCGATGTGGGTGGTGCCGAGCGCGGCCCACGCCCGCTCCGACTCGACGGTGAGCGCGGCCAGCTCCTCCGGCTCCAGGGAGAAGTCCGAGTCGACGCCGCCGTCGGCGCGGCGCAGCGTCACGTGCTTCTCGATCAGGCAGGCGCCGAGCGCCACCGAGGCGACCGGCACGCCGATGCCCGGCGTGTGGTCGGAGAGTCCCACGGGCACGCCGAACGTGTCGGCGAGCACCGGGATCCGGCGCAGGTTGCTGTCCTGCGGCGGCGCCGGGTAGGAGGCGGTGCAGGCGAGCAGCACGATGCCCGCGGCGCCACCCTCGCGGGCGGTCTGCACGGCGGCGTCGATCTCGCCGACCGTGGCCATCCCCGTGGAGATCACCATCGGCTTGCCGGTGCTCGCCACGAGGCGGATCAGCGGCAGGTCCACCAGCTCCGACGAGGCGATCTTGTACGCCGGCACGTCCAGCTTCTCCAACAGCTCCACGGCCGTGTGGTCGAACGGCGAGGAGAAGACCGTCAGCCCGTGCCGGCGGGCCCGCTCGAAGATCGGCTCGTGCCACTCGTACGGGGTGTGCGCCCGCTCGAAGAGCTGGTAGAGGTTCTCACCGCCCCACAGTCCGTGCCCATCGGAGATCCGGAACGCCTGCGCGTCCACGTCGATGGTGATGGTGTCCGGGCGGTACGTCTGAAGCTTGAGCGCGTGCGCTCCGCTCGCCGCCACCGCGTCCACGATGGCCAACGCCCGGTCGAGGCTGCCGTTGTGGTTACCGGACATCTCGGCGACCACGAGGGGTCGCTCTCCAGGGCCGACCCGGTGCGGCCCGATGCTGACTGTCATGTTCCTCTGCTCATCTCCGTCCAGACCACCTGATGCGGCCTGCCCTCGACCTCCCGCTCGTACTGCCGCACGACGCGGAAGCCGAACCGCCGGTGCAGGGCGAGCACCGGCTGGTTGCTGGTCAACGTCTCGCCGCCGAGCGTGCGCGCCCCGAGCGTCTCGAAGGCGTACGCGATCGCCGCCCGCTCCAGGGACAGCCACGCCGGCAGCAGCTCGCCCCGCGCGTCCAGGCCGGCGACGTCGAGATAGAAGCCCCAGGTGAGGGACCGCTCCGGGGAGGTGAGGCCGGCGAAGGTGACGACCCCCGACGGGACGCCTCCGTGCCGGTGTATCAGCACCCGGCGGTCCGGGTCGACGCGGACCTTCGCCCACCAGGCGGTGTGTTCGTCCAGGCCGATCTCGTGGCTGGTCAGGCTCACACCACGGACCTGGGGGTGGTTACGCCAGTCCAGCATCCGGTGCACGTCGCCGTCGTCGGCGGGGCGGAACCCCTCGCCGGCCGCGCCGTCCTCCTCGATCCGCTCGCCGCGCTCGCTCATGCCCGCCCCGTCAGCGCGCCGGCCTGCTCCGCGTGCAGAGGTTGCCCGATCGAACCGACGGCGGCGTCGGTGTCGGCCTCCGCGTCGGCGGCGTCAGCCGGGCCACCGTCGCGCCCGCCGCGCAGCCGGCCGGTCACCCGGTGCGCCTGCCGCAGCGCCGCGTACGCCAGGTAGTCGCCCCGCCCCACCAGCCGGTGCTTGAGCCCCGGAACCCCACCGGGTAGCGCGTAGCCGTCGGTCGGCAGGTAACGGCGGTAGTGCTCGGTCACCCGGCGGAAGAAGGCCCGGCGCAGATGGGGGTGGAGCCGGTCGTCGTTGCCGGCGACCACGAGGTAGTGGTTCACCATCAGCTCGAAGAGGTCGGCCTGCAGCCGCTCGTCGGGGTGGCGCTGCCGCACCCAGTCCATCAGCCGCTCGTACTGGTCGAAGGCGTCGAAGTGCCGGCCGCTGCGGGTCGAGGTGATGGCGCCCAGCCGGCCCCGGCGGTACAGGTAGCAGACCCGGTCCAGCACCGAGATCTTCTCCGCGCCGATCAGCAGCGGGTGGCTGAACGGGATGTCCTCGTACCAGCCCGCGTGGAACCGTAGCCCCAGCTCGTCCAGGAAGGTGCGGCGGACCACCTTGTTCCAGGCGGTGTGCTGCACCCGCAGCAGCTGCGGCCGGTCGGCCAGCCGGACCACGCCCGGCACGTCACGCAGCAGGTGGCTGCTCGCGTCGACCTCCCGCCGGCCGTCCTCGTGCACCCGGAGGTGATCGAGCAGCAGCACGTCCGGTTCGTGCTGGCGAAGCCGGCCCAGCACCGCCGGGATCGTGCCCGGCGGCAGCCAGTCGTCGCTGTCGACGAACCAGACGTATCGGCCGGTCGCCACGTCGAGACCCGCGTTGCGGGCCAGCCCCAGGCCCACGTTCTGCGTCAGGTGCACGAGCCGGATGCCGGACCGGTCGGCCGCGTAGGAGCGCAGCATTTCACCGCACCGGTCCGGCGAGGCGTCGTCGACCGCGATCAGCTCGACCTGCTGCGCCTCGGCGGCCGGGATGTCGGCGCGAATCGACTCCAGGCACTGGTACAGGTATGCCTCGACGCCGTGGACGGGCACGACGAGACTCAGCAGCGGGGCGTGCGTCGGCTCGTTGACCACGCCGCCACCTTCGACCCTGCGGGTGGACGGGTCCGCAACCTCACATGACCGGCGGCGGTGAGCTTACTGAACAGCGGTCGAGCGGGAGGTTAACGGTTGAGGATGCGCCGCATCCGGCCGCCGACGGCCTGCCGTATCTGGACGTGCAACCGCACCTGCTCGAGGCTCTTCATCTCACCGCGCAGCCCGTCGGCGTGGTCGCGCAGCCACTGCAGCCGACCCAGCAGGACGTCCTGGTTGGTGGCGGCGGCGGGCCGTACGGCCGGTGGGTAGTTGGTGGCGCGGACCTGCTCGTCGAAGCGGGCGGGGCTGTCGCTGTCGGCGAAGGCGTTCGGGAGGTCATGCTTGGCGAGGAATGCCAGCATCGTCTCGAATCGCGCCTTGTGCCCGTTGTTGAGGGCCGTGTAGTCCGCCTCCTGGTACAGGTCGGCGGCGTCGACGTCGGCCGGCACGTCCTTCATGACGCGGTGCGGGATCTCGAAGTACCGAGCCAGTTCCAGCGTGCGGGAGTCGTGCGCGAACAGGTAACCCGGCGTACCGGCGATCAGGGCGGTGATGGTGCCGTGGATCCGGGTGCCGAAGTTGAAGTCGAACCCGGAGAGGTAGTCCATCCAGGTGGACGGGTCCACGAACATCCGCACCTTGTCCTCGGTGAAGAGCGGGTGCGAGGTGTGGATCGGGATCTGGCTCGACTTGCCCCGGTCCTCCGGCGCGTCGCCGTAGAGCAGGGTGCCGAGGGTCTTCAGGTCCTGCGGGATGTAGCGCAGGTTCGGGTACTTGCGGTGGTGGTTGGCCACCACCTCCGCCATCGACTTCACGTACGGCGAGATGGTCATGGCGATCCGGTCGTGCTGCTCCAGGAACGCCTTGCGCTTCTCCACCCGAAGGTTCTCCCCGTGCAGGAACATCGACGGGCAGCCGATCACGTCGACCGCCGAGAAGCCCAGGGAGCGGAGGTAGTCGCCGGTGATCTCCCCCCGGACGCCGATGCTGTGCGACCGGTCGAGCACCGCTTTGACGAACGCCTTCACCGCGTCGTCGATGGGGCGCAGGTATTCCAGGTCGCCCTTGACGTTGGTCTGGGCTCCCACCCCGAGCACCACCACCGGGATCCGCAGCCGCTGGATGAGCCGGGTCAGGTTGCCCAGGCGCTCGGCGTAGCTGCGCCGGAAGGCGTTGGCCAGCGGTACGACGAAGACGTCGTACCGCTCGTTGATCATGTCTGCCTCGCGGAGGTTCGCCCGGAACGCCGTCGGGTCGATCCGGGTGTTCGCGGTGCTGAGCAGCTTGTACGCCGCGTGGCTGAACACGAGGTTGCCAGCGTTCTCCCCGATCCAGTTCTGCTCGAAGGTCTCCTCCGGCGAGTAGACGTCGAAGGGGCCCTTCTTGGCCCGCATCAGGATCCGCTGGTGCATCGGTCGCTCCACCTCTCGTCCGTCCGCGACGGCACCTCGCTGCCGTTGGTGCGGTGCCACTCGGAGGTGCGCCGCATCCATCACCTCCGAGCCCCGCGATATTAAGCCACCGGACATGCACGGCATGCCGCGGCGTCGGAGTCGTACGACCGGCCGCCGGTCGTCATCCGCGTGGCGAGATAGGGTGCCCCGAACGGGCGGCCTGGATCAGTGGCGCCGCCGGGCGGCGGCCTCCGGAGCTCCGGGGGACGGCCGGGTCACGGGCGGCAGCCCGGGCGCCCCGGGGGAGGAGAGGTACATGCTGGTGACGGTGGGAGACCCGACGGTGGCGCCGACCGCCGGGGGCGGCGCTCCAGCCGGCCGGCTGCCCTCCCTCACCGGACTGCGCTGGATCGCGGCGCTGCTGGTGTTCGGGTTCCACGCCGGCACCATGCGGATCATCGCCGAGCCCGACTACCAGGGCGTGGTCAGCAAGGTCTTCAGCCTCGGTCTGTCCGGTGTGGAATTCTTCTTCATCCTCAGCGGCTTCGTGCTGGTCTGGTCGGCACGGCCGGGGGAGCCCCGGCGGACCTTCTGGCGTCGCCGGTTTGCCAAGATATGGCCGAACCACGCGGTGCTCTGGGCGGTGGCGCTGCTGGTGGCGCTCTGGTTCGCCGACCCGGTGCGGGTCGGCGTCGCGGTGGAGAACCTCCTCCTGCTCCAGGCCTGGGACTTCCGGGCCGGCCACTTCTACAGCGTCAACAACGTGAGCTGGTCGCTCTCCTGCGAGTTCTTCTTCTACCTCTGCCTGCCGCTGGCGCTGCCACTGGTGCGCCGGGCACGACCCTGGTCGCTCTGGGCGGTCGTCGTCGCGGTGCCACTGCTCATCCTGGCGCTCTGGCCCGCCCAGCTGCTGGTGCCCGAGGAGCACCGCTGGTGGTTCACCCAGGTCTTCCCGCTGACCCGGTCCCTGGAGTTCTGGATGGGGGTGGCCGCCGCCGAGCTGATGCTGCGCGGCCGGTGGCGCGGGCCACGACTTCCGCTCGCCAGCGTCCTCTTCGTCGCCGTCTGGGTGGCCGCCGCGGGCTGGATCCGGGCCGAGTTCTGGGCCGCGCTCCTGGCGGCGGCGTACGTCCTGGTCATCACCGCGGCGGCGGATGCCGACGTACGTGGCCTCCGCTCACCGTGGCGGTCCCGTCCGATGGTCTGGCTCGGTGAGGTCTCGTTCGCCTTCTACCTGGTCCACGTTCTCGTCATGACGACCGTGCTGCGGTTGACGGGAGACTGGGGCGTCGGCTTGCCCGGGTGGTGGGGGCCGGCCGCCGTGCTCGGGTTCCTCGTCCTCAACCTCGCCCTGGCCGGGCTGTTGCACCGCTGGGTCGAGATGCCGATGATGCGCCGGCTCGGTCCCCGCCGCATCCGCCCGCCCGCGGTCGCCGCCGCCCCCGCGCAGGCACGCCGGCGCTGAGAGTCGCGCCGCACCGGACCGACCCGGTCGTCGAGCCTGCCGGGCGACGCCGCGACCGGGACGGCCGACCTCCCGGAAGCCGAGTCGATGGTCACGCCCGGCTCCGACCTTTCCCCGAGCGCCGGAGCGTCCACCCTGGCCGATGCCATCGGCGCGGCGTTCCGACACGCCCGGCTCCGGTACGACTGCGGCGGCGACGGGGGTAGCGTTGCCCCATGCCGTCCCTCGCGCTCACCGATCCCTTGTGGTGGGTGGCGCGTTGGGTCGCTCGGCTGCTGGCCGGCCTCACGGTGCTCGGCGCGTTGACCGTCGGGTCGCTGTCGCCGTTCGAGGCCCCGCAGCCGGGAGCCGCCGCCGAGCAGGCGCCGGTGGGCGCCTCGTGGGCCTGCGGCTGCGCGCCCGCGTCGACCGGGGCCCCCGGCTCGCCGGTCGTCACCGTCGCGGCCGTCACCCACCCGGACGTCACCGTCACGCACCGCGCCACCGCCGACTCCGGGGTCCCGACGGCCGCCGGGCCGGCCGCGCACGGCGTCGCCGGCGAAGGGTCCGCCCTCGCCGCACCGGTCGCCGCCTCGGTCACCGTCGCGGCCACCGAGGCGGAGCCGCAGCGCAACGCGATCCGGACCGTTCGCGCGCCCCGGGCCCCGCCCGGAAGCTGACCCCGACGGCAGGGGCGAGCAGGTCGCCCCGCCGTGCCCGCCGAACGTGTCAACCGCGCCCGCCCCGGCGCCCGGCGTGGCCGAACCGGCCTCGCCCGGCCGGCCGGGCGGCTCCCGCATTCGCGTCTGCCTGTTCTGAGGTGCCGACATGGAGAAGACCGTCCTCTACCAGTTCCTCGTCGAGGTGCCGCAGGCCGCCGCCATCTGGTCGGCCCTGCTGCTGCTGGCCCTGATCGTGCTCACCGTGCTGGTCGCCCGCCCCGACCGCGACCGGCCGGAGGGCGACCCGAGCGCCCCGGCCGTGCCGACCGACCGCGAGCTGGCGGCGGCCGAGTCGGCCGACCTGCGCCGGTACGCCGACGAGGTGGCCGTCGCCGCGGCCGGCGCGGCGCAGACCGCCCGCCGGAGGCGGGCCGCGTGGTCATCGGCCCAGACCGACCTGGACCGGGCCTGGGCGGCGTACGACGAGGCCGAGAGCGCCGCCCGCCGGTTCGTCGGCGCCGGTGCCCTGCCGACACCCCGCACGCCTCGCACCCCGATGGAGTACGCGGCCCGGGAACGCCACCTGCACCGGGCGGCCACCGCGGCGTACTGGCGGGGTGATCTCACCCTGCGCCAGCTCGGCGACGTCTTCGGCCGGCGTGACGGCTGGGATCCCCGGCTGCACCCGGTCGACCAGGAGGTGCGCCTGGCCCGGGTGGTGCGGGACGGGCGGCTGGCCGGCTACCGGGCGGCCCAGGAGCGGGAGCGCAACGCCTGGCGGGACGCCGAACTCGCCGCCGACGCGGCCCGTGCCCTGGCCGCCGAGGCGTACGCGGCGGCGGCCCGGGTCCGCCCGGCCCGGTCGACGGCGAGCCGGCCGGCGGCCACCGCCCCCGCCCGGCTGGTGACCGCCCGTTGGCGGCCGGCGAGGGTGGGCTGACCGGGCGGTTCCCGGGCCTCGCTGCGGCTCTCCGGCGGCGGCCCGGCGAGGTCATCGGCCGGCTTCCGCTCCAATTCGGCGCGGCAATTCGGTGACGCCGGTCACAGGAATCCGGAAACGGTCAGTGGGATCAACCGATCCCAATCCTCCCCGCCTGCCGGAGAGGTTGCCGACGAGCTGTCCCGTTGTGGCCCTCCGGGTGCCACCCGAACTGCGCGTCCCATTGATTCACGCCAGCGCCGCACCGCCCGGAAAAATTGTTCGGTGGAACAGGTTTGAGCAGGTGAGACGGGGTTGGCAGGCCCAGCGGCGGCCAGTACTGTCAGCCCGTCCGGTGCGGTAACCGATCGCAAGTGGCGACGCCGCGCCGACCCGCCTAATCGTCGATTTCACGAGCCGGGGACCCACATGTACGTCCGGGGTGAATCCGCGAGCCACGGCCCGCGGTAGGGCGATCTTCCCGCCCGAATCCGTCAGCTAACCCGGTAGGCGGTGCCGGAAGGAGTTCCATCCCTGTGGTGCACGAACCCACCCCTCGGCCGTCCCCGAACCTCCACGGCGCCCCGGTGCCCGCGCTCGCCCGCCCCGTAGCAGCGAGCTGATCCGGCACCCGCGTCTCGCCGCCCGGTCCACCGGGCGTCCCCTGAGCGACCCACCAAACGTTCCGCGGACCCGGTCCGCGTGGTGCCGCCTACCCGGTCTCCGGTACGGCTGCCGGTCGCTCACCCCCCCCGAACCGTGGAGGAACCGTGAAGCACACCTTGAAGCGTCAGCTCCGTCGCCTGGCCGGCGCGCGCCCGTACCAGGTCGCCGCCGCCTCCGCCACCGCCGTGGTGCTGGCGACCACCACCGGCGCCCTGCTCAACGGCGCCGACGAAGCACCCGCCGCGCAGCGCGCCTCCGCCGCGGTCGCGGCGGAACTGCGCAGCGACGCCGGCATCGCCTCCCTCGGCGAGCAGCGGCCCGCGACGCCGGCGACCAGTTCGCCCACGACCAGCGCGCCGGCGGCGAAGAAGTCCGCGGACCCGGACCTGACCCGCAAGCCGGCACCGCCGAAGCCGCCGGCGAGCAAGGTCCTCGACTACGACTACCAGGCGCAGACCACCTTCTACTACTGCGGGCCCGCCGCCACCCGGAACGCGCTCAGCGCCGCCGGCATCGAACGCAGCCAGGACGACCTGGCCGCCCGCCTCGGCACCACCGAGATGGGCACCAACTCCGCCGAGGACACCACGCGGGTGCTGAACGCGATGGTCAAGGGCAACCCGTACAAGACCACGATGTTCCCGACGGCGCCGCGTCCGGCCCAGATGGACCAGCTCCAGGCCGACGTCGTCCGGGCCATCACCGACGGGCGCGGCGTGGTCGCGAACATCGTCGGCGACGCCGTCGACACCGACGGCGGCTGGCACTCCTTCGGCGGCGGGCACTACATCGCCGTCGTCGGCTACCGGGACCAGGGCCGCACCGTGAAGATCGCCGACTCGGCGAACCCGGCCGTGCCGTCGTACTGGATCACCACGATCGACCTGGCGAACTGGATGACCTCCCGCGGTTACTCCGCCTGACGACCGCGCGCACGTCGGGCGCCGGCACCCCTGACTCGGGGGCCGGCGCCCGACGTCGTTGCGGCCCGCTGTCGGATCTCCGCCCTCGCCCTGCCGACGCCCCGGTGGCACACTGCGTCCATGACCGACGCCGATGCCCGTACCGCCGGTCGGCCCGCCCTGCTGCTGCTGCACGGCATGGGCGCGACCGGCGAGGTGTGGCTGCCCGGGGCGGCGCTGCTGGAGCGGCGGTGGGCGGGGCGCTGGCTCGCGCCGGACCTGGCCGGCCACGGCACGTCACCGCCGCTGCCCGCCTACTCCTTCGCCGCGCTGGCCGAGCGGGTGGCCGCCGCGCTCGCACCGGAGGAGCGTCTGATCGTGCTGGGTCACTCGCTCGGCGGGGTGGTCGGCCTGACACTCGCCGCGCGCGGCTCCGGGCTGCCGGTCGCCGCCGTCGTCGGGCTCGGCATCAAGGCGATATGGTCCGACGCCGAGCTGGCGAAGGCGCGCGAGTTGGCCGCCCGTCCGGTCGCCTGGTACCCCAGCCGGGACGAGGCCGCCCAGCGCTACCTGCGGGTCTCCGGGCTGGCCGGGCTGGTCGCCCCGGACGATCCGCGGGTGACGGCCGGGCTGCGCGAGGTTGACGGGCGCTGGCGACTGGCCATGGACCCGGGCGCGTTCGCCGTCGGCGAGCCGGACCTGGCGGCGTTGCTGGCCGCCACCGACGTGCCGGTCCTGCTGGCGCGCGGCGAGTACGACCCGTTGGTCACCGACGCACAGCTGCGGCGTTACGGGGTTCCGGTCGCCACGCTCGCCGGGCTCGGCCACAACGCCCACGTCGAGGACCCGGAGGCGGTGCTGGCGCTCGTCGAGACCTACTGCTGAGCCACCACCGGGTCGGCGGTGGCCGGGAAGGCGGGGAGTCTCCCCGGCCACCCGCTCAGACGATGGTGGGCAGGGGCGTGGCGTCCGTCTCGACCGGCCGAACGGCCCGCGGCGCCGGCGGCTTCCCGGCCGGCTCCAGCTCCCGCCGGGCGGCGGCGAGGAATGCCTCGGCGTACGACTCGGCCGGAAAGTCGCCGAGGTAGCGACGCCGGGTCTCCCAGCGCTGCGCGGCGAGCGGGTCGCTGTCGAGCAGCCGGTCCAGCACCTCGTCCAGGTCGGCCATGTTCCGGCGCAGCACGTAGCCCGCGGCCGCCAGCGGGAACCGCTCGGTGAACGAGTCGCCGTCGGCGCCCATGTCCGTCACCGCGAACGGCTTGCCGGAGTAGAGGTAGTCCGAGATGACTCCGGAGACGTCGGAGATGAGCGCGTCGGACCGGTTCACGCACTCCACCAGGCTCAGGTCCCGGCTGGCCGCCGCGCCCCAGAGGTGCTGCCGACCGGTCCGCGTCCGGTCGGCGGCCAGCAGCTCGGTGAGCCGGCCGAGCTGCCGGGCGGACGCCGGATTCTGCGTGGTGTACGGGTGGGCGCGCAGGATGACCGTCACGCCCCGGTCCAGCAGCCGCCGCAGCAGCGGCTCGGCCACCGGCAGCGAGCAGTAGTCGGCGTCCGCGTGGTGGCCGGTCCAGGTCGGTGTGTAGAGGACGGTCCGGGGGGTGTGCGCGGGCAGCCGCTCGGGACGTACCTCGATCGACTCGACCTGGGGGCGGCCGACCACCACGAACTTCTCCGCCGGGATGTCCACGCCGACCCGCGCGTACCGCTCGATCGCGGCCTGCCCGGCCACGAAGATCCGGTCGAAGATCGCGGAGACCGGGTTGGCGCTCGGCGCCTTGTCGCTGTCGCCGTGGTGCAGCTGCACGTGGGTCAGCTGGGTGAACCGGATGAAGTGGCTGTTCTTCGCGCCGTGGTTGACGTAGAAGGCCGCCCTCAGGCTCGGCACCAGCACCTCGTCCAGCGCGCGCAGGGTGGGGCAGTAGACCACCGGGGCGCCGGTGGCCGCGGCGATCGGGGCCAGGAACTCCGGCTCGCGGAGCACCACCAGGAACGGCCGGCCGATCCGCTCCAGATACGGCAGCCACATGGTGACCTGGTACTCCGACCCGGGCGGTGCGGAGAAGTAGAGCACGAACTCCGGTTCGTACGCGCGCAACGCCCGGGGCACCGTCCCGCCCGACGCGGACGGCCGGAAGCGTCGCCGGGCCAGGTCCGCCCCGACCGCCCCGGCGCCGGCCGCGACCAGTACGGCCGCGACCAGCGCCGCCGGCGCGGGCAGGGTCAGCGCGGCGGCCAGCGCCACCACGGCGAGCAGGCCGAGCAGCGCGTCGCCGAGGTGCGTGGCGACCAGCGGAGCCCAGGACCGCACCGGCAGGTTCGCGGTGCGGACCTCCAGGCCGCCGGCCTGGCGCAGCGGCCCGACCAGCAGCACCAGCCCGAGCAGGGCCAGCGCGGTGGCGGCCAGCGCCGGGTCGAACCCGTCGTCGAGCCGCCGTGCGTACGCGACCAGCACGGCGGCGGCGATCAACGTCGTCTCGGCGGCGGTGTCCGCGCCGGGGCGGATCCGCCGCTCCATGGCCGCGGCCCCGAGGGCGGCGACCGTCAGCGCGAGGCCCCAGCCGGTCGCGCCGGTCAGCGCGGCGGTGAGGAAGGCCAGTACGGCGAGCCCGACGCTCAGGCACCGGGCGATCAGCTTGCGGAACAGGTCACCACGCATGTTGCTCCGTTCACGGCCGTTTCGAGGATCAGCAGGTGCGCCGTCAGCCCACGGCGTCGGCGCCGGCCCGCACCGCCTGGGCGGGCACCGCCGGCGGCGCCTCGCCCTGCGGCCGGCGTACGTCGATGACCTGCCCGGTGAGTTCGGAGATCAGTACGTCCAGCGAGGCCTGCGCCACCGCCTCGGCCGAGAGCAGGGTGTGCTCCGGCTCCTCGCCGAAGGCCCGGGTTCGCATCGGGGTGGCCGTCCGCTCCGGGTTGACGCAGTTGACCCGGACGCCGACCTCCGCCCACTCGTCGGCCAGCGCCTGGGTGAGGTTGACCAGCGCGGCCTTGGTGGCCGAGTAGAGCGCGTAACGCGCCCGACCCCGGGTGTACGAGCTGGAGGTGTAGAGCAGCAGCTGCCCCTTGGTCTGCTGGAGGTAGGGCAGGGCCAGGCGGGCCACGGTGACCGGTCCGACGAAGTTGACCTGGAGGACCCGGTCCATGGTCTCCTCGTCCATCTCGGCGAGGTTGCCCTTCTCGAGTACGCCCGCGGTGACGACCACGTGGTCGATCCGGCCGGTCGCCTCGAACGCCGTCTTCAGCGCCGCTTCGACGTCCTCGGGTCGCTCGACGTGGGTGCCGGTGCTGCTGCGGCTGAACGGGAAGACCTGCGCGCCGTGGCGGGTGGCGAGTTCGGCCAGGTCGTGGCCGATGCCGTAGCTGCCGCCGAAGATGACCACGGTCCGCCCGGTCAGCTCCTCCCGGTAGCCGCGGTGGTCGGCGAGCCGGGGCACCCGCGCGGCGGCGAGCTGGAAGAGCTTGTCCGCGAGGTGGACGTCGACCGGGTGGGTGACCTTGATGTTCTCGTCCGAGCCGTCGATCACCTTGATCGGCGTGCCGGGCAGGTAGCGCAGCACCACGCCACAGTCGTCGGTGGCGGCGAAGTGCGGGTCGCCCTCGGCCAGCCGGTAGGCCTCGCGAATCGTGCCGGAGCGGAACGCCTGCGGGGTCTGGCCACGGCGCAGCGAGGAGCGCACCGGGATGTCGGTGATGCACTCGTCCTCGTCCACCTGGATGATCGTGTCGGCCGACGGGATGGCCACGTCGACCGCTGAGTAGGTCCAGAGGGCGTTCACGCACTCGCGGACGATCCGGTGGCTGACCAGGGGCCGCACCGCATCATGGAAGAGGACGTTGCAGTCCTCCTCGCCGATGGCCTCCAGGGCGATCCGGGTGGTCTCGTTACGCGTGTCGCCCCCCTCGATCACCTTGCTGACCTTGTGCAGCCCGGCCTTCTCGACGATTCGCTGTGCGTCGGGCACGTGGCCGACCGCCATCAGCACGATGATCTCGTCGATCTCCGGCGCGGCCTCGAAGACGGCGAGAGTGTGTTCGATGATCGGCTTACCGGCGATCTTCAACAGTTGCTTGGGGATGCCGAGTCCCAGTCGTGTCCCGGTCCCCCCGGCGAGGATCACAGCCACCGTCCGCGAGGGCCGCCAGGGTGCCGGCGTCGCCGGCGTGGCGTCCGTCGTGGTGGTGTGGCGCTGCGTCATTACCGTCCCTCGCTTCTGCCTGATGACGTGCTTTGTGTCCGGGTGACCGGATGGCTCGGCGACGGCCGGTAGGTCGAGGCCTCGAACCCGGCGTGCCATGAACCACGGGTGGCGCCCAGAGAACCTTAGCGCCTATGACTGAGCGCACCGGCCGGGCCAGCGGACCGGTCGATGCGCTCGTCGAGGCGCTACTTTCCTTCGTACGCGTCGCAGACCTCGTTGGTCGGGCCGTCCATCTTCAGGACGCCGCCCTCCAGCCAGATGGTCCGCTCGCAGGTGTCCCGGATCGAGCCGAGCGAGTGGCTCACCAGGAAGACGGTGCCGGCGCTGTCGCGCAGCTCCCGGACCCGCTGCTCGCTGCGGGCCCGGAACTTCCGGTCGCCGGTCGCGAGCGCCTCGTCGATGAGCAGTACGTCGTGCTTCTTCGCCGAGGAGATGGCGAAGCGCAGCCGGGCGCCCATGCCGGAGGAGTAGGTGCGCATCGGCAGTGAGGCGAAGTCGCCCCGCTCGTTGATGCCGGAGAACTCAATGATCTCCGGGGCCAGCCGCTTGACCTCCTCCGGCGGCATGCCCATGGCCAGGCAGCCGAGCACCACGTTGCGCTCGCCGGAGAGGTCGTTGAGCAGGGCCGCGTTCACGCCGAGCAGCGACGGCTGCCCGAGGGTGTAGACCGCGCCTCGGGCTGGCGGGAGCAGGCCGGCGATGGCCCGCAGCAGGGTCGACTTGCCGGAGCCGTTGCTGCCGATCAGCCCGATGGCCTCGCCCTGATACGCGGTGAAGCTGACACCCTTGACCGCGTGTACCTCCCGGATGTTCGGGGCGTTGGTGCGCGACACGATGCGCTTCAGGGCGGAAACCGGGCTGCTGCCGCTGGTGGCGCCCTTGTGGATTCGGTAGATCACGTGCACGTCGTCCACGACGACGGTGGGAATCCGACCAGCGTCCGTCACGGCGATCTTGCCCGCCGGCTGGGTCTGCTCAGCCACGGCCGTACTCCTCTTCTCCGCGCCAGAAGTAGACGAACCCGCCCAGGCCCATGACGACCGCCCAGGCTATGGCGAGCAACCAGAGCCGGGTGGGCGAGGTGACCAGGTTCTCCTGGTTGGACTCCAGCAGGGCGTGCCGGGCCAACTCGATGTAGACCAGTGGGGGGTTGCACTCCAGCAGGTTGGCTGCCCAATGCGGCAGATGCTGCCGGAACAGCGTGACCGGGTAGAGCACGCCGGAGGCGTACAGCCAGGTCCGCATTACGAAAGGCATGACCTGCTTGAGGTCGGTGACCTTGGAGCCGAGCCGGGCCATCACCATGGTCAGCCCGACGTTGAAGATCGTCTGGAGCAGCAGCATAGGTATGATCAAGAGCCAATTGAAGGTCAGCGGCTCACCGGTCAGCAGCACGATGCCCGCCAGCACCACCATCGACATGAGTAGCTGTTGGAGCTGGATCAACGTGACGGTGATCGGCAGCGCGGCGCGGGGGAATTGCAGAGCGCGGATCAGGCCCAAGTTGTTGGTGATCGCGCTGGTGCCGTTTTGCACTGCGGCCTGGGTGAACATGAAGACGAACACGCCGGTGCAGAGGTATGCGATGAAGTTCGACACGTTCCGGTGCTGGGACAGGATCACGCCGAAGATCAGATAGTAGACCGCCGCGTTGGTGAGCGGGGTCAGCACCTGCCAGAGCTGGCCGAGCTGGGTACTGCTGAACGAGGACGCGACCTTGGCCCGCGAATATGTGGCCATGAAGTGCCGGTACGCCCAGAGCATGCGGGCGTATTCAACGAGGGGCGGGCGTTCCCCGGCGACCCGTAGTCCGTACCGTTGCGCGAGCTGAGCGGGGGTCAGCCCAGATTGGGGGTCGGCCACGGCGGTGTTGGCCATTGTCAGGCGCTCCGATCTTTCGTGCCGATGGGGAGCAGTGAGAGTGTCGCGGCGATGAAATCTAGCGTGGCCGGTGCGGGGAGGGCTGCCGCGCTGCTGCGTGGAAGGTAGTGGAAAACACGTCGGGACGCAACCGTACCGTCGTTGCGCTACATTGTCCCACGTGAAGACCGAGAAGAGGCGCGCTCCAGCCGGCGCGGCCGTTCTTCGCGACGACATCACCAGCGCCATCCGTCGCGCCGTCATGAGGGAACTCGCGCAGGTCGGCTACGGCCGGCTCTCCATCGAGGCGATCGCCCGGCGGGCCGGTGTCAGCAAGACGGCGATCTACCGCCGGTGGCGTTCGAAGCTCGAGCTGGTGCTCGACATGGTGACCGCTGTCGCAGGACGGAAGCTCCCGCTGCTGGACACCGGCAGCCTGCACGGCGACGTGCAACTGCTGCTGATGGTCGCGTCGGCGGCCCTCGGGCACCCGCTGGCGTCGCAGATCATCCCGGATCTGTTGGCCGAAGCCGCGCGCAACCCGCAGATCGCGGAGACCCTTCAGAGGGCGCTGCGTGACTACCAGAACCGTATCGGCGAGCTCGTGGTCGGCCAGGCGGTGGCCCGCGGCGAGCTGCCCCGGGGCGCCGACCCGTCCATTGCGATCGACCTGATCGTCGGGCCGGTCTACTGGCGGCTGGCGATCTCCCGGACGCCGCTGGAAGCCGCTCAGCTCGCCGATATGGCGACGGCGATCGTGGCGGCGCTGCGAGTAACCTGTTCTGGTTTGGCGGATCAGGTGTCAGCGGCTTCTGACATTCATCCCTCGACCTGATCTGAGCAACATCGGGCCGGCACGTGAACCTTGCGGTCGTGTCAGTTTCCGGGAATTGGAGACCGGCTAGTATCGCCATCCGAACCCCCGCCAGCACCATCTAGACCCAGGAGGACCCCCATGGCTGGGCAGCACCCAGACTTCATCCCACCAGCGCGGCCGATCATCGGTGAAGCCGAGGTCGAGGCGGCTGTGCGGGTGCTGCGCAGCGGCAAGGTGGTGCAGGGCCCCGAGGTGGCGGCGTTCGAGGAGGAGTTCGGCGAGCTGGTCGCCGGGCGGCAATGCGTTGCCGTCAACTCCGGCACCTCGGCACTCCAGCTGAGCCTGATGGCGCTTGGGTTCGGCCCCGGTGACGAGGTCATCGTGCCCTCGTTCTCCTTCGCGGCCAGCGCCAACGCCGTCCGCCTGGTCGGGGCCGAGCCGGTCTTCGTCGACATCGAGCCGGGCAGTTTCTGCGTCGACCCGGAGGCGGTCGCGGCCGCGGTCACCCCGCGCACCGTCGCCATCATGCCGGTGCACCTCTACGGCCACCCGGCCGCGATGGACCGGATCATGGCCATCGCCGAGCGGCACGGCCTCGCCGTCGTCGAGGACGCGGCGCAGGCCCACGGCGCCACGCTGCACGGCACTCCGGTCGGCGCCTTCGGCACCGCGGGCTGCTTCAGCTTCTACCCGACCAAGAACATGCACTCGCTCGAAGGCGGCATGATCACGACCGGGGACGCCGGGCTCGCCCGTACCCTGCGGCTGCTGCGCAACCAGGGCATGGAGCAGCGGTACGCCAACGAGATCGTGGGTGCCAACATGCGTATGACCGACGTCGCGGCCGCGATCGGCCGGGTGCAGCTCACCCAGCTCGCCGAGTGGACCGAGCAGCGCCAGGCGAACGCCAAGTTCCTCGACTCCGCCATCACCGGCATGCTCACCCCGCCGGTGGCCGATGGTGCCCGGCACGTCTACCACCAGTACACGGTGCGTACGCGGGGTGACCGGGACGCTGCGCAGCAGCGTCTCACCGAGCTGGGCGTCGGGAACGCGGTCTACTACCCGACGCCGATCCACCGGCTCAAGCCGTTCCTCACCGAGGACGGCAAGCCGGGCCCGTGGGAGCTGCCGGAGACCGAGCGCGCCGCCGTCGAGGTGATCTCGCTGCCGGTGCACCCGTCGCTGAGCCAGGCCGACCTCGAGCGCATCGCCGAGGGCGCGAACCTCGCCGGAGGTGCCCGGTGAGCGAGCGAATCATCAAGCACAGTGCAAAGGTGCCTCACGGCGCCACCGAGCGGAGTGGAGTGGCGGCATGAGCGGAGGTCGCAAGCTGCGCGCCGGCCTGATCGGCCTGGGTGCCATGGGACGTAACCACGCCCGAGTCGTGTCCAAGCTGGACGGTGTCGAGCTGGTCGGCGTCGTCGACCCGGCCGGCGACACGACCGGTATGCTGCGTGCGCCCGTTGTTCCCGAGCTCGGTGACCTGCTCGCGATGGGCATCGACTACGCGGTGGTCGCCTGCCCGACCGCGCTGCACGAGAAGATCGGCCTGGAGCTGGCCGCCAACGGTGTCGGCGCGTTGATCGAGAAGCCGCTGGCCCAGTCGGTCGAGGCGGCCACTCGGCTGGTCGAGGCGTTCGAGGCCGCCGGCGTCGTCGCCGGCGTGGGGCACATCGAGCGCTACAACCCGGCGCTGCAGAGCCTGCGCACCCGCCTGGAGGCCGGCGAGCTCGGCGAGGTCTACCAGGTCGTGACCCGGCGCCAGGGTCCCTTCCCGCACCGGATCGCCGACGTCGGCGTGGTGATGGACCTGGCAACCCACGACATCGACCTGACCAGCTGGGTGACTGGTCAGGAATATTCCTCGGTGTCGGCCCGGACGGTCTCCCGCAGCGGCCGGCTGCATGAGGACATGGTCGCCGTCGTCGGTCAGCTCGCCGACGATACGATGGTCAACCACCTGGTGAACTGGCTGAGCCCACTCAAGGAGCGGTCGACCGTGATCACCGGTGACAAGGGTTGCTTCGTCGCGGACACCCTTACCGCCGACCTAACCTTCTACGCCAACGGCGCAATCGACACCGAGTGGGAGGCGCTGCGCGCGTTCCGCGGGGTAGCCGAGGGTGACATGGTCCGTTACGCCATCCCGAAGCGGGAGCCGCTGCTCGTCGAGCACGAGCGGTTCCGCGACGCGATGGACGGCAAGGAGAGCGACATCGTCACCCTCCGTCAGGGCCTACGGACCGTCGAGGTCGCCGGCGCGGTGCTCCGCTCCGCGACCGAGGGCGGCACCGTGTCCATCTCATCGGCGACGCGGAGCTGACTCCCGTGAAGGTTCTGATCTCCGGTGGCGCCGGCTTCATCGGCAGCACCATCGCCTCGGCCTGCCTGGACGCCGGGCTCACCCCGGTCGTCCTGGACAACCTCAGCACCGGGCGGGCCGAGTTCGTCGAGGGCCGGATCTTCTACCGCGGGGACATCGCCGACCGGGCGCTCATCGACCGGATCTTCGTCGAGCATCCGGACATCAGTGCGGCGGTGCACTGTGCAGCACTGATCGTGGTGCCGGAGTCAGTGGAGCAGCCGTTGCGCTACTATCGGGAAAACGTCGGCAAGTCTGTCGATTTCCTGGATGCGCTAATCGCCAACGGGTGCGAGCGGTTCCTGTTCAGCTCATCTGCGGCGATCTACCAACCGGGCGAGGACTTCGCGGTGGACGAGTCTTCCCCGGTCGCGGCCAACAGCCCGTACGCCGAGAGCAAGGCGATGGTGGAGCGGGTCTTGGAGGACAGCGCCCGCGCGTACCCCCTGCGGGTCGTTTCGCTGCGCTACTTCAACCCCGTCGGGGCGGACCCGAAGATGCGGACGGGTCTGCAGCTGGCCCGCCCCTCGCACGTGCTCGGCAAGATGATCGAGGCGGCGCGCACCGGCGCCACCTTCGAGCTCACCGGCACCGACTGGCCGACGCGCGACGGCTCTGGCATCCGGGACTACGTGCACGTGTGGGACCTGGCGCAGGCGCACGTCGAGGCGCTGCTCCGGTTCGACACCGTGCTCGGCGGCGACCGCCGGTACGAGGTCATCAACCTGGGGACGGGCAACGGCACGACGGTCCGGGAGCTGCTGGACGCGTTCCACACGGTGCTCGGACGGCCGATCACGACCGTGCTCTCGCCCCGCCGCCCGGGCGACTCGGCGGGCACCTACACCCGCAGCGACCGGGCCTTGAGCCTGCTCGGCTGGACACCGACGCTCTCGCTCGCCGAGGGGATCCAGCACTCGCTGCAGTGGGCGGACCTGCGGGACAGCGTCCTGGGCCCCGCGGACGACGCCGAGCTGACCCCGGCGGGCCGGGTCCCCAGCCCGCGCTGAGGCCCCGGCCGCGCACCGGCACACGAAAGGAGAATGGCCCCGACGGTCACAGCTTGGGTTCTAGGGATCGTTGCAACGTCTGACCTGATCAGGGGTTGCAGTGTTCGAGATCCGTGGGGATCGTCGGCCGCAGGGTCGCAAGAAGCTTCGCGCGGAGCGCCAGGCATATTTGGATCTTCTGGCGCGGGGTAGTGAGTACGAGTGAAGCGTGCCGGCTGATCGGGATCAATCGCAAGACTGGTCACCGCTGGCGGTACGGCCGCACAAGCCAGACGAAGGCCGGGCAGCAGGGGAATATCTCCCGCTGCCCGGCCTTTGGCCGTGTCGGGCCGGTTTGTGTCTCAGGACGAGCGGATCGTGATCGCTGACCGACTGCGGGAGGGCGCCCCGCAGGCGACGATCGCCGCTGAACTGCGGCGGTCGCCGGCAACGATCAGCCGGGAGATCCGCCGTAATCGGCACCCGGGCAGCGGTGACTATCGGCCCTACGCGGCCCAGCAACGCGCTGACAGCAGGCGACCTCGCCCGAAGATCGGCAAAATCGCCGGATGCCCGGCGCTGCGGGAACACGTCCAGGCCATGCTGGATCGCAAGCACAGCCCGGAACAGATCAGCCGTCGGCTGCGCCGTGACTTTCCCGAGCGGAACGAGCTGCACGTGTCACACGCGACGATCTACCAAGCGCTCTACGTTCAGGGCCGTGGTGAACTGCGCCGAGAACTGACCGCCGCGTCGCCCACCGGCCGCACGGTGCGACGTCCCCGCCGTCAGCCTGGGCAGCGACAGCCCCGTTTCACCCATCCGATGGTGTGATCAGCGAACGGCCCGCCGAGGCCGACGACCGTGCCATGCCCGGACATTGGGAAGGCGACCTGACCATCGGCAAGGACAACGGCCCCGCGATCGGCGCACTCGTCGAACGTTCCACCCGCTACGTCCTGCTCGTGCACCTGGGGGCCAGCCGCAGCGCCGACCGGGTCCGCGACGGCCTCCTCACCGCCATGGCCACCCTGCCGCACCATCTAAAACGGTCTCTGACCTGGGACCAAGGCATCGAAATGGCGATGCACCATCAATTCAGCATCACCGCGCAGATGCCGGTCTACTTCTGCGACCCCCACTCACCCTGGCAACGCGGCCCCAACGAGAACACCAACGGACTGCTGCGCCAGTACTTCCCCAAAGGCACCGACCTGGCTGTCCACAGCCCCGACCACCTCGCCACCGTCGCCGCCGAACTCAACGGCCGCCCACGCAAAACGCTCGGCTGGGACACCCCAGCCGAGCGCCTCGCTAAGCTCCTAGCCGTCACCGGCTAGCCGACGTGCGGCAACGACCCCTTGAAACCGCCCCCGAGGGGGTCATTCTCGTCGTCTCGACTCAGAGCGCGGGTCGTCCAGCAGCAGCCGGTCGAAGTGGTGCTGGACCACCGACCAGTCCCACTCCCGCAGGGCGTACGTGGACGCCTCGCGTCCGGTGGTGCGCCAGGCCTCCTCGGTCGCGGTGGTGCGCAGGATCCGCTCCACCGCCTCCTCCGGGCTGCCGATCACCCAGCCCTCCGGGTAGAGGGTGCGGGCGCTGTTCGGCTTGCCGGCGAAGAACGGCCAGTCGCGGACCACCGGGACGGCGCCGCTCGCGGCACCCTCCATGAGGCCGCAGTGGCAACCCTCGCGCACCGACGAGCTGATGATGACGCCGATATCGCTCAGCATCTTCGGCACGTCGTCGGTGGCGCCGAGCCGCCGCACCGCGCCGGTGGCCTCCAGCTCGCGCACGTCCCGGTTGAACGCCTCCAGGTATTCCCGGCTGGCGACGCTGACGTCCGGGTTCATGTCACCGCCCACCAGCAGCATCCGGTAGCGGTCGTCGCGCTCCCGCAGCAGCCGCAGCACCTGGATCGCCCAGCGCGGGTCCTTGGCCACCTGGCTGATGCCCACCATGCCGAGCTGGAACCGGGCGTCCGCCGGCTTGTCGATCTGGAAGCCACGCAGGTTCATGGCGTTGTCCAGCACATGCATCCGCGGCCCGTCGGGGCCCTTCAGGTAGGGCACCAGCGTGGTGGTCAGGTCCTTGATGTGGTCGGCCACGAAGACGAGGTCGTCAATCCGGGAGAAGTCGACCATGTACGGCCAGCGCGACAGCGCCTCGTAGCTGTGCAGCCGGACGATGACCCGGGTGGTGCCGGGGTCGACCATGGTGAACAGCGCGGCCGGCGCCACGCACCAGTCCACGAAGACGGTGTCCGCCCAGTCCAGGTACGGCCGCAGCCGCTCCTCGGCCTTCTCCCCGTACGGCGTGGTGTCGGCCGACAGCCGGTGCTCCAGCATCGGCTTCGACGCCCACGTCACACTCTTGAGCGCGGCGTTCGCTGCCAGGTCCACGAAGCGGACCTCCACTCGCGGGTGCGCGTCGTAGTAGGACCGGATCAGCTTCAGGAAGTTGTCGTTGGCGCTCGTCGCGATCAGCAGGCGCAACGGCCGGTCGGTCGGCGGCGGCGCGGCCGGCTGGCGTCGGCCACGCGGGCTCGCCACCGTTGTGGCCGCGAGGGAGCGCCGGAACGGGGCGATGAAGCCCTCCGGGTCCTCGGCCAGCGGCGAGGTGAGCTGGTCGATGTGCAGCACCCGGTCGAACGCGAGCGTCATGGCCCGGTTCAGCAGGTCGGCGGCGGCGGCGTTTTCGTCGGCCCGGTGCCGCTGGTCGGCGACCTTCAGCAGCGCGTTGACCGCACCCGCCAGATCGCGCGGCGGCATGCCGGCCTTCAGCTCGCGGCTGGCCGCCTCGCCCAGTATCCGGGCCCGGGCCGTCGGCTTGCGCAACTTGCTCGCCGTGGCGGTAAGGATCAGCGCCTCGCCGTCGGGCCGGTCCGCCCAGGCCATGCCCTTGGCCACCTGGTGGCCGACCTTGGTACGCAGCGAGTCGGGCACCTTCGGGGCCTTCACGGCGGTCAGCCAGAGCTGGGTGCCGGCCTTGCTGCGCATGATCGGCCGGGCGGTGACCGCGTTGACGGCGGCGCGCGGCGCCGCGTTGATCAGGCGGTTGACGCTCTGTTTCACCGCCGTGGTCGACGGGATGCCGTTGGTGAGCCGCCGCAGCGGGCCAGTGCTGGGCCGGCCCTTGCGCTCGACCAGTGCCTGCACCGCGGCCTGGATGCCGTAACGGGCGTCAGCCGCCCGGTTGCGCTGGGCGAACCGCCACACCGTGTAGATGGCGTGTGCGTCGAGGGCCACCAGCACGTCGGCGCTGCGGGCGTGCTCCCGGGCCCACGGCTCCCGGCGAATGCGGCTCCACACCCGCTCACCGGGCACCTGACGGGCGGCGACGCGGGTGGGCGTGTCCTTGGCGATGTCGGCGGGCAGTGCGCACAGGCCGTCGAGCTGGAGGTCCTCCGCCAGTTCGTCGGGGTCGACGGCGCCGACCAGGTGCACCCGCGCGCCGCTCTCCCGCAGCCGCCGCACGGCCGTGGCCAGGATCCCCGGCTGCGGGGCCACGCCCGCCACCAGCAACACGTCGCTCATGCCCGCACCCCACCGGCTCGCTCGGTCTCGTTTATTGTCGAAGGTTCGTCCGACGGGTGCACGGCGGCGCCGTTCACCGGCAGGTCGCCGGGTGCGGCGAGGGCGTGCGCGGCCAACTGTTCGACGGCCTTCTGCATGAGGGTCTCGCGGGTGAACGGGTCGGCGTGGTCCCGCACCCCGGCGCGCTGCTCGTCGGTCGCCTCCACGACCATCCGCGCGGCGTCCCGGAAGCTGTCCACCAGCCGCAGCTCGTCCAGCCCGCAGGCGCCCGTCCAGAGCGGGTGCCCGTCGAGCACCCGGGAGGCATCGTGGTCCACCTCGTGCACCGAGACGATGGGCAGGCCGGTGGCCATGTACTCGTACACCTTGCCGGAGGTGACGTAGCGGCCGCCGATCAGGATCAGCACGAGGGCGTCCCACCGGCCGTACGTCTCGGCGACCTCCGCCTTGCGCACCGGGCCGCCGAAGGAGACGCCGTCGTCCGCCGCCTCGCGGATCAGCTCGGTGAGCCCGTTGGCCTCGCGGTTGGCGCCGGCGCCGATGTGGCCGCGGATCTCGAAGCGGGCGTTACGCAGCAGCGGCTCCCGCTTGCGTGCCTCACGCCACGCGTCGAGCACCACCCGGAGCTGATGGGTGGTGTAGTTGACGGTGCCCAGGTAGCCGAACGTCAGGCCGGCTTCCGGGTCGGGGCGGCGCGGCCGGATCATCGGCACGCTGTCCTTGTCGTACCCGTTGCGAACCACGTGCACGCGGTCGGCCACGTGCGGGTAGCGCTCCCGGTAGTGATCGGCAATCGGATCGTTGACCACCCAGAGCGACTGGCAGTGGTCGAGGATCCGCCGCTCCCACGTGCCCGCCTCGGAGTCGGGGGTGAACGCCTGGCCGCCGTTGACCACGTCGATGGACCAGCCGTCGCGGAAGTCCACCGCGTACGGGACGCCCTGGGTCTCCCACAGCTTCCACGCCGCGGCCAGGTTCACGTAGGGCACGCAGCTGGCCAGCAGCAGGTTCGCCGGGCGCTGGCGGTGGACGTCGAGCACCGCCTGCTCCAGCGTGCCCCGCCAGCTGCCGAAGACCGGCTCCGGGAAGATCTTTTTCTCCCGCTTGCGCAGGTTCGTCAGCCACTTGGCCGGGCGCAGCGCGCGCTCCTCGCTGAACCGCCGGATGTCGGTCTCGAGGTCCTCGCGGGCGAGCGGCAGCTCCACCACCCGGATTTCCGGGTCGACCTGCTCCAGGAGGCTGTAGTCCAGGCCGGAGTCCCGCTCCCAGGACGCGGCGGCGATAGTCACCACGGTGACGTCCCAGCCGATGCGGCGGAACTGGTTGGCGGTCTCCCGCATCCGGTACGCGCAGCTCTTGGCGGCCGGGGGAAAGCCGATGGCCAGGTAGATGAGGTGGGGGCGACGGCCGCGGCCGGCCGCGGCCGGCCGCCCGTTCGAGGAGGAGGTCGACACGTCGAGGGATTGTGTCATGGTCGGGTGAACACCCCGGGTCTCTCTCTGTGGGCGGGCAGGTTCACTTCGCGGTGAGGGTCTCGACGACCCGCCGGGCGGCCCGGCCGTCGCCGTAGGGCGTGCCCTGGGCGGCGGTGGGCGCCGGCCGGGTGGCGATGTCGATCCACTCGGCGCGGGAGTGGCCGGACGGGTCCGGCACCAGGCGGTTCCAGCCGTCCACCAGGGTCTCGATCCACTCGGTCTCCGGCCGGAGGGTGGTGCACGGCCGGGACAGCAGGTAGGCCTCCTTCTGCAGGCCGCCGGAGTCGGTGACCACACCGGTCGAGCCGAGCACCGCCGCGACCATCCCGGCGTACGGCAGCGGGCGGCCGACGTGCACCGCCCCGCGGGCCAGCTTCAGCCCATGCTCCTCGGCCTTGGCCACCAGCCGCGGGTGCGCCAGCAGCGCCACCGGCACGGGTAGGTCGGCCAGGCCGTCGAGCAGGCCGGCGAGCCGCTCCCGGGAGTCGGTGTTCTCGGCGCGGTGCAGGGTTGCCAGCAGGTAGGGCTCCTCGGGGCGGATGCCGTCCGGCAGCGCCGGGGCGGGGTGGTCCCCGGCCAGCACGGCGTCCCGCACGCCGAGGCAGACGTCGACCATGACGTCGCCGACCAGCGCGGAGCGGGCGGCCAGACCCTCGGCGGCGAGGTGGCGCATGGCCTCCTCGGTCGGGGCCAGCAGCAGGTCGGCCGCGTGGTCGGTGAGGATCCGGTTGTGCTCCTCCGGCATCATCCGGTTGAACGAGCGCAGCCCCGCCTCGAGGTGAGCGACCGGCAGGTGCAGCTTCACCGCGGAGACGGCGCCCGCCAGGGTGGAGTTGGTGTCGCCGTAGACCAGCACCCAGTCGGGCTTCTCGGCCATGAAGACCGGGTCGAGCGCGGCGAGGGCCTTGCCCGTTTGCACGCCGTGCGACCCGGAGCCGATGCCCAGGTGGATGTCGGGGTCGGGGATGCCCAGGCCGGAGAAGAAGACGTCGGAGAGGTCCGCGTCGTAGTGTTGGCCCGTGTGCACGATCATGTGCTCGTGCTCCGTGGTGGCGAACGCGGCGGCGATGGGGGCAAGCTTGATCAGCTGAGGGCGTGCCCCGACGACGCTGATGACCTTCACCTGGCTGACTCCTCGTCTGATCTTGTGAAGGGCAGCCGCGCGTCGGCTGGCGCTGTCCCTTGAGTCAGACGAATTCTGCCTCAGCCGGACGTGACCGCCAAATTCCCGCACCGTGCGCGGGGTGACGCTCGCGTCGCCCGGATGTGGCCTGCCCGTCACCTTCGCCGTTCCCCGCCGACCGTCCGAGGTCGCGCCGCCGGGCGTCGGGCAACCCGTAGGATTCGCCGGTGTGACGGCGGCGTACTCCTCCGGCAAGCTCCCGACCAGCCCACCCGAGGCCCCGGCGCGTCCCACGCCCGGGTCCGCTGGGGCGGTGGTGGACGCCGCCTCGGCGACGGACGCCGCTCCGGTGACGGACACCGTCCGCTCGGCGGACAGCGTGCCGACGGCGCCCGCCGAGCCCCGGTCCGGCCGGGGCCGACGGCTGCCCACGGGCCGCCTCATCGACCTGCTCGTCGGGCTGGCCTTCCTGCTGGGTGCGTTCTGGGTCACCGGCCGGGGGTGGTTGGACGTGCACGGCCGGCTGCTCGGCAGCCGCCCGGACGACCAGGGATTCAACGAGTGGATGCTGGCGTACGCCGCCCACGCGGTGATCCACCTGGAGAACCCGTTCTTCACCACGCTCCAGAACGCCCCAGAGGGCGTGAACCTGATGTCAAACGTCGGGATACAGCTGCCGGGCATAGTGCTGACGCCCGTCACGCTGCTCGGCGGGGCGCCCCTGTCGTACCTCGTGTTGATCACGCTGAACCTGGCCGGCACCGCCTTCACCTGGTACTGGGTGCTCTCCCGGCACCTGGTCGGCTCGCGTCCGGCGGCCGTCGTCGGCGGCCTGTTCTGCGCCTTCGCGCCGGCCATGGTCACCCACAGCAACGGGCACCCGCACATCACCGCGCAGTGGCTCGTGCCGTTCCTGGTGTGGCGTGTCGTCCGGCTCACCCGGTCCGGCTCCCCGGTCCGCGACGGCCTCGTCCTGGGTGTGCTGGTCGCCGCGCAGTTCTTCATCTCCGTGGAGATCCTCTTCCTGGTCGCCCTGGGCGCGCTGCTGGCCACGGTCGCCCACCTGGTGCTGCGCCCCCGGCAGACGCTGCGGATCGCGCCGCGCGCGCTCGGCGTCCTGGCGATCGCCGGCGGTCTCGTGCTGCTGGTCACCGCGTACCCGCTGTGGATGCAGTTCGCCGGGCCACAGCACCGGATCGGGCATCCGGGCGACCCGGACGTGTACACGCTGCGGCTGCGGTCATTCGTGGCCTACGCCACGGAGTCGATCGGCGGTGGCCCGGACAGCGCGGTGGGGCTGGCGCCGAACACCACCGAGCAGGCCAGCTTCTTCGGCTGGCCGGTGGTGGTGCTGGCCGCGGCAGCCGTCGCGGCGCTCCGCCGCGAGCTGGCCGTCCGCGTGCTTGCCGTCGTGGCGCTGGTCTCCGGCGTGCTCGCCCTGGGCTCGACGCTGAGCTGGGGCCCGGAGAAGAGCGACATCCCGGCGCCGTTCGTGCTCCTGCGCGGCCTGCCGATCGTGGACGCCATGGTCATCGCCCGGTTTGCGCTGATCACCACGGTCGCCCTCGGGCTGCTGTTCGCCCTGGCGGTGGCCCGCCTCGACGGTCTCGCGGCGCGCACCCCGCAGGTGGCCGCCCCGCTGCGGCTGCTGACCGCCGCCGCGCTGGTGGGGGCCCTGCTGCCGATGCTGCCGACCCCGCTGCCGGCGAAGGGGAGGGTGTCCGTGCCCCAGTTCGTCGCCTCCGGGGAGTGGCGTCACCACGTGGCCGACGGGCGCACCCTGGTGCCGGTGCCGGTGCACAACATGACCTCGATCAACTGGGGCTCGGCCGCCCTCACCGGCTTCGCGGTGCCGCAGGGCTACTTCCTGGGGCCCACCTCGCCCACCGACGACACCGGCCGGTGGGGCACCCTACCCCGGCCCACCGCGCTGCTGCTGACCGCGGTGGGCGCGGGCGCCCGCCCGCCCACCGTCAGCGCCGCCGAGCGGAAGCAGGCGGTGGCCGACGTGCGCTGGTGGCGGGCCGACGCCGTGGTGCTGCCGAAGCACGCGCACGAGACCGAGCTCAAGACGTTCCTGGACGCCTGCTTCGGCCCGGGTCAGCGGGTGCGTGACGTCTGGCTGTGGGACGTGCGGCCGCTCACGCGGTGACCGGTGCCGCCGGTCAGGGGGAGTATTCCCAGACCAGCAGGAGGTAGCCGCTGAAGTAGGCCGCGAACGCGGTCATCCCGACCAGGATGATCAGCAACCGGGCAGTGCTCGCGGCCGCGAGCCCTCGGGCGACCGGCAGCAACAGCGCGAACGCCGGCACGAGGAACCGCGCCTTGGAGTTGAAATAGCCGGAGGCGCCGATGGTGGTGACCAGCATCAGCGCGCTGTAGACGAACAGCGGCCAGGGCTGCCGGTCGACCGCGCTGAGTGCCAGCAGGATCAAGCTGCTGGCCAGGACGGCGACGATCAGATACCACTGGAGCGTGACCGGCTGGTCCAGGGTGATGCCCGTGTTCTCCAGGGTGCCGGCCCCGCCGTCGAAGCTCGATCGCCAGCCCTCGGTCTGGATGTGGAACCAGCCGTCCACCCGGCCGGTCCGCCAGCCCACCCAGCCGACGAAGCCCAGCCAGCCGAGCGGCGCCAGGAGTAGGGCCAGCGCCGGACGCCAGGTGCCCCGCCGCCACACCAGCGCGATCAACGCGGCCAGCATCACCACCGGGATGAGCGAGGTAGCGGTGGGCCGGGTCGCGCCGGCGAGCAGGCAGAGCGTGCCGGCGGTGACCCACCGGCCGGTCAGCACCGCGTACAGAGACCAGGCGGCCAGCGCGGTGAAGAGCGATTCGGTGTACGCCATCGACTCGACGATCGCGTGCGGCAGAAGCCCCCAGACCACGGCGAGCAGGACCCCGGTCCGCCGGTCGTGCAGGTGGTTGCCGATGGCGAACAGCCCCCAGGCGGCGGCGAGCGAGGCGAGCCAGGCCAGCACGATCGCGGTGTTGCGGAACTGCAGCGGGGAGAGCGGCTCGGTGAAACGCACCAGCAGGGGATAGAGCGGGAAGAAGGCCATGTTGCTCTGCAGCGTCTCCGCGCGGTCGTACCCGTGCTGAGCGATCGCCAGGTACCAGCCGGCGTCGGCCCGGATGCCGATCAGCCGGAGGAGGCGGGCGTCGCGCGCGTCCCCCCAGATGGCCAGGGTGATCAGCCCGACCGCGCGGACCGCGGCGTAGCCCACCAGCGCCGGCCAGGCCGCCAGCAGCGGCCGGCGCAGCCGGGCCATCCGGCCGGTGCCCCCGGTCACGTCGGGCCGGTCACCCGACCGCTCCTCACGGCTGTCGATCTCGCGGTCGGCGATCACGCCCATGTCGCTTCCCATCTCGGCCACCCTGTCCCCCCGACAGGTGCGAGAGGCATGGTGAGGTTAGCAAGGGGCCAGTTCACGATAGGTCCCGCGACCACCCGGCGCCGCTGGTCACCGGCGGCTCGCTGCCGCGCCCGCTCGGCGCCACTGACCGGCCACCTCCGTGCCGTACACTCGCGAAGGTTCCGCCCGGGGCTGGGGCCGTGCGAGCGCACGGCGTGGGCGGAGTTCGCTGTCAGATCGTCGGCACCAGCCGGCGAGCGCACCCGTGGCCAACGGCGGATCCCCGCCCGCAGCGAACACGGCGATCGGGGAAGGATCGGATGAGCACGCCCGACGTGAGCGTCATCGTCGCCGTCTACAACACCATGCCCTACCTGACCACCTGTCTGGATTCGCTGGTCGCGCAGACGATCGGGCTGGATCGGCTGGAGGTTGTCGCGGTCGATGACGGCTCCACCGACGGCAGCGGAGCCGAGCTGGACCGGTATGCCGAGCGCTACCCGGACACCGTCCGGGTGCTGCACCAGGCCAACTCCGGCGGTCCGGCCGCACCGAGCAACCTGGCCCTGGACCACGCCCGCGGCCGGTACGTCTTCTTCATCGGCTCCGACGATCACCTCGGCCCGGAGGCGCTGGAGCGCCTGGTCGCCGCCGCCGACCGGTGGGACTCCGACGTGGTGCTCGGCCGGATGGTCGGCACCAACAAGCGCTACGTGCACCAGGCGGTCTACGCGAGCACCGAGGAACGGCTGGACCTGTTCGACAGCCCGCTGCCCTGGTCGCTGTCGAACACTAAGCTGTTCCGGCGGGCCCTGGTCGAGCGGCACGGGCTGCGGTTCCGCACCGACATGCCGATGGGCAGCGACCAGCCGTTCACGCTGGAGGCGTGCTTCCGGGCGAGAAAAATCTCCGTGCTCGCCGACTACGAGTACTACTACGCGGTCAAGCGGGACAACGCACAGAACATCACCTATGCCAGCCGCTTCGAGGAGCGGCTGCGTTGCGCCGAGGAACTGATCGGCTTCGTCGCCGGTCTGATCGAGCCCGGCCCGCGCCGGGACGCCGTGCTGCTGCGCCACTTCAGCTGGGAGGTGGCGAAGCTGCTGGCGCCGCCGTTCCTGGACCTCTCCCCGGACGTGCAGCAGCACGTCCACGACCGGATCCGCAAGCTCGCCGAGGCGTACCTGACCGAGGGCGTGCTGGCCCGGATGGCGACCGACCTGCGGGTGCGGCTCGCCGTCGCGCGCGACGGCGACCTGGCCCAACTCCGCGAGCTGATCGGGCAGCAGGCCGACCGTTGGCTACCCGAGGTCACCGTCGCCGACGGCCGCTGGTACGCCCACCACGTCGGCTTCCGCGACCCGGCGTTCGGCTACGCCGACGACTGGTACGACGTCACCGACCGGGCCGCCGAGGTGCTCGCGAAGCTCACCGCGACCAGGCTGGCCTGGGGCCGGGACGCCGCCGGCGCCCGGGCTCTGGTGGTGACCGCCCGCAGCCCCTTCGCCGTGCTGTCCGAGCTGGCCGCCCACGGGCTCCGGGTCAGCCTCGGCGAGATGGTGGGAGTGACGTCCGTCGCGCCCGACGGCACCGGTACCGTCGTACGGACGGACTTCGCGGTCGACCGGCTGCTCGCGGTCGTCGCGCCGAACGGGGAGCGGCGGGTCGCGAGGGTCGAGGTGACCGCGATGGACGGAACCGGCTCCGCGCCGATGCGGACCGACCGGCGGGTCGGTGCGCCTCGACTGCTCGTTCGCCGCGGCGTCCGGGTCCACCTCGTCACGCCCAGCACGAACCACAAGGGCCAGGTGATCGTCGCTATCACGCCGGTGACTCCCCGCCGGGTCCTTGCCCGCCTGCGCCGAATCTGGCCCTCTGGAGGAAAGTAGTTCCATGAACATCTCCGTCGTCGCGCTCGGAAAGATCGGGCTGCCGCTCGCCGTGCAGTTCGCCTCGAAAGGGCACCGCGTAATCGGGGCCGACGTCTCCGAGCGGGTCGTCCAGCTGGTCAACGACGGTGCCGTGCCGTTCCCCGGTGAGACCGACCTGGACGTCAAGCTGAAGGAGGTGGTGGCCGCCGGGCTGTTGTCGGCCACCACCGACACCGCCGCCGCGGTCGCCGAATCCGAGGCAGTCGTCGTGGTCGTGCCGCTCTTCGTGGACGCCGACGGGGTTCCGGACTTCGGCTGGATGGACGACGCCACCCGGGCCATCGCCCGTGGAATCAAGCCGGGCACCCTGGTCAGCTACGAGACCACGCTGCCCGTCGGCACGACCCGGAACCGCTGGGCCCCGATGATCGAGGAGAGCTCCGGCCTCACCGCCGGCACCGACTTCCACCTGGTGTTCAGCCCGGAACGGGTGCTCACCGGCCGGGTCTTCGCCGACCTGCGCCGCTACCCGAAGCTGGTCGGCGGCATCGACGAGGCGTCGGCCGAGCACGGCGTGCGCTTCTACGAGGCCGTGCTCGACTTCGACGAGCGGGCCGACCTCAACCGCGCCAACGGTGTGTGGGATCTGGGCTCGGCCGAGGCGTCGGAGCTGGCGAAGCTCGCCGAGACGACCTACCGGGACGTCAACATCGGTCTGGCCAACCAGTTCGCCCGCTTCGCGGACACGGTCGGCGTCGACGTGACCAAGGTCATCGAGGCGTGCAACACGCAACCGTACAGCCACATCCACCAGCCCGGCATCGCCGTCGGCGGGCACTGCATCCCGATCTACCCGCGGATGTACCTCTGGAACGACCCGTCGGCCACGGTCGTCCGCTCCGCCCGCGAGGCCAACGCGGCCATGCCGGAGTACGCCGTCGACCTGCTCGCCGCCGCGTACGGCGACCTGACCGGCGTGGGCGTGCTCGTGCTGGGTGCGGCCTACCGTGGTGGCGTCAAGGAGACCGCGTTCTCCGGCGTTTTCCCGACTGTCGAGGCGCTGCGTCAGCGGGGCGCGAAGCCGTACGTTTCCGACCCGATGTACACGAACGAGGAGCTGGTGGCGCACGGCCTGCCCGCGTACGACGGCGAGCCGGTCGGCGCGGCCGTGATCCAGGCCGACCACGCCGAGTACCGCAGTCTCACCCCGGCCGACCTGCCGGGGGTGACCGTCCTCGTCGACGGTCGCCGGGTCACCGACCCCTCCCGCTGGGAGGGTGTGCGCCGGGTGGTTATCGGCGGCTGACGCGACGGACCCGTCGACGGGCCCCGGCCGTCCGGCCGGGGCCCGTCGCCTTGCGTGACCTCGGTCGCACCCGGCGCGACGGCCGCCACTCGTCATTCACCCGTCGGACACCCCGGCAATTCCTGTGGCACTTGCCCCGTTTAAGGTCGCACCGACCCGTATCGGACCTCATCACATGATGAGCAGACAGGGGAGTGTGTCGTTGTTCAGCAGAGTACGCAGCCAGCAGGGATTAGCCGTCGTCGGCGTGACCCTGCTGGGCTACGGGATCGTGGTCCTCTCCGGCGCCCTGGGCTGGGTGATCCCGTTCGCGGTCGCCGCACTGGTCGTGCTGGCCGGTGAGCTCGGCCTCGCCGTCCGCTTCGCCGAGACAGACGAACTGCTCGAGAAGGCCGGCCTCGGCCCGGTCTGGCGGTGGCTCGTCCGCGACCTCTCCGCCGTCCTGCTGGCCGTCACCGCCGTACGCCCCGGAGTGGCCGCCACCGTCGGGGTCCTGTTGTTGCCGGCGGCGCTCTGGACCGTGGCGGTCGGCACGACCGCCCTGGGCCGGGTCGTCGACGGACGGGCCGCCACGCCCGCGTTCACCCGCAACATCGATCTCGGTTCGGTGCGGCGGGTGCCGGTCCCGCCCGGCTGGGCCAGTCGGGTCGCAGGGCTGCGGATGCCACTGCTCAACTTCCTGCTCCTGCCGGCGGCCGTGGTGGCCGCGCTCGTCGACCGGGTCTCGCCGGTGGTGGTGGCCGGCCTGGTGACCCTGGCCGCCGGGCTCGTCGCGGGGGCCGTACTGGCGCTCACCCTGGTGCGCGGTCGTGGACGCGCGCCGGGGATCCTGCCAGTGGTGCATGCCTGGATGGACCGTGAGCGTCCCGAGGTCGCGCTCTACTTCGCCGGTCCCGCGAAGGACGTGTACCAGGCCAACATGTGGCTCGCGCCCCTGGAGGCTACGGGCCGTCGCGCCGTGGTGCTGCTCCGGCACGAGGACGCCTTCCGTGCGCTCGCCGACACCCGGATGCCGGTGGTCTGCGTCCCCGCCGGCGTCGATTTCATGAACCTCGACTTCAGCTCCGTCCGCGTCGCCCTCTACGCCGCAAACGTGGGCGCCAACATCCACCTGCTCCGGGAGCCGGGCGTCAAGCACGTCTTCGTGGGTCATGGCGACAGCGACAAGCAGGCGAGCGTCAACCCCTACAGCAAGGTGTACGACGAGGTGTGGGTGGCCGGTCCCGCGGGCCGTGAGCGGTACGCGCGGGCCGACGTCGGCGTGCTCGACCGGGACATCGTGGAGGTCGGCCGGCCGCAGCTGGCGGGGGTCCACACGTTCGGATCCGGCGCGACGGGCCGCCGGTTCACCGTGCTGTACGCGCCCACCTGGGAGGGCTGGCTGGACGACGATCCGCACCACACGTCGCTGGTGGCGATGGGCGAGCGCATCGTGTCGGGCCTGCTCGCCGCGAACGTCCGGGTGATCTACAAACCGCATCCGCTCACCGGCAGCCGCTGGAAGAAGGCGCAGGCGGCCAACGACCGGATCGTCGCGATGATCCGGGCGGCGGGCGGGCAGGCGGACGCCACGTCGCTGGCCGGCGACGCCCACCTCGTCGTGACCGGCCGGGTACCGGCCCTGTTCGACTGCTTCAACGTCACCGATCTGCTGATCAGCGACGTGTCCAGTGTGGTCTCCGATTTCGTGCAGAGCCAGCGGCCGTACGTGGTCGCCAACCCGGCGGGCCTGCCGGAGGAAGAGTTCCGCCGTTCGTTCCCGACGGCTCGCGCGGCCTACCTGCTCTCGGTGGACTGCGGTGAGCTGGGGAAGATTCTCGACCAGACCCGTTCCGGCGACGACCCGATGGCCGAGGCGCGGCGTGAGCTGAAGGCCTACCTGCTCGGCCCCGACGAGCCGAACCCGATGGAGCGCTTCCGGGCGGAGGTAACCCGTCTCTGCGCCTGATCCACCCTGCCGGTGAGCCGCATGGCTCACCGGCAGCCGCGTCGCCCAGCCGGCCGCTGCGCGGTGCACCGGCCGGCTGGGCGACGCTCAGTCCCGCTGCGGCGGCGTCGCCACGTCGCGGGAGATGACCTCGCCTTTCTCGTCGACCCAGCCCCGCGGCCGGGCCGGGTTGCCGACGACCAGCTGGTACGGCGCCACGTCCCGGGTCACCACGGAGCCCGCCGCGATCATCGCGTACTCGCCGATCTCGACCCCGCAGACGAGGGTCGCGTTCGCGCCGATCGAGGCTCCCCGACGTACCACCGTCGGCGTGATCGTCCAGTCCGGGTTCTGCGCCCGGGGCCGGAAGTCGTTGGTGAAGACGGCGCTGGGCCCGACGAAGACCTCGTCCTCCAGGGTCACGCCCTGGTAGACCGAGACATTGTTCTGGATCTTGACGCGGTCGCCGACGGTGACGTTCGCGTCGACGTAGACGTTGCGCCCGATGACGCAGCCGGCGCCCACCTTCGCCGACGACCGGACGTGGGCCAGGTGCCAGACCTTGGTGCCGTCGCCGACCTGGGCGCCCTCCTCCACGTCGGCGGTGGGGTGCACGAAGACGGAGGGTGCCGGGGAAGTGTTGTCAGTCATCCTTCAACTCGCATCGGGTCGCAGGGAGCGCCGTGGCGCCGTCCGGTGAGCCGCGCCGGCGTATGCCCGGAGACCGGCCGGCGGCCGCGCGACTCGGGCCGCCGCGCCGGCGGCGGGACGGAGCGTGCGGGCCGGGCGCGGAACCCGGCGTAGCATAGCGAGCCCTCAACCGATCAACGCGGCCACCGCGTCCGCGGCCGGCACGTCCGCCGGTAACGCCTGCGCCTCGACCACCGCCGCCACCGGCAGCGGGCCGTAGAGGTGCGGGAAGAGCTCCCCGCCGCGCGACGACTCCCAGCGCAGGCGGTCGCCGAGCCGGGCCGGGTCCACGGTGAGCAGGGTCAACCCGGTGGCCCCGGCGAAGTGCCGCCGAACCGTCTCCACCACCTGGTCGTGGCCGGAGAGGTGGATGAAGCCGTCCTGGTGGTCCACCGCCGTGCCGACGAGGTGGCCGGCGGCGCGGGCGTCGTCCCACTCGGTCGTCGGGAGCAGCTTGTAGATCATTTCCGCAGCGTACGCGGGACGCCCCGGGTGGACCCGGTCGACGGCGTGCCCGGCACCGTTTCCCCGGTACCGGCCCGAGGTCGACGCCCGGCCCGGCATGCTCAAGACGGAGCGGGTCGCAAAGGGGTGGGCGATGCGGAACTACGACGACGACTGGACCGACAGCCAGCGCGCGCTGTACGACGAGTGCTACCAGGCGGGCAGCGACTGGGCCCAGGATCCGGAGACCCCCTCCGACGACGTGCAGTACGTGATCAACCTGGCCGAGGGGGACGACGACTCCCTCGGCGACTCGGAGCTCGACTACCCACCCCTGGTCGACGCGGTCACCGAGGCCACCGGCGAGAACATCACGAGCGTGCCCGCGAGCCACGACGACCCGGCCTTCCGCGGCTTCGTGGACGGCGTCCGCGACGGCATCGCGGACGACACCTTCGGCCTCTGACCGCCGTCGCCGGATCCGCCCCCGCACCGGACGCGCCGCCCGGGATGCCCGGGTGGCCGGCCCTCCGGCCTCGGCCGTCCGGCGTGGGCCTGCCACCGGGGCGGCTCTCCCGCCCGGACCCGGCTTCTGCCACCATTTCGCAGGACGAGGGTTCGACGGATGGGGGCACGGTGCGCATCCTGCTGGTCGAGGACGATCGCCGGGTGGCCGCTGCCCTGTCGTCCGCGCTGAGCCGCCGTGGCTACCAGGTCGAGCACGCGGCGACCGTCGGCGCGGCGCTCTCCGCGGCGCCGTGCGACCTGGTCCTGCTCGACCTGACCCTGCCCGACGGGGACGGCACGGACCTGTGCCGGGAGCTGCGCCGGCGCAGCAGCCAGCTCGGCATCATCGCGGTGACCGCCCGCGGTGAGGAGCGCGACCGGGTGCTCGGCCTGCGGCTCGGCGCCGACGACTACGTGGTGAAGCCGTTCTCGATGGTGGAGCTGCAGGCCCGGATCGAGGCGGTGCTGCGGCGTACGGCGCAGGCCGCGCCGGAACGGAACCTGATCGAGGCCGGCGCGGTCCGGATCGACGTGTCGGCGCGGACGGTGACCGTCGACGGCCGGGACGTCACGCTCACCCGCAAGGAGTTCGACGTCCTGCTCTCCCTCGCCCGGCAGCCCGGCGTGGCGGTGCCCCGCGACCGGATCCTCCTGGACGCCTGGGGCACCACCTGGACCGACCGGCACACCGTCGAGGTGCACGTCGGCTCGCTGCGCGGCAAGCTCGGCGATCCCCGGCTGGTGGAGACCGTACGCGGCATCGGCTACCGGTTGCGGGGCGAGTGAGGTGGTTCGGTGCGTCGTCGGCTGGTGATCAGCTACCTGCTGCTGATGGTGCTGGTCCTCATCGCGCTGGAGACCCCGCTGGCGCTCATCCTCGCCACCCGGGAGACCGACCGGGTACGCGCCGACCGGCTCGCCGACGCCACCCGGTTCGCCTCGCTCGCCGGGCCCGCGCTGCGCGGCGGCAGCACCGGCCCGTTGCGGAGCGAGCTGCGCAGCTACGACGCGCTCTACGGCATCGGCGCGGTGGTGGTCGACCGGGACCGGGACACCGTCGTCGACTCGACCAGCTGGCACGGCGCCCCGGGCACCACCCTGGCGTTGGACGCCGCGCTCGCCGGGCAGCAGGTCAGCGGCCCCGAGTCGGTGTGGCCGTGGCAGGGCGGGCCGGTGATCGTCGCGGTGCCGATCAACGACGGGGGCGAGGTGCTCGGCGCGGTCGTCACCGCCAGCCCGTCCGCCGCGCTCCGCCGTACGGTCACCACCTGGTGGCTGCTGCTCGCCGGGATCGGCCTGCTCGCCGTCCTGGCGTGTGTGTTGACGGCCTTCGGGCTGGCCGGCTGGGTGCTGCGTCCGGTCACCGAGCTGGACGCGGTCACCCACGAGATCACGAAAGGCGACCGCAGCGCCCGGGTGCAGCATCATCTCGGCCCGCCGGAGCTGCGCCGGCTGGTGGCCAGCTTCAACACGATGGCGGACGCGGTGTCGGACGTCATGGACCGGCAGCGCGCCTTCGTCGCCCACGCCAGCCACCAACTCCGCAACCCGTTGACGGCGCTGCGGCTGCGGGTGGAGGAGCTGGGCCCCAGCCTGACCGATGCGCAGGGCCGGGACGAGCACCGGCTCGCCCTGGAGGAGACCGACCGCCTCGCGCTGGTGCTGGACGGGCTGCTCACCCTGGCCCGCGCCGAGCGTCAGGAGAACGAGCGGGTCACCGTCGACGCGGCCGAGGTGGCGGCCTCCCGGGTCGCCGCGTGGCGACCACTGGCCCGGCACCGGTCGGTCGCGCTCGGCCTCGTCACGTGCGACGCGCCGGTGTACGCCCGGACCGTCCCGACCGCGGTGGACCAGGCGCTCGACGCGCTCATCGACAACGCCGTCAAGTTCAGCGGGACCGGCGGGGAGGTCACCGTGACGGTGGCGGCCCGGGAGGGGGGAGTGGCGCTCGAGGTGCGGGACAACGGGCCGGGGATGACCGCGAGCCAGCTCGGCCAGGCGACCGAGCGGTTCTGGCGGGCGCCGGACGTGCAGAACCTGGACGGCGCGGGCCTCGGTCTGGCCATCGCCGCCGTGCTGGTCGACGCCTCGGGCGGACGGCTCACCATGTGGGCGGGGGAGCCGCGCGGCCTCGTCGCCAGCCTCTGGTTCCCCGGTCCCGACGACGGGCCGAAGCGCGCCGTGCCGCCCGAGATGGCTCCGGCGCAGCCGCGGCTGCCGGCCGCCCTGGGCTAGCGACCGCCGAACGGGGCTACCTCTCCGGCGGCGCCGTCGAGCGGGGCTGCCTCTCCGGCGGCGCCGTCGAGCGGGGCTGCCTCTCCGGCGGCGCCGTCGAGCGGGGCTGCCTCTCCGCGCGGCGCCGTCGGGCGGGGAGCGGTCAGGGTTTCGCCGCTCGGTACCAGGCGGCGGCCCCCGAGTGCAGCGGCAGCGGCGAAGTGGCGATCGCCGAGCGGGGACTCATCCGTCGGGCCGCGGGGTGCGCGGCGGCCAGCTCCGAGCGTCGCTCCATGAGCAGCCGGGTCACGTTCCGGACCAGCGGCTCGGGCAGGTCGGCGCGGACGATCAGGAAGTTCGGGTTGGCGACGGTGGTGATCGGATCCATCCCGTACACCGAGCGGGGGATGTCCCGGGAGACGTAGAACTCCCCGTAGCGCTCCCGCAGCGGTTCGGTCCAGGCGCCGAGGTCGACGATCCGGGTGGGGCTGCCACTGGCCAGGTCGGCGATCGCCCCCACCGGTAGGCCGCCGGAGAAGAAGAACGCGTCGATCCGGCCGGATCGCAGCGCGGCCACCGACGCGTCCAGGTTGAGCCGGGTCCGGCGGACCCGGTCACCGCCGAGCCCGGCGACGTCGAGCAGGCGAGTCGCGGTGATCTCGGTGCCGGAGCCGGCCGGGCCGAGGGAGACCCGCCGACCGCGCAGGTCGGCGACCGTGCGCACCGGGCCGCCGCCGGACGTGACGAGGTGCAACTGGTCGTCGTAGACGCGGGCGATCGCGGCCACCCGGGGATCCGCGCCGGGGGCCGCCGGCAGCACGTCGGCCTGGGTGAAGCCGAGCTCGGCCCGGCCGGAGCCGACCAGTCGTACGTTCTCCGCCGACGCGGCGGTCACCACGACGCTGGCCCGGACCCCGGGCAGCTCCCGGTTGAGGATGGCGGCCAGCGACTCCCCGAACGCGTGGTAGACAGCGGTCGGGCTGCCCGTCGCGATCCGGATCGTCACCGGCTCGCCCGGCGTATCCCGGCAGCCGGCGAGGGTGAGGCTCACGGCGAGCAGCACGGCCAGCAGCGTGGCGGGTGGGGCGGCACGTCCGGGCCGGGTACGACTCACGGGCTGCACTCTGCGCCCGGGTATCCGGCGGGCGCAACCCCCGCGCCGCCGGGCGTTCCTGGCCGTCCGGCTCGTGTGGCCGGCGCCGCGCCAGGGGATTCAGCCCGTCGGGGCGAGTCGGCTGCGGTAGGCGCGCGGCGTGACACCGGTGGTGCGTTTGAAGGCCACGCTGAGCGCGCTCTCCGAGCCGTACCCCACCGCCCGGGCGATGCTGGCCAGGGTGTCGTCGCTGCGGCGGATCCGGTCGGCGGCGAGCTCGATCCGCCAGCCGGTGAGGTACTCCAACGGACTCCGGCCGACGACCTCCCGGAACCGGGCGGCCAGCGTGGACCGGGAGACCGCCGCGACCCGGGCCAGCTCGGCCACGGTCCAGGGCTGCGCGGGGTGGGCGTGCATCGCCCGCAGCGCGGGGCCGAGCACCGGGTCGGCCAGGCCGGCCAGCCAACCGGAGCCGCCGGTCCGGGCGAGGTGCAGCCGCAGGATGCGGATCAGCATGACCAGGGCGAGGTGCTCGGCGACCAGCGTGCCGCCCAGCGGCGTCGCCCGCAGCTCGGCGTCGATCTCCCCGACGGCCCAGCGCACGGTAGCGGCCTCGGGCGTCGCCGCCGGCACGTGGATGACCGGCGGCAGGGCGTCCAGGAGCAGGGTGCGGGCGCGCTCGGTGAAGGAGAACGCGCCGCCGATGAGGAAGGCGTCGTCGCCGGCGCCGGCCCGGGCGACGCCCTCGACGGCCGCCCTGAAGATCGGCCCGGCCGGTTCGGGTGGAGTGTCCGGATCACCGGCGAGGGTGAACGCCCGGGGCCGGGTCAGCAGGAAGCAGTCACCCGGGGCCAGGGCCACCGGCTCCGGCACGCCGTCGACAGTCAGCAGGCAGTTGCCGCGCCGCACGGCGTTGAACTTGACGCCGTCCGGCGGGTCGAAGCGGACCGCCCAGCGGCCGCCGGCCGCGAACGCGGCGGAGAGCCGGCTGGTCACGCCGACAAGCGCGAGCACCTCTTCCAACGGATCCACGACGCTCCTCTGGACGCTCCCTAAAGAGTGACGGACTCTAAATTACAGACAGTCCGACGGGTCGTTCGTAGCGTGGACGTATGAGCGCCGAAACCCGAACCAGCACCCCGTTCACGGCCCGTACCACCGCCGCCGAGATCCTCGACGGCGTCGACCTCACCGGTCGCCGCATGATCGTCACCGGCGGCGCGTCCGGCATCGGCGCCGAAGCCGTCCGCGCCCTCGCCGGGGCCGGGGCGGAGGTCACCGTCGCCACCCGGAACCCGGCCGCCGCCGACGGCCTGGTGGCCGAGTTCGCCGGGGCGGGGTCCGGTGTGGTGCGGGCCGCCGCCCTCGACCTGGCCGACCTGACCTCCGTGAACGCCTTCGTCGCGGCCTGGGAGGGGCCACTGCACGCGCTCGTCGCCAACGCCGGGATCATGGCGATCCCCACCCGGCAGCTCACCCCGCAGGGCTGGGAGCTCCAGCTCGGCACCAACTACCTCGGCCACTTCGCGCTCGCCCGCGGTCTGCACGACAGCCTGCGGGCCGCCGGCTCGGCCCGGGTCGTGATCGTCAGCTCCGGTGCGCATCTGCGGGAAGCGTTCGACTTCGACGACCCGCAGTTCGAGCGGCAGCCGTACGACCCGTGGTCGGCGTACGGGCGGTCGAAGACCGCGGACGTGCTGCTCGCCGTGGGCATCGCCCGGCGCTGGGCCGCCGACGGCATCGTCGCCAACGCGCTCAACCCCGGCTACATCAACACCAATCTGCAGCGGCACATGGACGAGGAGACGTTGCGCTCGTTCGGGGTGCTGGACGAGGCCGGCAACCGGATCGACCTGGAGTACTACAAGACCCCCGCCCAGGGCGCGGCGACCACCGTGCTGCTGGCGGCCTCGCCGCTGGTCGACGGGGTCACCGGCCGCTACTTCAGCGACAACCAGGAGGTCGAGGTGGTGGTCGGCGGTCCGGAGGCCACCGGAGGGGTGGCCGTGCACGCCACGGACCCGGCTACGGCCGATCGTCTCTGGGCGTACGCGGAGCGGGCCCTGACGTCCCGCTGACCGGCGACCCGGTTCCCGTCGGGGCCGGCGTCGTCGACGCTCGCCCCGGCCGGGGAGCACCGGGTCGGGTCGCCGCCGCCGGCGGTCAGGCAGACTCGGCGGCCGGGGCGGGCGCCAGCGCGGTCTGTTGCAGGATCCGGCGCCGGTCCGGACCGTCGGCCACGCTGACCAGGAAACAACCGGTGCCCGGGCGCAGCTCCGCCGGCACGCGGAGCAGGGCGGCGCTGCGGATCAGCACGGCGGCCAGCTCGCGGTCGGTGAGTCGTACCCCCAGGATGTGCCGGCGGACGTGCCGCCCCCCGGCCAGCAGCGCGGAGCGCCAGGCCGCGGCGGCCAGCCGCGGCACCCAGACCCGGCGTGGGGTCGACGCGCCGGGAACCGGGGCGGCGAGCAACTCACGGCGCCCCTGCCACCAGCCGGCCTCCGTCAGGCGCGAGTAGCGGCCCCGGTGGGCCGGCGGTACCCGCAGGCGGTGCAGCTCGTAGCGGCGGCGCAGGCCACCGAAGGTCATCTCGTGCTCGACGGGTATGTCCAGTCGGTCCAACAGCTGCCGCATCCGCTGTGCGGCGTCCTCCCGATTGAACTCCACGACCGCGGCCGAACGCCGGCCCACCGCGCGGTGCGGGCGCGGCTCGGCCGGCGGTGGCGTGCAGCGCAGCAGGCAGGCGGCCTCGAAGGCGTCGGCCAGGGTCAGCCAGTCCAGCGGAGGTGGCGTCGCCGGGCGACGCGGCCGGTCTAGCAGGGCGGGTTCGGAGGCCAACGGAGGTACTCCTTTGTCGGAGTCGGGGTATTCCTACCGTGACCGGTACGCGCCGGACACGGAACCGATCCGCCCCAGCCTTGAGGAAATCTTGCGCACGCCCTGAAAGGTCGCCGGGAACGCCCGCAGCGGCTGCGGCGGAGTGTCCCGACGGTCTCCTACAGCTGGGTGACCACCAGGTCGACAGCCCGTGGCCGGCCGGCCGGCGTCGGCTGCTCCACCACGGTGTACTTCAGGTCCCGCAGCGCGCCGACCAGATCGTCGGCGGTCCGGGGCCGGGCGCCGGCGAGCAGCAGGTCGCGGACCAGCCGCCCCTTCGTCGCCTTGTTGAAGTGGCTCACCACGGAGCGGACCGGGACCCCGTCCACCTCGCGCTCGTGCAGCACCCGCACGGTCACCGTCCGCTCCGCGACCGCACCCCGCGCGGCCCAGGTCGCGGCGTACGCGCCGGAGCGCAGGTCGAGCACCGGGCGGTTCCCGGCCGCCTCGGCCATCACCGGCCCCAGCGCCCGCCGCCAGTACGCCCCCAACGCACCCGGGCCGGGCAGCTTCGCCCCGATGGGGCAGCGGTAGGGCGGGATCCGGTCGGTGAGGCGTACGGCGCCCCAGAGCCCGGAGCTGATCAGTATCGAGCGGCGGGCGGCCCGGGTGGCCTCCGGGGGGAGCGACGGGAGGTCCAGCGCCTCGTAGAGCACCCCGGTGTAGATCCGGGCGGCCGGCGCGGTGCGGGCCTGCGGCAGCCGTGCGTTGCGTCGCAGCTCGTGGTGCTGACCCTCGCTGAGCCCGAGCGCCGCCCGGGCCGCGGTCTCGTCCGGCCCGGCGCAGAGCGCGCCCAGCGCGGCGAGCACCTCCCCGCGGGCCGGGTTCAGCTCCGGCAGGGAGAGTGTGGCCAGGTCGAGCGGGCGGCCGGTACCGGTGTCGGCCTTCCCCTCAGAGGGCGGCAGCAGGATGAGCACCCGGTGGAATCTACCGCCAGGGCCGCAGCGGGGTCTCCGGGTGGTAGACGCGGTAGCGGCCGACGTCGCGTACCGGCGTGGTCTCGACCCGGTCGCCGAGCAGCCCCCGCAGGTGCCGTTCCACCGGCGAACCGGCCTCCACCACGTACCCCGGACGGTCCGCCCGACCCACCTGACGCCAGTACGGCAGGTACCGGTTCTGCCCGGGCATCAGGTTGTCGTCGAGCACCCCGCAGACCACCTTCTCATCGGTGTTGAAGACCAGCCGGTTGCAGATCCAGTAGCCCGCGTACACCTCGTGGGGACCGTCGGCGCGCAGGACGGCGGCGAGCTCCCGGGCCTGCCGCTCCTCCTCACGGGACGCGCCCAGACCGGTCGCGGCGAAGAGCACGGTGACCACCAGGCCGGCCGCCGCCAGCCCGGCCAGCACCCCGGTCGCCACCGCGCCGGTCAACCGGCCGAGCGCGCCCACCGTGCCCCGCCAGCAGGCCTCCGCCGCCAGCCAGAGCGGCCAGAGCACCGCCGGCAGGGAGAGCTGGAGCACCGACAGGTACCGGGCGTAGCCGAGCGGGTCGGTGGCCGAGAGGGGGCTGCGCACGTACGCCAGCAGGGTGAGCACCGCGCCGGCGACCAGCGCGAGGTGCGTGACCCACCGGATCCGCGCGGCGAGCGGTGCGCCGGCGGTGCGCCGGTACGCGATCAGCGCGAACGCCGCCGAGCCGACCAGCAGCAGCGGGTAGATCGCCCCGAACCACTGCTGCGACGGCGCGCAGCCGCCGATCGGGCAGAGGCCGCCGGCCAGCGGCACCCCCTGCAGCAGGCCGCCCTCCAGCCGCTGCGACCAGGGCGGCGACGGACCCTCCTTGGTGCTGATCTCCCGGAACACCGACAGCGAGTCCTGGCCGGGCGGGGCGACGGCGTTGTCCCAGATCATCGGGGCGACGCCGACCAGGAATCCGACCACCAGCAGCGCCCCGGCCCAGCCGAGGAGTTCCCGGCGCGCCGCGTAGACCAGCAGCAGCCCGACCACCGCCAGGTACGGCACGATCAGCCAGTCGGACCAGAGCGCCAGGCCGGCGAGGAGCCCGAAGAGCCCGACGGCCGACCGTCGTCGCCGGATGGTGCCGCCGGCCAACCCCACCGCGATCAGCAGCATCAGCAGCACCGCCGCCTTGACCTCGGGCCGGCCGCCCACCACCGTCAACTGGTCCCGGACGACCCGCTCCGGGCCGAGCGCCAGCAGGCCGACCACGAACGTGGCGAACCACGGGGAGCAGATCCGCCGGGTGAGTCGGTGGATCAGGTAGAGGAAGACCGCGTAGAGGACGAGCATCGGCAGCCGCAGCACCGGCCAGTTCGGCCCGGAGAGCGCGATCAGCGGTGCGGCCAGGTACGACTCGAGCATGCCCATGTAGCGCTGGCCGTAGAGGAAGACCGGATGCTCCCGCCCCTGCGCGATGTGCAGGGCGGCCAGGCCGAAGGTGGCCTCGTCGCTGTTCGACACCGGCACCGTGAGCAGCGTCAGGACCAGCCGGTAGCCGAACCCGGCCAGCCCGAGCAGCAGCGCGACCAGCGCCGGGCGGTCGAGCCGCCGGCGCCGCCGCCGGCGGTGCTGCTGCACAGGTTGCGACACGACCACGCCCCCGTCGTCGTCCCGACCGGAGTGTTTCACGTTCGCCGAGCCGGGCGAGGGCGATCCGGCAGACCGGTTCGGCTCGGTGAGCTCGGGCCCGGCCACGCGGGCGGCCGGACGGGAGATCGCCCGCGTGGCCGCCGCCGCGCTCGTGTGGCAGGGTGTCAGCGTGCCACCGACTCCCGCCGGCCAGTTGGCCGTTCCGCGTCTGCACCGGGCGGCGCGGATGGAGGACGCCGTCCACCAGTTCTTCGAGCGCCGCCTCCGGCGCACGGGCTGGCGGATCAACATCGTCGCGTACACCTGTTACGGCGCCCCCGGCTGGGTGCGGGTGATGTGCAGGGTGCTGATCGGCCGACCGGACACCCGGCAGCGGTCCCGGCTGGAGAAGGTCCGTGGCTGGCGCAGCTTCACCACCCTCCCGGCGAAGCACGTGACGGTCACCGTCGAGGCGGGGGGCGTGCGGCACGAGACGCAGACCGACCGCAGCGGGTTCATCGACACGGTGGTCGAGGCGGAGCTGCCCCCGGGCTGGGGCAGCGTACGGCTCAGCATGCCCGACGCCGAGCCGGTCGAGGCGCCCGTGCGCATCCTCGACCCGGCCGTGCGCTTCGGCATCCTCTCCGACATCGACGACACGGTCATGGTGACCACCCTGCCCCGGCCGCTGCTCGCCGCGTGGAACACGTTCGTGCTCGACGAGCACGCCCGGGCCGCCGTGCCCGGCATGGCGGTGCTCTACGAACGGCTGGTCACCGCCCACCCGGGCGCGCCCGTCTTCTACCTCTCCACCGGCGCGTGGAACGTCGCGCCGACGCTCACCCGGTTCCTCTCCCGGCACCTCTACCCGGCCGGCCCGCTGCTGCTCACCGACTGGGGGCCGACGGCCGACAGGTGGTTCCGCAGCGGCATGGAGCACAAGCGCAAGACCCTGGCCCGGCTGGCCCGCGAGTTCCCCGACGTGCGGTGGCTGCTCGTCGGCGACGACGGCCAGCACGACCAGGAGATCTACCGCGAGTTCGCGGCGGCCCACCCGGAGAACGTGGCCGGGGTGGCGATTCGCCGCCTCTCGCCCACCCAGGCGGTGCTCGCCGGTGGCCTGCCCGCCCCGGCGGAGCGCCCGCACGCGGAGGGGCCGGTGGGGCAGCGGTGGTTCTCCGCTCCCGACGGCGCCGGGCTCTGGAAGCTGCTCTGCGAGGCGGACCTGGTCTGACGGCCGGTGTTGATCGACTCGGCTTCTTGGATGTCGGGGCGTCCGCACGCTCCTGACACCCCGACATCCAGGGAATCGAGTCGATCAACGGCGCCGCTGCGAGAACGGGCCCTGCCCCGCGACGCGATCGCGCCGCAGGACAGGGCCCGGTTTGCTCGGGCGCCCCGACACGGATGACCGTGGCACGGCACCGTCAGCGCATCAGGAGATCTCCGTCCAACTCCCGAACGCTGCCCCGGCCGAAGGCTGGCCGACCGTGTAGACCCGGTTGTCGGTGGTGCGGGCCAACAGGGTGATGGCGCCGTTTCCACCGAGCACCGCGCTCGGGTCACTGGCGAACCCACTCGACGGCTGGCCGGCCCCCATGACGCCCCAGGTGCCGAAGCCGCCGCCGACGGCGGACTGCCCGGTGCCCCAGATCTTCCCGTCGGTGCCGCGCCCGTAGAGGACGATCCGGTCGGTGGTGCTGAGCAACGCGGTCGGACGACCGGTGAGCGCCGGCTGCCCGGTGCCCGCGACCGACCAGTTACCGAAGGCCGCGCCGGCCGACGGCTGTCCCGCCCCGTAGAGCTTGCCGTCCGCACCCGTGCCGTAGACCACGAGCGTGCCGTTGGCGCCGAGCAGCACGGCCGGGTCGCCGACGAACCCGTCGGAGGGACCACCCAGACCGATCCTCTGCCAGGGGCCGAACGCGGCGCCCGGCGACGGCTGTCCGACTCCGTGCATCTTCTTGTCGGTGCCGCGCGCGTAGATGACGAGCGCACCGTTGGCGGCCTTCGTGACGAACGGCTGTCCGGCAACGCCGGCCCCACCCACGCCGATGCGCCGCCAGGTGCCGAACACGCCACCCACGCTGGCCTGGTTGGTGCCCCAGACCCAGCCGTCCGCGCCCCGGGCGTAGATCGCGATGGTGTTGTTGCTGGTCAGCACGGCGCGGGGGTCGCTGGCGAAGCCTGCGGCGGGCTGCCCGGTGCCGACCGCACCCCAGTTCGTGAAGGCCGCCCCCACCGAGGGCTGCCCGACTCCGTACATCTGGTTGTCGATGCCTCTGGCGTAGACGACGATCGTGCCGTTGGCTCCCTTCAACGCCGTGGGGCTGCCGATGAAGCCGCCGCGGTTGCCGATGCGCTTCCACACGCCGAAAGTGCCGCCGACGGTGACCTGGCCGCTGCCCCAGATCCAGCCGTCACCGCCGCGCCGGTAGGCCAGCACGGTGCCGTTGGACGCGGTGACGCCCGTGACGTCGCCGCTGGCCGCCGTGTCCGCGTCGATCGTCCAGACCCGGTTCCAGGTCTGGACGTTCGAGAGCTCACCCGCGAACCAGCCGCCCCAGGTGCTCGCTCCGGTCTTGTGGCCGCCCATCCGGAAGCCGCCCGCGGCGCTGAACACAGCGGGATGGCTCACCCTTCCGGCGTTGACGCCGCTGACGTAGAGCGTCATCGTTCCGGTCGCCTTGGTGAAGCTGACCATCACGTGCGTCCAGACGCCGACCTGCGCGGTGCCGGGAGCGCTCGCCGCGGTGTCGAGGACGGGGCTCGCCACATCGGTACGGGCCATGGTGAACCGCCAGGACCTGTCGGCGGCGTTGGTCCAGAGCCGGAAGCCGGCGGTTGTGGTGCCGCTCTGGGAGAGCACGGTGCCGCCGAGGGCCGTCGGCCTGACCCAGGCGGCGACGGTGAAGTCGGCGGTGGTGTTCACCGCGGCGGTGCTGGTGGTCAGCGCGCCGTTGGTGCCGTCGAAGAGCACGTCGGGGTCGAACGTCCCACCGGTGCTCCACTGCACACCACCCGTGCCGGTCGCGTGCAAAGTGCCCGCCACGTCCGACGCGTTGGTCGCCGGGCCCGTCGTGCCGTCGTCGAGCAGCCAGTTGTGGTCGGAGGTGACCAGCGTCTGGGGCTGCTGGGCGGTGATCGTTCCGGTGCCGGCCGCCAGGTCGCCGACGTGCCAGGCGCGCGTCACGCCGCCGGCGCCGACGGTCCAGAGGTCGGCCGTGCCGTCACTGTTGATGTCGGCCGCTTGGAGCTTGAGGTCGGCACCCGGGTTCCAGCTGGTGGAGAGCTGGTAAGGGGTGTAAGTGAACGCGTCGTTGTCCCTGTTGTAGCCGAGGTCGGTCCAGAGGTGCAGGGCGCCGGTGGTGCGGTTCCAGAGGAACATGGCGGTGCCGGTGGACATCTGGGCGGTGGCGAGCGTCCATTGGTCCCAGGCGTCGTCCCCGGCCGGGGTCGGCACCGGAATGTGTGTGGGGTTGAAGTAGACGCCGGGCGCTCCGAGGGCCTCGTAGTAGGTCAGGTGATAGCCCGTGGTGGGGTCGCCGCTAATGCCGATGAGGTCGGGGCAGGGCAGTCCTGCACGACGGGTGTCCCCGGCATTGGTCAGCTGGAGCGGAGCGTTGCCGTCCGTATCCTTGAGCAGATCAGCCATCAGCGGTGATTGGTTACCGTCGATCCTGGACTGGATGACGCTGCCGTCGCCGTTGGCACGGAGCACGGCGCCGCCCCCGGCGTTGCTCCCCGTGGGGTAGTAGGCGAGCACGTCCTGCAGACCGGTGCAGGTGAAGTGACCGCTGAGGACCTGCGCGCCGTCGAAGGCGGCGGGGGTGTTGCTGAGCGCTCCGGTGCCCTGCGCGCCGATGTTCGTGCCGGCCACGGCGGCGTGCTCATTGCCCCCCGGTAGGAGCCACAGCCCCGGCGGGAGTCCGTAGGTGCCGCCGACGGTCAGCAGGTCCGGGGCGTCGTCGCCGTTGAGGTCGGCGTCGGCCGCCATGGCGGCGGGCTGGGAGTTGAAGACGAGACGCGCGCTGTCGCCGATGTTCCCGCCGCTGGAGACGCTGGTAACGGTCAGCGTGTTGGTGAACCGGGTGGGTACGACGGTGATGGTGGCCGCGCCGTCCGCGGCGTTCACCTCGACCGGCGGGCCGGCGTTGAGCTGGTAGGTGTAGCCGTCGGGTTTGGTGGCATTGCCGAGGTTCACGGCGGGGGTCACGTCGATGGTGAAGGGCTCGCCGATGGTGGTCGTGAGATCGGGCACCTCGCGCATCGAGGGTGCCCCGGGGCGGGTCGGGTCGAATTCGAAGGTGCAGGTCGCCGACGGCGCGCTGGGCGTGCGGAAGTCGGTTGCCTGGACTGTCCACGAAAAACTGGTGACAGCTCCGCCAGCCGCAGTCCTGAGCTTGCCGACATCGACGACGAGGACTGCCGTGCTGCCCGACGGGTAGGTGAGCAGGTTCGGGTTGGAGGAGGCGATGGCGGTCTTGCTGGCATCGCTGGTCTTCCAGAGCTTGAAGGTGACGCCGAGGGTGCCACCGTTGCGGTCGGATACGGGGGCGTAGAGCGAGACCGGGCCGTCGCCGACCGTGGTGCCGCCGGTGCAGACGGTCCTCGGCGAGGTCGTCATACCGGTCGGGGTGTTCGGCTTGTGGTTGTAGCGGATGGTCAGCGTGGGGCTGGTCTCGAGGAACTCTTTCCAGCTCTGGGTGTCGCTGGCCTCGTTGGCCGCCACCATCCAGAGGGTGCGCGTTGCCTTCTTCGCGGTGACGTCCGCCGCGATCTGGTCGGTGATGTCGAAGGAGACGGCGGCGGCGTCGCAGCCGCTGTAGCCGTAGGCGAAGCTCTTCGAGGCGATCGCGCTGCCCTTGCTGACGCCTTCCCAGTAGTTCCAGGTGGCGTTCGACGCGGACAGGGTGGTGCTGGGGCCGTAGATGTGGACGGTCTTGCCGGTGCAGGACCACGACCACGTGTTGGTGATCTTGAAGATGGCGTCGTAGATCTCGGCGCCGGCCAGCGTGCCGTAGGGCACCGGGAAGTTGATCAGCGTGTTGGAGCGTTGCTCGCCCGAGTTGCCGACCTGCATCCGGCCCTGCGGGTCCGGGGTGTTCTTCCAGTAGTTCGTCGACTGGTGCTGGTAGGAGATGCTCGCCCAGCCGGACATCTTCTGCCCGACCGGCGTCCAGGTGAAGGTCGGATCGATGAAGACCGGAAACGCGGTCTTCGGGTCGGTGAGCAGGTCGCGGTCCGGGGTCAGGCGGAGCTTTCCGGGGCTGAGCTTGACGGCGATGGGTGCGGTCCGGGCCGCCCGGCCCGGCGCCACCGCCGTGGACGAGGCACCCCGCGCGGCCGGCGCGGCCGCGGCGGTGGAGTCCCACATGATCGGGGCGGGGGCGGTCAACACCATCTGGTTCCGGCGATCGCGGCCGACGATGTTGCCGGCCGGGTCGGCGGCGAGCGTGACCCCCTCGCCGGTCGTGCTCAGGTCGAGGGTGGCGAGCTTCGGGTTGGCGGCGGCGGCGCGGTTCTTGACGACGAAGACGTGCGAGAAGGCGCCCTCGCTCGTGACCCGGACGGTGAGGTCGACGCCGGGGAGCACCTCCGCGTAGGTGGCCGTGGGTCCGGACAGCGCCGGCGCGGGCAGCGTCAGCGGCGCGGAGAGGGTGAGCGTCCGGTCGCCGCTGACCAGCTTCGCCAACGGCCCGCTGCCACCGGGTGACAGGTGGACCTGGTTGGTGGTCACCTTCGCGCTGATGCCGCCGTCGCGGTTGCGGACGAGGGTCGGGTCCAGGTCCTTCCACTGGCCGTCGACGCGGGTACGCGTCGGCACGGCCGACTGGGTCAACTCCATCGTGCCGTCCGGCCGGGCGGTGACCACCGACGTCGACGTGCCCGCCGCCGTCGCCTCCACCGGCTTGCCCGTCCGTCGGGCCTCGGTCATGGCCTGATCCACGGTGAGCGGCCCGGCGGTGACCTTGGGCGTCGTGGGTGCGGCGGCGGCCGCCGGGGGGCTGGGCAGAGCGGCGGTCGCCGTCGCCAGGAGGAGGGCGGCCGCGACGCCGGTCGCGGTGGCTCGCCTTCTTCTGGTGAACAGCGGTGGGCTGTTTTCGCGCATGGGGTGGCATCTCCCGTGTCGGTCCGCGCTGGACGGTCGTTCCAGTGCGCTGAGCGGCCACAGTGAAACAGCCGATTCGGCAGACCGGCACGACATGTGTCACATCACGCTGCCCCTTTCGCGCAGCCTGAGCCCCATTTGGTCCACACCGGCCCAGCTGATCGTTAACTTCTCGTGATCTTCTGAGGCGATCAACGTGAAAGATTGTTTCGCGCCACGGGGGTGCGCGTCCTGTCACCCTGCGTGGTTCTCCTGGTATCTCGCAGAGGTGAGGTTCGGATGGTCGGGCAACACGGGGGCCTGCGCCTGTGGGGGCGTCCCACGCGAATGGTCGCGGTGGTGGCGGCGGCGTCGCTCATGGCGGGTTTGCTGTCGGGTACGCCGGCGTCGGCGAAGCCCAAGGACGACGGGTTGGCGAAGCCGCCGGCGGTCTCGCCCGGGCCCTCCGTGAAGGGCGTGAAGCCCCTCCCGACGAAGTTCGTGACGCCGAAGGACGACGCGGCGACGACGTACAAGCCGACCCGTACGGCGTGGCCGAAGGCCGCGTCCGCCCAGCTCGACCTGACCTCCCCGGCCGCATCGTCGGCCGCCCGCTCGGTGGCGCCGGCGAAGGTCCGGGCGGCGGACACGCCGATCTGGGCCCAGCCCGTGCTGAAGGACGGCCGGTACGCGGGCCCGCAGCGGGTCGACGTCCGGGTCGCCGACCGGGCCGCGGCCGAGGCGGCCGGGGTGGACGGCGTGCTGCTCTCGGTCACTCCGGACGTGGCGTCGGGCGCGGTGCGCGTCGGTGTGGACTACGCCCAGTTCGCGGAGGCGTTCGGCGGCAACTACGGCTCCCGGCTGCGGCTGGTGACGTTGCCGGCGTGCGCGCTGACCACCCCGAAGGTGGAGAGTTGCCGGACGGCCACCCCGTTGCCGTCATCCAACGACCTCGCGGCGCAGACGGTCTCCGCCGAGGTGCCGCTCGCCACCGGCGGCGCAGAGTCCCGCGTGGCCGGCACTACCGTGCTCGCGGCGGTCGCCTCGGCGGGGGAGGAGGGTGGCAAGGGGGGAACCTACGCCGCCACCGACCTGAAGCCCTCCGGATCCTGGACCGCCGGTGGGAGCACGGGCTCCTTCACCTACTCGTACCCCATCACCGTGCCGCCCGCCGCGTCCGGCCTGGTGCCGACGGTGGCGCTCTCCTACGACTCGGGCAGCGTGGACGGGCAGACCGTCTCCACCAACGCGCAGGCGTCCTGGGTGGGCGACGGCTGGTCGACCCCGCGGTCGTACGTCGAGCAGACCTTCGCGTCGTGCCAGGACGACCCGGGTGGCAAGCCCTCACCGGTGGAGACCTACGACCGGTGCTACGACGGGCCGATCCTCACCCTGTCGCTGAACGGCTCCTCGACCGCGCTCGTGTGGGACGCGACGAAGAAGGTGTGGAAGCCGGAGTCGGACAACGGCGAGGTCATCACGCACGTCGAGAACTCGGGCAACGGCTCCGGTACCTACAACACGGACTACTGGCGGGTGACGCTGCGCGACGGCACCACCTACGAGTTCGGCCGTAACCGGCTGCCGGGGTGGACGTCGACCAAGGCGGAGACGAAGTCGGTCGACCACACGCCGGTCTACTCGCCGCACTCCGGTGACCCCTGCTTCGACTCGGCCGGCTTCTCCTCGTCGGTCTGCACCATGGCGTACCGGTGGAACCTGGACTACGTCACCGACACGCACGGCAACGCGATGGCGTACTACTACGAGCAGGACACGAACTACTACGGGCGGAACAAGGGCGCCAGCGACGTCTCCTACATCCGCGACAGCCACCTGGCCCGGATCGACTACGGGTTCACCGACGGCAACGCATACGGCACCGTCCCGAACCGGATCGTGTTCAAGACCGGCGACCGCTGCCTCTCCGGGACCTGCCAGCCGCTGAACTCGTCGACGAAGGCGAACTGGCCGGACGTGCCGTTCGACCTGGTCTGCAACGCGGGCACCGACTGCGACAGCTGGGGCCCGTCGTTCTTCTCGACGGTCCGGCTGACGTCGATCGAGGCGCAGCAGTACAACACCGCCACCTCGCAGCATGAGAAGGTCGACTCGTACGCCTTCACCCACACGATGCCCGCCACCGGGGACGGCACCTCTCCGACCCTGTGGCTGAGCTCGATCACGCGCACGGGGCACGACCTCAGCGCTGGCGGCTCCACCAGCGCGATCTCGCTGCCCTCGGTCTCCTTCGTCGGTGTGAAGCTGGCCAACCGGGTGGACGTGACGGGTGGTCTGCCGAACTTCTACCGGCAGCGCATCTCGGCGATCACCACCGAGAGCGGCTCGGTGATCTCTCCCAGCTACGAGCTGCCCAACCCGTGCACCGCACCGGTGACCGTCTCCCCAGCGTCGAACACCAAGTCCTGCTACCCGGTGTACTGGACCCCGGACGGCTTCACCGAGCAGACCCGTGACTGGTTCAACAAGTACGCCGTCACCCAGGTCGTCTCCACCGACCCGACCGGTGGGGCGCCCGCGCTGAAGACCAGCTACAAGTACCTCGACGGTGCGGCCTGGCACTTCGACGACAACGAGGTGGTCAAGGCCAAGTACCGGACCTACGGCCAGTTCCGCGGCTACGCGAAGGTGCAGACCTTCAACGGCGACGGCGTCAACGATCGGCGCACGCAGTCCGAGGCCACCTACTACCGCGGCATGAGCAAGAACAACAACACCACCGTGGTCAACCTGACCGACTCCGCCGGTGGCACCCATGAGGACGTCAACGAGCTCGCCGGTAAGGAGCTGGAGAGCACCCAGTATCTCGGTGAGGGCGGCCGGGTCGACTCCTCCACCATCAACTCCTACTGGGTCTCCGGCGCCACCGCGACGCGGGCACGCACCGGCCTGCCGGCGCTGACCGCGCAGTGGGTCGCACCGATCAAGACGTACAGCCGGCAGGCCGTCACCAGCGGCGGCTCGACCACCTGGCGGTACACGGGTAGCGACAACAGCTACGACGCCGACACCACCAGCCCCACCTTCGGCGAGCTGAAGCACACCTACACCTACTCGGTCCCGACCAACGCCGCCTACGACCAGTGCACCAGCTACACCTACGCACCGGTCAACGCCGGCAAGAACCTGGCCGGCCTGGTCAGCCAGACCGAGACGGTCTCCGTCGCCTGCGGCGGTTTCACCCAGGGCAGCCCCGCGTCGGAGCCGGGTGGCGCCAACACGCTGACCGCGCCGGCGACTGTCGACCGGCCCGCTCAGGTGGTGAAGGCGGAGCGGACCTTCTACGACGACACCAGCTTCGCCACCACCTTCCCCCAGCCGAAGGCCCCGACCAAGGGTGACGTCACCCTGACCCAGGTCGCCAAGGACTGGGCCTCGAACGCCTACGCCTGGCAGACCGCCGGGCGGACCGCCTACGACTCGTACGGCCGGATCACCGAGTCGTACGACGCCAAGGGCAACAAGACCTCGACCGCCTACACGATGAACAGCGTCGGACTGGTCACCGGCACGTCGACGACGAACGCGTTGAACCAGACCGCGTCCAGCACGGTCAACCCGAGGCGCGGCAGCACGCTGACCGCCACCGACCCGAACGCGGTCGTGGCGCGCCAGCAGTACGACGCGCTCGGCCGCAACACGGCGGTGTGGTTGAACAACCGGGCGACGAGCAGCCTCGCGAACCTGAAGTTCGCCTACACCGTCTCGAAGACCGGTGTCACCGCGGTCACCAGCCAGAAGCTGACCAACTCGAACGCCTACATCACGTCGGTGAGCTTGTACGACGCCCTGCTGCGGACGCGGCAGACGCAGACGGCGGTGCCGAACGGCGGCCGGATGATCACCGACACGTTCTACGACAGCCGAGGTTGGGCGCGGGCGTCGTACAACGGCTGGTGGGACGACGCCGCCGACCCGGCGGTGAGCACCCCGGTCTCGGCGGCGGAGCTGAAGAAGCAGGTGCCCAACCAGACGTTCACCACCTACGACGGCCTCGGCCGAGCGGTGATCGTCCAGGCGGCGAAGAACGGCGTCACCGTCTCCACGACCACGACCGTCCACGCCGGTGACCGCACCACCGTCGTGCCACCGGAGGGCGGCGTCGTCAAGGCCGCTCTCACCGATCCGCTGGGACGGCAATCGGAGCTGCACGAATACACCGCTCGTCCCACGGTGACCACTCCGGCCGACACCTTCACCGGCACCTTCACTGCCACCGGCGGCACGGCGACCGTGAGCAAGTACGGCTACGACAGCCACGGCAACCAGTCGACGCTGACCGACGCCAAGAACAACGTCTGGACCTCGACCTACAACCTGCTCGGCCAGGTGGTGGCGAAGTCCGACCCGGACGCCGGTAACAGCTCGATGCGCTACGACGCCAACGGCAACCTCGTCGAAACGACCGACAGCCGGGGCAAGACCCTCTCCTACACCTACGACGCGCTGGACCGGAAGACCGCAGAGTTCGCCGCCACGGTGGCGAACCAGGCCGCAGCGAACCAGCGCGCGGCGTGGGTGTACGACAACAGCAACGCCGTCGCGGGGGTGACCAGGGCGATCGGCAAGCTGACCACCACCATCGCCTACCGCGGTGGGCAGGCGTACACCAGCCAGCAGAAGGCGTTCGACGTCTTCGGCAACAGCCTCGGGACGACGGTTACCATCCCTGACGCCGAGGGTGCATTGGCCGGCTCCTACGCCTTCGGCCACACGTACACCTCGGTCCTGGGCCTGCCGTTGACGGACACGTACCCGGCGAAGGGTGGCCTCCCGTCGGAGACGGTGGTCCACGGCTACAACGAGTTCGACATGCCGGAGCGTCTTGTTGGGCTCAACAGCTACACCACCGATGTCAGCTACGACGCCTGGGGCCGGGTCGACCAGCAATCCCTGGGTATCTCGACGAGCGCTGCCTACGTCACCAATACCTACGATCCGCACACCGGTCGGCTCACCAACCAGCTCGTCACCCGGAACAAGACAACCCCGTCGACGGTAGACGAGCAGGAGTACAAGTACGACCTGGCCGGCAACATCACCCGGAAGATCAGCAAGCGGAACGGTGCCAGCACCCCCGCCGAAACCCAGTGCTACGGCTACGACGGTCTCGCCCGCCTTACCGAGGCCTGGACCGCCACCGACGACTGTGCGGTCACGCCCACCGTCAGCAGCAAGAGCATGGTCGGCAACAGCATCGGTGGTGGCAGCGCCTACTGGACGAGCTGGAGCATCGACGTCATCGGCAACCGCACCAAGCAGGTCGACCACGGCGTCGGTACCGCCGGTGACACCACCACCACCTACACCTATGACGGGAACGGTCAGAACAAGCCGCACACCCTGACCTCCACCACGACCACCGGGGCGGCCACCGGCACCGGCAGCTACACCTACGACGCCGCCGGCAACACCACGGGTCGCAACGCCGCCCAGGGCAACCAGACCCTCACCTGGGACGACGCCGGCAAGCTCACCAAGGTCACCGGTGGCACCAGCGGCGACAACACCTTCATCTATGACGCCGACGGCAACCTGATGCTCCAAAAGGAGCCCGGCAAGAACACGCTTTACCTGCCGGGGCAGCAGCACATCCTCAACACCGCCACCGGCGTCGTCAGCGGCAACCGCTACTACGACCTGCCCGGTGGCGGCACCTGCGTCCGCTCCGGCAGTGGTACGGCGTACACCTTCGTGGTCACCGACCACCAGGGCACGCCGTCGCTCTACCTCGACAACACCGCCCAGAACCCGACGTGGCGGCAGTACACCCCGTACGGCGGACCGCGCGGCGCCGCCGTCACCGCACCCGATAACCGCGGCTTCCTCAACAAGCCGATGAGCCCCACCGGGCTGACTATCGTGGGTGCGCGCGCCTACGACCCGGCAGCCGGCCGCTTCATCTCGGTCGACCCCCTGCAAGATGCTGGCGACCCTCAGCAGTGGAACGGCTACGCCTACGCCGACAACACGCCGGTCAGTTCGAGCGATCCCACCGGATTGATCCCGGACGACTGTGCGCACTTCGACTGCTACGGCTACAACCCGTCGACGGGCTGCCCGCACGGTTGTGGATCGACCGACAACGTCTCGTGGGGGCAGGAGAACCACAAGACCAGCACGAAGCCTAAGCCGGGAAAGTATGTACCGCCAGTTGACCGGCGTCGACCGGGTGGTGGTGGCAAGGGTGGCCCGACCAAGCCGAATAATCCTTGCGCTGGTGCCCCAGGTTCCGAGCGCTGCAGGGCTGCTGTGGGATCGATGTTTGGCGCTATGCCGAACTATCTGCGGTCCGACGACCCGAACGAATTCTGGAACACTGCCGGGTGTGGCACTTCGCTGCAATGGCTTCTCTGTAAGGAGTACGTCGACAGTCATATGTTTATCGACGTTGGCGGCTGTTATATGATTGTGTGCGTTGAGGCAGAATGGACCAACAATGAATGGCACTTCAGTGGCTCCGGTACCTTCAATAAGTCTCTGACTGAGTTGAAGGATTGGCGTTCTCTTTTGAAGGGTGGTGGGGCCGCACAATATGCCGTTATCGGATGGTCTACCGCCACGCGGGCGGAAAAGGGAACTAACGTGACGACGAAGGTGTGTGGTGGAAGCGGGCCAGGCGGCTGCTATGGGCATGGGACGACTACGTCCGGGAAGTCGTGGAATTCATACGGAGTCGGGATTTCTGGCGGCGTCATGCTCTCCTTCCTTTTCGATCTCGGACTATGAGTTTGGTGCCAAATGCGCCGCCGGTCCGGGATTCTGAAAGGCTTGATGACTAAGTGTCTGTTGGTCTTGCGAAGTTTCTTAATGTGTTCGGTGTGATCGTCGCGGCTGTCTGCTTCGCTCCTGTGTTTCGACCAATTATCGCGGAACGGGTCTTACGCAAGTCTGATCCAAAGGACCGGGTGTCGGTTGAGCGTGCTGTGAAGATTTTGTTCTGGACCGGCCTGGGCCTGCTTCTGGCTAGCCTGTCCTGGCAGGCCGTCAAGGTGATGCAGCTGCTAATTTGGTCTATGTCGGTGGGCGAGTGAGGCGGAGCGCTGGGCGGCTGGGGAGGCTCGCGGCTGCCCTGGAAAAGGGGGCGGGTGGCCCTGTGCTTATGGTGGTGGGATTACTCTTCGCCATCATCGGGGTCGCTGGGTACCTGCACACAGTCCAGACTGAGCGGGTTGCAAATACCCAGGGGCGGACGGTCATGGGCCGGGTGGTCTCTGTCACCGAACTTCAACTCGGTGGTCAGAGTGTGGCAATCCGATTCGCTGATAGTGACGGGGTGGAGCGCGTCGCTGTCATAGGACCGCTAGACGAGAACACTGCTGGGCGCCGCTTCGAAGTGGGGGATGGCGTTGAGTTGAGAGCGGTCCCTGGCGGGACAAATGGCGTACGCCTAATGTCGACAAAAGAAACGCGGAACGGCTGGCGGAACAGTGTTGTTATCGGTCTCGTCGAATTTGTCTTAGGCTTGCTGCTCTGGCTGAGGTTCAAGTCTTTGAGTAGGGAAATGAGTAGTTAGCGATTGTCTGCCCCGCCACTGGTGCCCGCTGCTGGGTGGGTGGGGATGCTTTCCTACGCCTTCTGCAACATGACGGACGCGACGTCCGCCACGACCGCCAAGGACCAGTCAAGCTGACGACAGGTGTTACGGCCCTGGCATTGCAGGCATCCACCTACCCGCCATGGATGGTCGAGCGCCCGAGTCCAATGAGCCTCCAATGTCCTCATAGCGGCGAACACTTCAGCTGCCCTGCTCACCGGCTCATCGATCGGCACGGCTGGGACCCTCTCCGGGATGACGATTGGGGCCCACCTGGGAGGCAGGGTCCATGCGTCGTGCTCCCCAGGTGGGTGTGCCGCCGGAACCCGGGAGTTTGCCGAAACCAGGGAACCGACTGAAGAGAACCTATTCCAACTTGTAGGAGCAGGTCAAGTGCTACCTGCCATAACTAGAAACTTGCTGGAACAGGTTCTCCGTGATCAGATTGGCCTGCCGAAGCCAGGGAACCGACGGAGATCGACTCATGCCGACCGAGAAGGTTGACTACCGGCGCATCGCCAACGAGATCGCGGAGAAGATCAAGTCTGGGGAGCTGGCGCCTGGCGTCAAGTTGCCGTCCACCCGCGAGCTGGCCGAGCAGTACGCCGTCCACATCTCCACGATCAACCGAGTCATGACGATCCTGAAGGACCGAGAGTTGGTCGTGGGACATCCCGGTAAGGGTGTCTACGTGGCGGAGTGACACCGCCTCCGCGGCGTAGCGTCTACCGAGAACTGTCACCAGGGCTGAGCCAGAGGACGCCGAGCGGGGGCACCTGGAGCGCCGCGGACGCCGGTAGGCCATGCCACGGCACGTCCTCGGCGTGCACTTCGCCCAGGTTCCCCACGCCGGAGCCGCCGTACGGCTGGGCGTCGGTGTTGAGCACCTCCCGCCAGGTGCCGGCCGCGGGCAGGCCGACCCGGTAGTCGGGCAGCGGTTGCGCGGAGAAGTTGGCCACGCAGACCAGCGTCTGCCCGTCCGGGGCGATCCGGATGAACGAGACGGTGTTGTTGGCGACGTCGTCCCCGGCGATCCAGCGGAACCCGGCCGGGTCGGTGTCCTGTGCCCAGAGCGCCGGGGTCTCCCGGTAGCGGCGGTTCAGGTCGGCGACGAGCCGCTGCACGCCGGCCCGCGCCGGGTCGTGCAGCAGGTACCAGTCGAGGCCGCGCTCCTCGCTCCACTCCCGGTCGTCGCCCAGCTCGCAGCCCATGAAGAGCAGCTGCTTGCCCGGGTGCGCCCACATGTACGCCAGCAGCGCCCGCACGTTGGCCAGCTTCTGCCAGGTGTCGCCGGGCATCTTGCCGACCAGCGAGCCCTTGCCGTGCACCACCTCGTCGTGGCTGATCGGCAGCACGTAGTTCTCGCTCCAGGCGTACGCCAGGGAGAAGGTCAGCTGGTGGTGATGGTGCTGGCGGTAGATCGGGTCCTTCGAGGTGTAGAGCAGGGTGTCGTGCATCCAGCCCATGTTCCACTTGAACCCGAAGCCCAGCCCGCCGTCCGAGGTGGGTCGGGTCACCCCCGGCCAGGCCGTCGACTCCTCGGCGACCATCAGCGCACCCGGGTGGTGCTTGTAGACGGTCGCGTTGACCTCCTGGAGGAAGGCGATGGCCTCCAGGTGCTCCCGGCCGCCGTACTGGTTGGGGGCCCACTGCCCCTCCGGACGGGAGTAGTCCAGGTAGAGCATCGAGGCGACCGCGTCGACCCGCAGCCCGTCGACGTGGAACTCCTCCAGCCAGTAGAGCGCGTTGGCGACCAGGAAGTTGCGCACCTCGCGGCGACCGAAGTCGAAGACGTACGTGCCCCAGTCGGGATGCTCGCCCCGGCGCGGGTCGGGATGCTCGTAGAGCGGGGTGCCGTCGAAGCGCGCGAGGGCCCACTCGTCGCGGGGGAAGTGCGCCGGCACCCAGTCGAGGATCACGCCGATCCCGGCGGCGTGCAGCCGATCCACCAGGTGGCGGAACTCGTCCGGGTCACCGAAGCGCGACGTCGGCGCGTAGTAGCCGCTGACCTGGTAACCCCAGGAGCCGCCGAACGGGTGCTCCATCACCGGCAGGAACTCCACGTGGGTGAAGCCCAGCCCGGTGACGTACTCGGTCAGCTCCTCGGCCAGCTCCCGGTAGCCGAGACCGGGCCGCCACGAACCGAGGTGCACCTCGTAGACGCTCATCGGCTCCTGGTGCGGCAGCGCCTTCGCCCGCCGGTCGAGCCAGGCCGCGTCGGACCACTCGTACGTCGAGCGGTGCACCACCGACGCGGTGGCCGGCGGCACCTCCGCGTACGCGGCGAGCGGGTCCGCCTTGTCCCGCCAGTGGCCGTCGGCGCCCAGCACCCGGTACTTGTAGCGGGCGCCGGCCCGCACCCCCGGCACGAAGATCTCCCAGACGCCGCTGGAGCCGAGCGAACGCATCGGCCAGCCGTCGTCCGGGGCCCAACCGGTGAACTCGCCGACCACCCGCACGCCGCGCGCGTTCGGCGCCCACACGGCGAACGCGACCCCCTCGTCGAAGACCCGCGCGCCGAGCGCCTCCCAGAGCCGCTCGTGCCTCCCCTCGCCGATCAGGTGCAGGTCCAGCTCACCGAGGGTGGGCGGGTAGCGGTACGGGTCGTCGTGGGCCGCCCCGTCGACCTCGACCCGGTAGTCGAGCACGGTGCCCGGCACGGTGGTCTCGAAGACACCTGCGTCGTGGACCCGCTTCATCGGGTGGCGCTCGCCGTCGACAAGCGCGGCGACGTCGGTCGCGCCCCGGCGCAGGGTACGGATCGTGGTCCGGCCGTCGGCCGGGTGCGCACCGAGCACCGAGTGCGGGTCGTGGAAGTGGCCGGCGATCAGCTGGTCCATCGGAGCTCGTCCTTCTGGGCGGGGGTGGTCGGGGCGGCGCCGCCGGAGAGGTCCTCGGGAACGGACTCGGTGGTGAGCTCCGCCGGGGCGGTGGCGAACCCGGTCGGCGTCTCGGGCGGGGCCGGGCGGCGCACGGTCAGCACGTGCGCGGGTTGCAGGTACGGGTCGAGCCGCACCGCGTTGCGCTGCCCCCAGTCGTAGCTGGCGCCGGTCAGCTCGTCGTGCACGGTGAACCGTTCGTGCCAGTCCAGACCGAGCGCCGGCATGTCGAGCGTCGTGTTGCCCCACTGCACCCCGCCGGGGTCGAACGAGCAGACCACGATGACCGTGTCGCCGGTGTCGGCGTCCCGTTTGGACCAGCAGAGCAGCGCCGGGTTGTCGATGTCGTGGAAGCGCAGGTTGCGCAGCCGGTGCAGGGCGGGATGCTCCCGGCGTACCCGGTTGAGGGTGGCGACGAACGGGGCCAGCGACCGCCCCTGCTCCTGGGCGCCGGCCCAGTCGCGGGGACGCAGCTCGTACTTCTCGTTGTCCAGGTACTCCTCGGCGCCGGGGCGGGCCTCGTGCTCGAAGAGCTCGAAGCCCGCGTACATGCCCCAGGAGGGGGAGAGCAGCGCGGCCAGCACCGCCCGGATCTTGAACATCGGCGGGCCGCCGTGCTGCAACGACTCGTGCAGGATGTCCGGGGTGTTCGGCCAGAAGTTCGGCCGCATGTAGTCGGCCGCCGCCACCAGCTCCTCGCAGTACTCCCGCATCTCCGCCGCGCTCGTACGCCAGGTGAAGTACGTGTACGACTGGGTGAAGCCGATCTTGCCGAGCCCGTGCATGATCGCCGGTCGGGTGAACGCCTCGGCGAGGAAGAGCACGTCCGGGTCGACCTTCTTGACCTCCCGGATCAGCCAGTGCCAGAAGTCGAACGGCTTGGTGTGCGGGTTGTCGACCCGGAAGATGCGGATGCCCTCGCCGACCCAGTGCAGCACCACCCGCAGAATCTCCGCCCGGATCCCCTCCGGGTCGTTGTCGAAGTTCAGCGGGTAGATGTCCTGGTACTTCTTCGGCGGGTTCTCCGCGTACGCGATCGTGCCGTCGGCCCGGGTGGTGAACCACTCCGGGTGCGCGGTGACCCACGGGTGGTCCGGCGCGCACTGCAACGCCAGGTCCATCGCCACCTCCAGCCCCTGCTCGGCGGCGGCGGCGACGAACTCCCGGAAGTCCTCCGCCGTACCCAGGTCGGGGTGGATCGTGTCGTGGCCACCTTCCGCGGCGCCGATGGCCCAGGGGGAGCCCACGTCGTCCGGCCCGGCGGTGAGCGAGTTGTTGGGGCCCTTGCGGTTGACCCGGCCGATCGGGTGGATCGGCGGCAGGTAGAGCACGTCGAAGCCCATCGCGGCCACGCCGGGCAGTCGCTGCGTCGCCGTGGCGAAGGTGCCGGAGCGGGCCGGCGCGTCGACGGTCGCCGCGACGGCGCCCTCGGAGCGGGGGAAGAACTCGTACCAGGCGGAGAAGAGCGCCCGCTCCCGGTCCACCCAGAGCCGGTGCTCGTCACCGGCGGTGACCAGTTCCCGCACCGGGTGGGCCCAGAGCAGGTCGGCCAGCTCCAGCGCCGGCCCGACCCGCCGTGAGAGCTCGCGGTCGGCCTCGCGCAGCGCGGCGGCGGCGCGGGTCACCCGCTGCCGCTGCGCCGCCGGCACCCCGGACACGGCGGTCTCCAGCAGCTGGGCGCCCTCGGCCAGGTCGTTGGCGAGCTCCACCGGCCCCTGTCCGGCGGCGAGTTTCTTCGTCACCGCGTTCTGCCAGGTGAGGTACGGGTCGGCGAACGCCTCGACGTGGAACGTCCACTCGCCCACCGCGTCCGGCCGGATGGTGGCGTGCCAGCGGTCCTGCCCCGGCTCGCCGGGGCGCATCCGGGTGAACGGCCGGGTCACGCCGTCCGGGCCGCGCCACACCACGTTGCAGCCGAGCGCGTCGTGCCCCTCGCGGTAGGCCCGGGCCGCCACCGGCACCAGCTCGCCGACCACCGCCTTGGCCGGGTAGCGACCGCACGAGACGACGGGGGAGACGTCTTCGATCGGGAACCGTCCACTCACCCCGCCAACCTACTGCGTGTGATCCGCTTCCGCGCGGCTCAGCCGGCGGCGCCCACCGACCGGTAGATCTCCAGCGTCCGCGCCGCGATTGCGTCCCAGGAGAAGTGCTCGACCGCGCGGCGCCGGCCCGCCTGCCCGAACGCCGCCACCCGCTGCGGGTCGCCCAGCAGCTCGTTCATCCGCGCGGCCAGGTCGGCGACGAAGCGCTGCGGATCCAGCGGTCGCCCGGAGCCGTCGGCGGCCTGCTCGATGGGGACCAGCAGGCCCGTCTCACCGGCGGCCACCACCTCCGGGATGCCGCCCGTCGCGGTGGCCACCACCGCCGTCTCGCACGCCATCGCCTCCAGGTTGACGATGCCCATCGGCTCGTAGATCGACGGGCAGACGAAGAGCGTGGCGTGCGTGAGCACCTGGATCACCTCGTGCTTCGGCAGCATCTCGGCCACCCAGATCACCCCGGACCGGCTCGCCCGCAGCTCCGCGACGAGGCCCTCCACCTCGGCCGCGATCTCCGCGGTGTCCGGCGCGCCGGCCAGCAGCACCAGCTGGGTGTCGGCCGGCAGCTCCCGGGCGGCGCGCAGCAGGTACGGCAGCCCCTTCTGCCGGGTGATCCGGCCGACGTAGACCACGCTGGGCAGCGCCGGGTCGATGCCGAGCCGGTCGAGCACGTCCGTGCCCGGATCCGGCGCGTACTGGGTGGTGTCGATGCCGTTGTAGACCACCCGCACCCGGTCGGGGTCGACCTCCGGGTAGGCGGTGAGCACGTCCCGCCGCATCCCCTCGCTGACCGCGATGACCGCGTCGGCGGCGAGCACGGCCGTGCGCTCGCACCACGAGGAGAGCGCGTAGCCGCCGCCGAGCTGCTCGGCCTTCCACGGTCGCAGCGGCTCCAGGCTGTGCGCGGTGACCACGTGCGGCACCCCGTGCAGCAGCTTCGCGGTGTGCCCGGCCAGGTTCGCGTACCAGGTGTGGCTGTGCACCACGTCGGTGCCGGCGCAACCCGCGGCCATCTCCAGGTCCACGCCCATGGTGCGCAGCGCGGCGTTCGCCCCGGTCAGCCCCGGGGGCTCGGCGTACGCGGTGACGCCCGGCTCGGTGCGCGGCAGGCCGAAGCAGTGCACCCGTACGTCGGCGAGTCGGCGCAGCTCGCGGGCGAGGTACTCGACGTGGACGCCGGCTCCGCCGTACACCTCCGGCGGGTATTCACGAGTGAGCAGATCGACGCGCAGCTGGCCGGCTGAGGGGGCGGAGTCGGTCATTCCCGCACCCTAGTGCAGAAGTCCGACCGTACGAGTGGTGAAGTCGTACGTGGCTGGTTAGCGTCTGACCATGGCTGCCAAGGTGCTCGCGATCGTCCTGGCCGGCGGAGAGGGCAAGCGCCTCATGCCGTTGACCGCGGACCGGGCCAAGCCGGGCGTCCCGTTCGGCGGGATGTACCGGATGGTCGATTTCGTCCTCTCCAACCTCGCCAACGCCGGCTACCTCAAGATCGTCGTGCTGACCCAGTACAAGTCGCACTCCCTGGACCGGCACATCACCAAGACCTGGCGCATGTCGACGCTGCTCGGCAACTACGTCACCCCCGTGCCGGCCCAGCAGCGCCGGGGCCCGTGGTGGTTCGCCGGCTCGGCGGACGCCATCTACCAGAGCTTCAACCTGATCAACGACGAGCAGCCCGACTACGTGATCGTCTTCGGGGCCGACCACATCTACCGGATGGACCCCCGGCAGATGGTGGAGGCCCACATCGCCTCCGGCGCGGGCGTCACTGTCGCCGGGATCCGGCAACCGCTCTCGATGGCCGACCAGTTCGGCGTCATCGAGGTCGGCGAGGACGGCCGGCGCATCCGGGCGTTCCGCGAGAAGCCCACCGACGCCGTCGGCCTGCCCGACGCCCCCGACCAGATCTACGCCTCGATGGGCAACTACGTCTTCACCACCAAGGCGCTCTGCGAGGCGGTGGAGCGCGACGCGGAGGACAACACCAGCAAGCACGACATGGGCGGCAGCATCATCCCGATGCTGGTCGAGCGGGGCGAGGCGAACGTCTACGACTTCAAGGACAACGAGGTGCCGGGGAGCACCGACCGCGACCGCGGCTACTGGCGGGACGTGGGGACCCTCGACTCGTTCTACGACGCGCACATGGATCTGATCAACGTGCACCCCGTCTTCAACCTCTACAACTTCGACTGGCCCATCTACACCGAGCAGCCCCCGTACCCGCCGGCCAAGTTCGTCCACCAGTGGGGGGAGCGGGTCGGGCGGGCGGTCGGCTCGCTCGTCTCGCCCGGCGCGGTGATCTCCGGCTCGCTCGTCGAGAACTCGGTCGTCTCCCCGAAGGTGCGGGTGCACTCGTGGGCGCACGTCGACGGCGCGGTGCTCATGGAGGGGGTGGAGATCGGCCGGCACGCCGTGGTCCGCCGCGCGATCCTCGACAAGAACGTCTTCGTACCCGAGGGCGCCGAGATCGGCGTCGACCTGGAGAAGGACCGGCAACGCTATGTTGTCTCCGACAATGGGGTCGTGGTGATCGGCAAGGGCCAGCGCGTCGAGCCGTGACGCCGATCGCCGTACGCATGGAACCGGGCGCCGCCGGGAAGAGAACGGCGTCCACCCCGTCCGAGGAGGTTGCCGCAGTGGCCCACCCCCGTGCCGGTCAGCCGGCCCAGCCCGCCGACCTGGTCGACGTGCCCCGGCTGGTGACCGCCTACTACGCCGAGCACCCGGACCCGGGTGACCCGGCGCAGCGGGTCTCCTTCGGCACCTCCGGCCACCGGGGGTCGAGCCTGCGCCGCGCGTTCAACTCCGACCACATCGTCGCGGTCACCCAGGCGCTCTGCGACTACCGGCGGCAGCAGGGCGTCGACGGCCCGCTCTTCCTGAGCCGGGACACCCACGCCCTCTCCACCCCCGCCGCGGTCGACGCGCTGGAGGTGCTCGCCGCCAACGACGTCACCGTGCTGCTCGACAGCCGGGACGGCTACACCCCGACCCCGGCGGTGTCGCACGCCATCCTCAGCCACAACCGGGGACGCACCGGCGGGCTCGCCGACGGCATCGTGATCACCCCGTCGCACAACCCGCCCGACGACGGCGGGTTCAAGTACAACCCGACCCACGGGGGACCTGCCGACACCGACGCCACGAAGTGGATCCAGGAGCGGGCCAACACCATCCTCGCCGAGGGGCTCGCCGGGGTCCGCCGGATCCCGTACGCCCGGGCCCGCGCCGCCGACACCACCGGGACGTACGACTTCCTCGGCCGGTACGTGGATGACCTGCCGGCGGCGATCGACGTCGACGCGATCCGCGCCGCCGGGGTGCGGATCGGCGCCGACCCGCTGGGCGGGGCGAGCGTCGACTACTGGGGTGAGATCGCCCAGCGGCACGGTCTCGACCTCACCGTCATCAACCCGACGGTCGACCCCACCTGGCGGTTCATGACCCTCGACGGCGACGGGAAGATCCGGATGGACTGCTCCTCGCCGAACGCGATGGCGTCGCTGATCGCCGCCCGCGCCGACTACCAGGTCTCCACCGGCAACGACGCGGACGCCGACCGGCACGGCATCGTCACCCCCGACGGCGGCCTGATGAATCCCAACCACTACCTGGCCGTGGCGATCGGTCACCTCTTCCGGACCAGGTCCCAGTGGGGCCCGGCGGCCGCGGTCGGCAAGACCCTGGTCTCCTCGTCGATGATCGACCGGGTCGCCGCCGACCTCGGCCGGCCGCTGCTGGAGGTGCCGGTCGGGTTCAAGTGGTTCGTGCCCGGCCTGCTCGACGGGGCTGTCGGTTTCGGCGGTGAGGAGAGCGCCGGCGCCTCGTTCCTGCGCCGCGACGGTGGCACCTGGACCACCGACAAGGACGGCATCCTGCTCTGCCTGCTCGCTGCGGAGATCATCGCGACGACCGGCCGGACTCCCAGCGAGCACTGGACCGAGCTCGCCGAGCGTTTCGGCGCGCCGGCGTACGCCCGGATCGACGCCCCGGCGACCCGGGAGGAGAAGGCCGTGCTGGGCAAGCTCTCCCCGGAGCAGGTGACCGCCACCGAGCTGGCCGGCGAGCCGATCACCGCGACGCTCACCACGGCCCCCGGCAACGGCGCGCCGATCGGCGGGCTCAAGGTCACCACCGAGTCGGGCTGGTTCGCGGCCCGGCCCTCCGGCACGGAGGACGTCTACAAGATCTACGCCGAGTCGTTCCACGGGACGGAGCACCTGACCCGGATCCAGCAGGAGGCGAAGGACCTGGTCACCGAGGTACTCAAGCAGGCCTGAGCCGTTCGCGCGGTCGCCGGCGCGGGAGGGGCCAGGAAGGTGCTCCCGTGCCGGGCCGCGTGCCTCCGCCGGTCGCGGCCGTCCCGGTCAGCGTGGTATCTCCCGGCGGTCGAGCTGCTCGCGGAAGGTCTGCGGGAGCAGCTCGCGGAGCTGGTCGGGCAGCAACGGCAGATCCATCAGGCTGAGCTTGAGCTGGTTGCGCTCCTGGTAGCGGCGCGGGTCGAGGCGGACCACCATCCCGGCCTCCCGGCGGTAGGTGATGTCGATCGCCCCCTCGGAGGTCGCCTCCCGGAAGACCCGGCCGTCCACCTCCACCGCCACCGGCCCGGAGTCGGGGGTGAGCTCCAGCCGTACCTTCTCCTCCGGGGAGAGCACCACGGAGCGGCTGATGCCGGCCATCGGGGCCGAAGGGGTGACCACCACCGCCTGGGTGGCCGGCGAGACCAGCGGGCCGCCCGCCGCGTAGCTGTACGCGGTCGAGCCGGTCGGCGTACTCACCACGAGCGCGTCGCAGCGGTAGTAGCCGTAGCGCTGACCGTCCACGGCGAGGGTGGCGATGACGAGGCCCGTGCCGGGGCGGCGGATCAGTGCGATGTCGTTGAACGCCACCACGTCGTCGCCGCAGACGTCGCAGGCCAGGCAGCTGTGTGCCTCCACGGTGAATTTCTTCTGCGTGAGTCGGTCCAGCGCCTCGGGTAGCTCGGGTGGTTCCACCTCCACCAGGAAGCCCAGCCGCCCCAGATGCACGCCGAGCACCGGCTTCGGGTTGTCGACCGTCGACCGGAGGGCGCCGAGCATCGTGCCGTCCCCGCCGATGCTGATGAGCGCGCTGACCCGCTTGACGAGTTCGCCGGTGGGGAACGCCTCGACGTTCGCGGGCACGCGGTGCCGGTCCTCCTCGCGTACGGCGAGACCCTTTCCGTGCCGGGCCGCCCAGTCGGCGATGATCGAGATGATCTCGGTGGCATCCCGGGTCGGGTGCAGCACCAGCCCGAGCAGCCTGCGGTCCATGGGTACAGCTCACCACAAATCGGGTCGCCGAGGCGGGCGGATCATCCGGACCGGCGGCATTCGCGTAGCGGGCGTCGGCGGGACGCGGGCACCGTGACCTGAACGGAGGCCTCTCGTTGAGTCAACGTCGGTGGAGAACGGGGGCCGAGAATGATTCTGCTGTTTTTGCCGGTCCTTGGATTGGCTGTTGTTCATTACCTTGTCGCAATTCGGCGGTACGGCATCCTCTCGCCGGACGGGCTGTTCGTGGTGTGTCAGTTGCTGATGCTCTACGGCACGCTCCGACTGATCAACCCGGCGTCTGACACCGAGGTCTTCTACGGACAGCTCATGGCTGCTGCCATCGCTCTCTACATCGGCGCCAGCCTGGTCACCTACCTCTGGGTCAAGCACAGCGAGGCGGCGTCGGCCAAGCCGAGGGTCACCTACTCGGCCTACCGGGTTTCGCTGGTGCGGCCGACACCGACGATCCTGGCCGTGGTCGTGATTTCGATCGTCGTGACGGCTGCCTACTTCACCGCGGTCGGTTACAGCGCCTTCATCGAGGGTTTGCGGGGCCAGCTCAACGGCCTTCCGGCGGACATCGCCACACTCCGCCTCGAGTCGTACGCGGGCAACGCCTACTTCTTTCCCGGCTACGTCAATCAGTTCAAGAACGTGATACTGCCGTCGCTGGCTCTCGTTCTGGTCGTCTGGTCGTTCAGTCGGGGCGGGCTCCTCGCCCGGGTGGCCTCGATCGCTCTCTCCGCCGTCGCCCTCCTCGCGCTCATGGCTACCGGTCAGCGCGGCGCGTTGGTGCTCTTCCTGCTGACCGTGATGGTCTACACGTTTCTGCACAACCGTCGGCGGCTGCCTCGAGCGGCTCTGTTGGTTCCGGTGGTCATCGGTCTACCGCTCATGTTGCTGTCGACCTACGTGCTGGCGAGGAGCGCCGGCAGCACCGAGAGTCCGATTCGGGCTGCCATGAACGACCTCTTCGCGCGCTTCATCAACGACAACCAGGTGTCGGGACTCGCCGCCTTCAACTACACCTCCGGCAGCCCTGTCCGTAACGGCGGCGAGTGGCTCGACGGGCTGGCCGGCGTCCTGCCGGGCAATCGTGGCAGCACCCTGAGCGCCGAGGTCTTCTACACGATGTACGGGTCGACCCGTGGGACATCGCCACCCTCGTTGTGGGGCTCGATCCACTACAACGTCGACACCATGGGCTTGATTCTCATCGCCGCGCTACTCGGGGTGCTCCTTCAACTTCTCACTCAGCGGACCATGCGTGCCGCCAGCTACAACTCCCTGGAACTCGTGGGGTTCTCCGGGGTCACGGTCGTTCTCGGCACGTGGATGGCGGGAGGCCTCGAGACGCCGCTGAACGTCGGCCTGGTCGCCTATCTGGGTCTGTGGTACTGGGGTAGTCGGACCAGCTCGGGTCAACGGCACCTCAGTCGTCGTTCGACCGCGCTGACGAGGAGACCGCTGCCGAGGCCGGCATTCGCCGGAATGGTCACCGGGCTTGCCTACGCACCCCGCCACTCGTCGCGACTGCGGTACGGGACCTGGCGCCCTTGACCGGATCGCTCCGGCGAGAGCAGGCTTCCGCCCCCGAGAGTGCCCCCTCGCTCAGCGGCCGGGCGCGTGCTGCCTCTGCGCTCTACGCAGCGGTTCGCGGTCGGCTGGGCGACAGCCGCCGGGGCGTGTTGAGCATCGTCAGCGGCACCGCCGCTGGTCAGCTGCTCCTGTTACTTGCCGCGCCGCTGCTCGCGCGCCTGTACAGTCCCTCGGACTTCGGGGTCTTCGCGGTGCTGTCCACCCTCGCGGCGATACTCGGGACGGTGGCTGCCGGCCGGTTCGAGCTGGCGGTGCCGCTCCCGGAGCGGGACCGCGACGCGCACGCCCTCGTGGCCCTCGGACTCGTCATGGCACTCGCTACCGGGGTGGTGGGAACGGTCGTCGTGGCGGCGGCGAGGGATGAGATCGCAGAACTCTTCAGCCAGCCCGCGCTCCGCTTCTGGCTCTGGTTGACGCCGTGGACCGCGGCCGCCATGGGCGCTGTCCTCGTGCTGAATCAGCTGGCGATCCGGTACCGGCGGTACGGCGCTATCGGCCGACGCAATCTGCTCCAGTACAGCGCGATGCTGGTCACGCAGGTCGGCGTCGGCGTGGCCGGAGTGCGGTCCGGCGGGATGGCGCTGGGACTGGCGATCGGCCAGTGTGTCGGCGCACTCAGCCTGGCACGCGGAGCGCGTCGACGATCGGTGGATGAGCCTGTCACGGCGCGCCGGCCCACCCTGTGGGAGACGGCCGTGCGCCACCGTCGCTTCCCGCTGCTGCTGGCGCCGTCCGGGCTGCTCAACGTCGTCGGACTGCAGCTGCCCGTCCTGCTCATCGCCTACCACTATGGCGCTGAGGTTGCGGGCTGGCTCGGCCTGACCCAGCGGATTCTGGCGATGCCGGCGGCGTTGCTCGGGATGGCGGTGGCTCAGGTCTACCTGGCGGAGCTGTCCCGCGCCGCGCGAGGCGGTGACGAGGAACGTCCGAGGCTGCTGTTCGTCAAGGCGAGCCGGCAGCTCGCGGTGGCCGCAGCTGTGGGACTCCTGGCTCTGATCTTCGGCGCGCCGTCGGCCTTCTCGGCGCTGTTCGGCGAGGAATGGCTGAACAGCGGCCGTTACGCGCAGGCACTGGCGGTCTTCGTCGCGACGCAGCTCGTCGCCTCCCCCCTGTCGCAGACGCTCGTCGTCTTCGACAGGCAGGGTCTGCAACTGGTCTGGGATGCGGGGCGTGTGGTGTTGGTGACCGGCGCAACCTGCGCGGCAGCCTGGTCGGGCGCGTCGGCCCTGGCGGCGGTGTGGGCCTTCGGGGTGTCGGCGGCGATTTCGTACGTGGCCGGCTGGCTGCTGTCGCTCTGGGTGGTCACCAAGGGGCGGCCCTCGGCGTCGTTGGAGTCCTCTGGAACTCAGGCGTCGGTCTCTCGCCGCTCCCGGGCAGGGGTGGTCACCTGACGTCGGGCCGATGTCGTTCGGGGCCCTCGCATCGTTCGGGCGGTGCCGCGCGATAGTGCCATTGTTCGCCCCGACCGCCGGGATCAGCGCACCTCACAGAAAATCGACGATCACGTCGGCGATCCGACCGCCGGCCCGTCCGTCCCACAGTGGCGGCGTGACCGGTTCGGCCGGCCGCGGCGAGGCCAGCGCGATACGTACCTCTGCGGGAAGGTCGGCCCGGTCGACCAGCCGGTTCGTGCCGTGCGAGATGGTCACCGGCCGTTCGGTGTCCGGCCGCAGGGTGAGGCACGGGACACCGAGCACGGTGGTCTCCTCCTGTACCCCGCCGGAGTCGGTGATGACGGCGGCTGCTCCGCGGACCAGGCTGAGGAATTCGAGATAACCCAGAGGATCCACGACCCGCACCTGCGGGTGGTCGAACATCCCCGCCGCCGCGAGGGTGGCGCGTCCGCGCGGGTGTACCGGCATGACGAGCGGCAACTGGTCGGCCGCAGCGTGGATCGCCTTGGTCAGCTCGGCGGCGTCGCTCGCGTCATCGACGTTAGCGGGGCGGTGCAGGGTCGCGACCAGGTAGCGTTCGGGCAGCCGGGCGGTGGCGCGAACGCGTGTCACGTCGAGCCGCTCCAGATTGGCCAGCAGAGTGTCGATCATCGGGTTACCGACGAAGTGGATCCGTTCGGCGCTGACGCCTTCGGCGGCGAGATGGGCCACCGCGTCCGGGCTCGTGGCGAAGAGCAGGTCCGCGAGACGATCGGTCACAAGCCGGTTGATCTCCTCCGGCATGGCACGGTTGAAGCTGCGCAGCCCGGCCTCGACATGGGCGACGGGGATCTCCAGCTTCGCGGCGACGAGCGCGCCGGCCAGGGTCGAGTTGACGTCGCCGTAGACCACCAGGAGGCGTGGACGTTCGCGCAGCAGGAGGGCTTCGAGACCGGTCATGATGGCGGCCGTCTGCACCGCGTGACTACCTGACCCCACGCCGAGGTTGACGTCCGGTTCGGGAAGGTCGAGCTGCCGGAAGAAGACGTCGGACATCCGCTCGTCGTAGTGCTGGCCGGTGTGCACCAGCTGCTGCTCGACGTCCCGCTGGTGCAGCGCACGGATGACCGGAGCGGCTTTCGGGAAGTTCGGTCGGGCGCCGGTGACGTGTAGAACCTGGACCGACATCGCTCTCCTAGCTGTGGGTGAGGCTTTCGGCGCCGATCAGGCGCTTCTGCAGTGGCAAGGTCTCGATCTCCCAGATGAACTCGGTGCGACCGACGTGGTGGCAGTGCGCGGCGCGCGCCCGTACCCCCGTCAGGTCGCCGGCCAGGTCGACCAGCAGGTCCCGCAGCGGGCCGACCGCGACCGGGCAGGTCCAGCCCAGCTGGTGGCGCTCCACCAGCGCACTGTTCTCGGGAAGGTTCCCGGCGATCACCGGGCGGCCGGCCACCACCCCCTCGAAGATTTTGTTGGAGAGCGAGTCGTTGGCCGCGTCGACGGCCTCGTAGAGCGCGGTGCCGACGTGCGCACGCTGGTAGCAGTGGACCACCTCGGCGGGAGCACAGGCGCCCTCCAGGTGGATGTACGTCCCCGCCTCGGCGGCGTCGATGCGGTCGCGCAGCGACTGCCGGTACTCGGCACCGGCCGGACCGGTGATGGTCAGCCGCACCGGCGCGCCGGCGGCCCGTGCGGCGACCACGGCGTCGATCAACGCCTCGATCCCCCGCCCGGGGTAGAGGCTGCCGACGCAGGCGACCCGCAGCTCGTGGCCGCCCGGCGGGGGCGCGAAATCCGGCGCGAAGGAGGCCATGGGCACGTTCCGCGCCACCAGCACGTCCCTGACGCCGAGCTCGCGGAACCCGGCGGCGTGACTCTCACAGACCGCTACGACGGTGAAAACGTGCCGGCGCGCAGCCCGCCGGATCATCCACGGTTCAACCCGCGAGAACCACGTGGCCAGTGAACCCTTGGTGCGGACACCTCCGGGTCGTTCGCGGCTGCTGATGATCACCTGGCTGCCCCAGCGCCGACGATGGGCGAGGCCGAGCCAGAAGAGTGCGCTGTGACCCACGAGGATCGTCCGGGCCGGCGTGGCGAGTACCCGTCGACGGAGTCGCCAGAGCGCTGGTAGATACCCCACCAGCAGGTTGCGAACCGAGGCGGTGAGGGTGCGCCGGTCCTCGATCTCACGCACGGGCAGTTGCTCGACCTCGACACCGTCGATCACAGACAGCCCGGGATGGTCACTCATCCCGAGCCGGCCGACCCGGGAGAGGGTGATCGCGCTGACTTCGCCCGGCCGCCCGGGCGCGACCGTGCTCGCGATCTTGCGGGTCCGGGTCGAGTGGCGGTACGGCGCCAGATCGCAGAGCAACAAGCTACGGCTGATCGTCTTCATCTATGCCCTTCTGGTCGCGTCGAGGGAAGTGGCCGACTCGACGCCCGATGCGGGCGCGCAGTCTGTGGACGGCGGCTGCCAGAGGCTCAACGAGAGATTGCCGGCAGTGTCACGCCTTGCGAATCGTCCCCGATTATCCGTTTCTTCACCGGCGGGTGGCTCGTTGCCGGGAATGTGGCTGCTGCCCCTGGGCCCAGCGGGCTCGGCCGGTGCCACCGCCCACGACGAACGGAGCTCGAGTGACTTCCACGACGATCAAACGCCGCGTGCTCATCACCGGCGGCACCGGGTCCTTCGGCCAGACCATGGTGCGCCGGCTCCTGGAACAAGGCGTCGGCGAGGTCCGGGTGTTCAGCCGGGACGAGGCCAAGCAGGACGCCATGCGGCGGGTGCTGGGCGACGACCGGGTCCGCTACTACGTCGGGGACGTACGGGACTACGACTCGGTGCTCAAGGCGAGCCGGGGCATCGACTACGTCTTCCACGCGGCCGCGCTCAAGCAGGTGCCTTCCTGCGAGTTCTTCCCGCTGGAGGCGGTCCGGACCAACGTGCTGGGCAGCGCCAACGTCATCGAGGCGGCCGAGCGCACCGGCGTCGGCTCGGTCGTGGTGCTCAGCACCGACAAGGCCGTACACCCGGTGAACGCCATGGGCATGAGTAAGGCGATGATGGAGAAGGTCGCCCAGGCGCACGCCCGGAACAACCCCCACAGCGCCACCACCGTCTCCTGCGTCCGGTACGGCAACGTCATGTACTCGCGCGGATCGGTGATCCCGCTCTTCATCGAGCAGATCAAGGCCGGGCGGGCGCTCACCGTGACCGACCCGGGGATGACCCGTTTCCTGATGTCGCTGGCCGACTCGGTGGAGCTGGTCGAGCACGCCTTCGCGCACGCCCGGCCCGGCGACATCTTCGTCCGCAAGGCCGCCGCCTGCACCATCGGCGACCTGGCCGAGGCGATCTGCCAGCTCTTCGACGTGCCCGCCAAGTTCGACACGATCGGCGTACGGCACGGCGAGAAGTTGGACGAGACCCTGGCCAGCCGGGAGGAGTTGATCCACGCCGAGGACTTCGGCGAGTTCCTCCGGGTGCCACTGGACGCGCGGAACCTGAACTACGCCCTCTACGTCTCCGAGGGGGAGCTCGTTGACGAGCCGACCGAGGACTTCAACTCGGCGAACGCGCCGCGCCTCGACGTACCCGAGATTGTGGAGCTGCTGAAGACGCTGCCGGAGGTGCGGGCGGAGCTGGCCCTGCGGGATCCGGTGCTGGCGTGCTGAGGCTGGCCGTCACGGGAGCCGGCGGTTTTCTCGGCTGGCACGTACGGGTGCTGCTGCACGCGCTGGGCTGGCCCGCGCCGGCCGTGATCAGCCGTACCGACCTCGCGGACCCGGCGACGGTGGCGGCCAAGGTCGCCGGCGTCGACCGGGTGCTGCACCTGGCCGGGGTCAACCGGGGCGAGCCCGCCGACGTGGCGGCCGGCAACGTGCAGCTCGCCGCGCAGCTCGCCGACGGACTGCGCCAGGCGGCCGTCCCGCCGGCATCAGTGGTCTTCGCCAACTCGGTGCAGGCCGGCAACGGCACCCCGTACGGCGACTCGAAGGCCACCGCGGCCGGCATCCTCGCCGACACCGGCCTGCCCCTCGACGACCTTCTCCTGCCGAACCTCTACGGCGAGCACGGCCGTCCCTACTACAACTCCGCGGTGGCGACCTTCTGCCGGGTGCTGGCCGAGGGCGGGCAGCCGGAGGTGCACGCCGATCGCGAGCTGGAACTCGTGCACGTCACCGACGCGGCGGCCCGGCTGGCCGGGGTGCCGGCGGGCGGATCGTGGGAACCGGACCTGCCGCCGCTGCGGACCGGCGTACGGAGCCTGGCCGACCGGCTCGTGGCGATGGCCGCCACCTACCGCACCGGTGAGGTCCCGTCCCTGTCGGACCGGCACGACGTGCGGCTGTTCAACACCTACCGGTCGCACTGCTTCCCGGCCCACTACCCGATCCCGCTGCCGCGGCGCGCCGACGCCCGCGGCGCCCTGGTCGAGACGGTGAAGGTGCACGGCGGCGCGGGGCAGACCTTCTGCTCCACCACCCGCCCCGGCGTCACCCGGGGCGAACACTTCCACCTCGCGAAGGTGGAGCGGTTCGTGGTGCTGCGCGGCTCGGCCGAGATCAGCCTGCGGCGCGTGGGCGACACCGAGGTGCTGCGTTTCCCGGTCAGTGGTGACGAGCCGGTGCTGGTCGACATGCCCACCATGTGGGTGCACAAGCTGGTGAACACCGGCTCCGACGAGCTGCTCACCCAGTTCTGGACCAACGAGCTCTTCGACCCGGACCGGCCGGACACCTGGCCCGAGCCGGTCGAGGAGGCACGCACCGCGCCGGTGGTGGTCGGCGCGTGAGGATCGGCCTGATCAGCCAGTGGTACCCGCCCGAGGGAGTCTTCATCCCGGGCAACCTGGCTCAGCAGCTGGCCGAGCGCGGTCACGAGGTGCGGGTGCTCACCACCTTCCCGAGCTACCCGTACGGGCGGGTCTTCCCCGGCTGGCGGCAACGCTGGCGGCACCGGGAGACCGACGGGGCGGTGGCGGTACGGAGGGTGCCCGCCTATCCGAGTCACGACACGTCGGCCCTGCGCAGGGCACTGAGCCATCTCTCCTTCGGCGCCACCAGCGCGGCGGCCGGGGTGCGGTGGCTCGCCGGCGTCGACGTCACGTACGTCTACCACCCGCCGCCCACCTCCATCGCGGCGGCGACCCTGGCGCGGGCCGTACGACGGACGCCTGTCGTGCTGCACGTGCAGGACCTGTGGCCCGAGTCGGTGGTGCAGTCGGGCATGGCGCCCACCGGACGGGGCGGGCGCGCGTTGGAGCGGACGCTCGGCGGGTTGATGCGCCGGACGTACCGGTCGGCGGACAGCATCGTGGCCATCTCGCCCACGATGGCCGAACGGGTGGTGGCGCGCGGCGCCGACCCGGCCAAGGTCCGAGTGGTCTGGAACTGGACCGACGACGCGCTCTTCCGCCCGGTGGCGGCCACCGACGGCGCCCGGGCGGTGCTCGGTCACCGGGGGCGCTGCACGGTGATGTTCGCCGGCAACCTCGGCCTGCTCCAAGGTCTGGAGACGGCCATCCGGGCGGCGGCCGCCGTGCGGGACCGGGTGGACCTGGTGCTGGTCGGCTCCGGGGCCGACGAGACCCGGGCCCGCCGTCTCGCGGCCGAACTCGGCGCCGAGAACGTCCGCTTCGTCGGCCGGCGACCGGCCGAGGAGATGGCCGAGCTCTACGCGGCCGCACAGTGGCAGCTACTCTGCCTGCGCGACGTGCCCGCCCTGCGCGCCGCCGTCCCGTCGAAGCTGCAGGCCGCGCTCGCCTGCGGGGCCCCGGTCATCGCCTCGGTGTCCGGCGACACGGCCGCGCTGGTCCGGTCGACAGACGTCGGCCTCACCTGCCCCCCGGAGGACTGGCGGGCGCTCGCCGAGCGGTTCGCCGAGGCGGCCGCCCTTCCCGACGGTGTGCGCGAGGAGATGGGACGGCGGGCCCGGCAGGTCTATCAGGAACGGATGTCGCTGCGGGTGGGCGTCGACCAGTTCGAGGACATTCTGACCAAGGCGGCAGCAGAGGGAGGACGGGCATGACCCGGATCATGACGGTGGTCGGCACCCGGCCGGAGATCATCAGACTGTCCCGGGTGATCGCCCGGCTCGACGAGACGGTCGACCACGTGCTGGTGCACACCGGACAGAACTGGGACAGCACCCTCTCCGACGTCTTCTTCACGGAACTGCGGCTGCGCGAGCCGGACCGGTTCCTGCGCGTCGACACGTCGTCGCTCGGCCGGGTGCTGGGCGGTGTGCTCGTCGGGGTGGAGGCGGCGATCGCCGAGTACCGGCCGGACGCGCTGCTGGTGCTCGGCGACACCAACAGCTGCATCGCCGCGCTGATGGCCCGGCGGATGCGGGTGCCGGTCTACCACATGGAGGCCGGCAACCGCTGCTTCGACCTGAACGTGCCGGAGGAGACCAACCGCCGGCTGGTCGACCACGTCGCCGACTTCAACCTGGTCTACACCGAGCACGCCCGCCGCAACCTGCTCGCCGAAGGGCTGCACCCGCGGCGGATCCTGCTCACCGGCTCGCCCATGCGCGAGGTGCTGGAGCACTACCGGACGGACATCGCCGCCTCGAACATCCTTCGGCAGCTCGAACTCGAGCCCGGACGCTACTTCGTGGTCAGCGCGCACCGCGAGGAGAACGTGGACTCGCCGGCCCGGCTGCAACTGCTGCTGGACTGTCTCCGGGCGGTCCACGACCGCTGGGGTCACCCGGTGCTCGTCTCCACGCACCCGCGTACGCGCAAGCGGCTGGAGACGCTGGCGCCCGACGCCGACGCGCTCGAGGGCATCGCCTTCCACGAGCCCTTCGGTCTGATCGACTACGTGCACCTGCAGACCCAGGCGTTCTGCACGCTCTCCGACAGCGGGACGATCAGCGAGGAGGCCGCGATCCTCGGCTTCCCGGCGGTCACGCTCCGGGAGTCGATCGAGCGGCCCGAGGCGCTCGACGCCGGCGGGATCATCATGACCGGGCTCGACCCGGAGGGCGTGGTGGAGGCGGTGCAGGTCACCGTGGACCAGGTCGCCGCGCAGGGGGTGCCCTGCCCGGCCGACTACCGCATCCCCGACACATCCCGCCGCGTGGTCGACTTCATCCTCTCCACCGTCCGCCGGCACCACGACTGGGCGGGCATCCGCCGCTGACCGGCCGGCCGGCGCCCCGGCACTCGCGAATCTCGGACAGTTACCGTTCCGCGGTAACTGTCCGAGATTCGTTTCTGCGGAGGTTTCGGGGCCGCGCGAACCCCGGCTCGACCAGCGGGCGGACGGCCGCGACCACGGGCCAGGAAGCGCCGGGACCTGGCGGGCATGCCGCCGGGCCCCGGCGCCGCCAGGGAGGACCAGCTATCAGCGCGACGACAGCCGTACGTCGACCGGGTTGTCCACGACCGGACCGACGGGCTGGGCGGAGAGGAGCGTGAGTTGCTCGATCACCTTCGCCGGCTCGGCGTACGGGTCGAGCCCGCTCACCTCCATCGGGTCCAGCGCGGGCACGGCGACGTGCGACACCAGGGGGTGGAACGGCCGGGTGTCGATCTCCCCGGTGCCGAAGAGGTCCTCGTGCAGCTTCTCGCCGGGGCGCAGTCCCGTGTAGACGATCGGCACCGGGCTGGCCGCCTGTTCGGCCATCTGGCGGGCCAGGTCGGCGATCCGGACCGGCTCACCCATGTCGAGCACCAGGGCCTCACCGTCGCGCCCGATCTCGGCGGCCTGGAGCACCAGGTGCACGGCCTCCTGCACGGTCATCAGGTAGCGGGTCACGTCCGCGTGGGTGACGGTCAGCGGCTTCCCGGTCTCGATCTGCCGCTGGAAGGCGGTCACCACGGAGCCACGGCTGCTCAGCACGTTGCCGAACCGGACGCTGAGGAAGGTTCCCGGGAACCGGGAGGCGGCGTGTGCGGTCAACCGCTCGGTGATCCGCTTCGAGTAGCCGAGCACGCTGATGGGGTCGGCTGCCTTGTCCGTGGAGATGTTCACGAACTTCGCCACGTCCCGGCAGGCGTCCAGCACCGAGAGGGTGCCCCAGACGTTCGTCATGATCGCCTCGCCGGGGTGGCGCTGGAGCAGCGTGAGGTGCTTGAGCGCCGCGGCGTGGAAGATGATCTCGGGCCGGCGTTCCCGGATGATCCGTCGAATCCGCTCGTCGTCGCGCAGGTCGGCGAGGATCAGCTCCGGTCCGTCCAGCAGGGCCTTGCCGGAGAGCGACATCTGCAGGCCGTGCAGGGCGGACTCGTCCCGGTCCAGCATCATCAGCTCACCCGGGTCGGCCTTCATCACCTGGCGGCAGAGCTCGGAGCCGATCGACCCGCCCGCCCCGGTGACCAGGATCCGCCGTCCGGTCAGGCCGTTCGTGCTCAGGGAGAGGTCACCGACCACCTGGCGGCGGCCGAGCAGGTCGCTGATCTGCACGTCACGCACGTCGGTGACGGTGATCCGGTGGTCGACGAGGTCCCGTACCGGGGGGAGCACCTTGAACGCCGCGCCGGTCCGGAGGGTGGCCTCGCGGATCTCGCGGATCAGCGCGGCGTCGGCGTTGGCCACCGAGAAGATCACGGAGCTCGCGCCGGTACGCCGGACCGCCGCCGCGATGTCCTGCCGCCCACCGAGCACACGTACCCCGCCGATGCGCAGGTCGCGCTTGTCCGGGTCGTCGTCGAGCGCGCCGACCGGCAGGTACCGGCCGCGCGGGTCGCTGAGCATGGCCCGCAGCAGCCCCTGCCCGGCGTCCCCCATGCCGAACAGCAGCACCGGCGTCGACGACCGGACGTCCGGCCGCATGGCCAGGTCACGCCGGTGGCGGTACGCGAACCGCGCGCCGAGCATGAAGAGCAGGGCCAACGCGCCACCGACCAGCGGCGTGCTCGCCGGCACCGGCCGGTCGGCGGACGGGAGGAGGCCGAGCAGCACGATCCCGGCGGTGGTGATGGTGGTCCCGGCGACACCCTGCACCTCCTGGAGGCTGCCGAGCGGGTGCCGTCCGCTGTAGAGGCGACGCAGCGCCGCCACCGCCACGTACATCACGGCGGCGCCCACCCCGATGATGGCGGCGCGGCTGAGCTGCTCCGCGGGGAGTTGGAACTCGTACCGGGTCCAGACGGCCGTGATGAAGCCTCCCACCCAGGCTGTGGTGTCGGTGGCGAGGAAACCGGCGGTGCGACGCCGAGCCGTGCTCCGGCGTGTTCGCTGGTCCGTGCGTTCGATGCTCGCTGTGTCCTGCGGCATGTAATGGCTCCTGTCCCGTCTCCCGGCCGCTTCCCATGCGCGGCAGGAGGATTCCTTACCCTCTGTCTTTGTTACATGCCATTCGTGTTGATTTGGGCGCTTTCATGTTCGCTGGACTGATCGTCGAGCAGATCCAGTCATCGGTCAGCGGGCCGGTACGCCCTTCACCACCGTCTGATCGGGCACGTCCCGCACCACGCAGGCGCCGGCCCCGACGGTGCTGTCCCGGCCGATGCGCAGCCCCTGGAGCACCGCGGCCGTGGTGCCGACCAGTACGCCCTCCGCCAGGTGGCACTCACCGGAGACCGCGGCGAGCGGGTTCACGGAGACGTAGTCGGCGAAGGTGCAGTCGTGGCCCACTGTGGCGTTCTGGTTGAGGTGCACGTGCCGGCCGACGGTGACGTTCGTGGTGACCCGGGCGCCCGCAAAGGCCACGAAACCGGGACCGCACCGGGCGTCGGAGCCGATCGTGGCGTCCGGATGGACCAGGCTCGCGGCAGGCGTGCCGTACCCGTCGATCCGCCTGCCCACCGCGCGCCGGACCCGCGGGTCGCCTATGCCGATCACGTGGTGCGGCTCGCCCGGCGCGTCGCGCAGCCGGTCGACTCCGCCGAGGTAAGGCACGTCGAGCCGCTGCAGCCGCTTCAGGTTCACCTCGCTGGGATGGTCGTCGACGAGGCCCAGCAGGCGCCAGAGTGGCCGCCCGGCGGCCTCGTTGACCGCCCGGACGATGGTGACCACCTCCCGGCCGTGCCCACCGCAGCCCACCACCACCAGGTCGAGCGTCACGCCGCCGACCCTCCCGTACCCGTGCTGAGGAACTCGTCGATCGCGGCGAACACCCGGGCGACCTGCGGCTCGCTCAGGGCGCTGCCGCTGGGCAGGGTGAGCCCGTGGTCGAAGAGCCGTTCCGCCGCGCCGGTCAGCAGGCTCTCCGCCGCGACGTGGACCGGCTGCAGGTGCATCGGTTTCCACACCGGCCGGGTCTCGATGTCCCGCCGGGCCAGGTGGGCGGCCAGGTCCGCGGCCCGCCAGCCGGAGCGCTCCGGGTCGACGGTGATGACGGTGAGCCAGCAGTTCGAGTCGGCGTCCTCCGTGCCCAGCAGCCGTACGCCCGGCATCGGGGCGAAGAGCTTGGCGTACCTGTCGCGCAGCTGCCGGCGTCGGCCGATCATCCCCTCCAGGCGGACCAGCTGGGCGCGGCCGAGCGCGGCGAGCAGATTGCTCAGCCGGTAGTTGTAGCCGAGCTCCCGGTGCTCGTAGTACGGCGTCGGCTCCCGGGCCTGGGTCGCGAGATGCCGCGCCCGGGCAAGCAGCGCGACGTCGTCGGAGACGAGCATCCCGCCGCCGGAGGTGGTCATGATCTTGTTGCCGTTGAAAGAGATCGCGCCGACCTGCCCGAAGGAGCCAGCGGACCTGCCCCGGTGGCTCGCGCCGAGCGCCTCGGCGGCGTCCTCGACCAGCGGCACCCCGGCCTCCGCGCAGAGCGGCTCCAACGCCGCGTAGTCGGCGCAACTGCCGAACATGTCCACCGGAACGACCGCGCCCACCCGCTCGCCCCGCGTACGCAGCCGGTGCAGGAGGTCGGCGACGAGACCCACGTCCACGTTGCCGGTCTGCGGGTCGCAGTCCACGAAGACCGGACGCGCCCCGATGTACCGCACCGCGTTGGCGGTGGCGATGAAGGTCAGGGTGGGCACGACGACCACGTCGCCGGGGCCGACGCCGACGCCGAGCAGGGCCAGGTGCAGGGCCGCGGTGCCCGAGCTGACGGCGACCGCTCCGGCCGTGCCGACGCGCGCGGCGACTTCGCCCTCGAACGCCTGGAGCGCCGGGCCCGCGGGCGCCACCCAGCCAGAGCGCAGCGCCTCGATCAGGTACGACTCCTCCAACGGCCCGACGTCGGGCGGTGACAGGTGGACCGTCCGGCTCGTCATACCGCTGTCCGATCCCGCTGCGCCGGCGCCGGCCGGCCGTGCGCGCCGAGGAACTCGTGGGCGGTCGCGCTCCCCTCGGCGTTGATGCCGTCGCGGCGGAGCACGGTCAGCACCGTCGCGCTGAGGATCGACAGGTCGAGCCGGAAGCTCCGGCTGTCCACGTACCGCACGTCGAGGTCGAGCTTCTCGTCCCAGTCGAGGCCGTTGCGGCCGCGTACCTGCGCGAGCCCGGTGACGCCCGGCCGCACCTCGTGCCGGCGGGCCTGCCAGGGGGAGTAGCGCTCCAGGTACTCGGGGAGCAGCGGCCGGGGACCGACGAGGCTCATCTCCCCGCGCAGCACGTTCCAGAGGGTGGGTAGTTCGTCCAGGCTGGTCGCGCGCAGCCAGCGGCCCAGCGGGGTCAACCGGTCGGCGTCGCCCGTCCGGCCCCGGTCCGGCGGGTGCATGGTCCGGAACTTCGTCAGCACGAAGGGAGCGCCGTCCCGGCCGGGCCGGCACTGCCGGAACAACACCGGTCGCCCGAGGGAGATGGCGATCAGCAGCGCCACCAGCACCATCAGCGGTGCGGTGAGCACGAGCAGGATCGCCGCCCCGAGAACGTCCAGCAGTCGTTTGGCCCGGTCGTAAGGCCTACGGGTGGCTGGGCCAGGGGGAGCGATCACGGTATGGGGTACGGGCACCGCTCAGCCTCCAAGGGACAATCCGGGACAAACCGCCTAAGACGTTCTATCAGGCTTGGACCTCGCGGCGGTGGCGAATGCCGACAGTCCGGCTGCTACGCCCCATCAACCTCGAAACGCGCCTGATGGTCACGGCTGCGCCGCCCGCCGTCGCGGCTGCGCGCGATCGGGGGACGAGCGGCAGACACCGGACGGACGGACGGGCGGAGTGGGCTGCCCGGACGGGCGATGGAGCAGCGGCTGCTCACCCCTGCGGTGCGGCAGCTCCGGTGGGGGAATCCGATTCATCGTCCCCGGCGTCCAGTCGCCTGCTGAGCAGGGCCCGCAGCGGGACCGACTCCCCGTCACGCCCGCCCTCGCCGACGATCAGCGGCGGCGGGCTGGGTTCGGGCTCGGCGCCGAGCAGCCGGGCCCGCAGGCCACCCGGCACGGTCAGCAGGTGCCAGCGCCCGTCGACGTCGATTGCCCGGGTCCGCGCCCGGTCCACGTACCAGCCGGTGAGCCGCGTCCGGTACCTGCCCCGGCCGGCGCAGGAGCGGGCGGTCAGCGGGGTCGGCCGCAGGCCCCGCCGCTTCGCCTCGGCCACGAACCAGGCCACGATCTCGGCGGCCTCCGCGTGCTCCGCCGCCCGCCGCCGGGCGTCGGCCTCCGCGTGGACCCGAGCCGCCCGCCGCTGCCGCTGCGCCCAGTCCAGGCCGTCGTCGCCGCTCACGCCCCGACGGTACGCCCCGCCGCTCCGCCGCCCGTCGTCCGTCCGCCGGTCGTGCGGTGGGCCTGCGCGGCGCCGCGCGAGGGCGGGGTGCGGGACGGCCTCAGGCCGCCGGCTGTCGTGCCACTCTCACCTGGGTTGCTGTGGGGCTGAATCGGCTACGTCATCGCCTGATGCGGAAACGACATCAGCTCCAAAGGACGCCCGAAGTACAACCTCCAGCAGTGTCAGCACCAGCGTGGAGTTGTCGAAGATGCCGGCGCGGCGGTGCCTGCCTGTCGGGGACCGACGGACTCCGGTGCGGCGCTCGTCGGATCCGCTCGGTCGGCTTCTGGGGCCGGTGCCCCTCAGGGATCGGCCGATCCGCCATGCATCGTGCGCCGGGCCGGTCGGCTGTTCGCTGCGTGTCCGGTGGGTCGGCCGTGCGCTGCGTGTCGGGTCGGCCGTCGCGCGCCCGGCGCGACGCGGAAGCGCGCGGGCCTCGGCCGCCGAGCGGGGCGGGGTCGGGCAAGCCCCACTCGACGGCCGTTCATCTACCGGGCGGTCGTCGACGACGTCCCGGCCCGGCTGACGCTGACGCCCGCGCCGGGCGGTGGCTCAGGCGAGCCCGGCGCGGCGCAGCGCCTCCGCCATCTCGCTGTTGGCCGGCGCCGCGGCGCCGCGACCCTGCCGCGCGCCACCCCGGTCACCCTGGCCACCGCGCGCGCCACCCTGACCGGGCTGGCCACCGCGCGCGCCACCCTGACCGCCACCGCGAGGGGTGCCACCACCGCGCGCGCCGCCCTGGCCACCGCGACCGCCGCCGTCACCCCGGCCCGCGCCGGCGCCGGGCTCGTCGTCCAGCCGCAGGGTCAGCGAGATCCGCTTGCGCGGTACGTCGACGTCGAGCACCTTCACCTTGACCACGTCACCGGACTTGACCACCTCGCGCGGGTCCTTGACGAACGTGCGGGACATGGCCGACACGTGCACCAGGCCGTCCTGGTGCACGCCGACGTCGACGAAGGCCCCGAAGGCGGCCACGTTGGTGACGACGCCCTCGAGGATCATGCCGGGCCGCAGGTCGCCGATCTTCTCCACGCCCTCGGCGAAGGCGGCCGTGCGGAACTCGGGCCGCGGGTCCCGTCCCGGCTTCTCCAGCTCGGCGAGGATGTCGGTGACGGTCGGCAGACCGAACGTGTCGTCGACGAAGTCGGTCGCCCGCAGCCCACGCAGAATCGTCGACTTGCCGATCAGCGACCGCACGTCCTGTCCCGTGCTGGCCAGGATCCGGCGCACCACCGGGTACGCCTCCGGGTGCACGCTGGACGTGTCCAGCGGGTCGTCGCCGTCCGGGATCCGCAGGAAGCCCGCGCACTGCTCGAACGCCTTCGGGCCGAGCCGCGGCACCTTCTTCAGGTCGGCCCGGGTACGGAACGGTCCGTTGGCGTCCCGGTGCAGCACGATGTTCTCCGCCAACCCCGCGCCTATGCCCGACACGCGGGTCAGCAGGGGCGCCGACGCGGTGTTGACGTCCACCCCGACCCCGTTCACACAGTCCTCCACGACCGCGTCCAGCGACCGGGAGAGCTTCACCTCGGAGAGGTCGTGCTGGTACTGGCCGACCCCGATCGAGCGAGGGTCGATCTTCACCAGCTCGGCGAGCGGGTCCTGGAGACGCCGGGCGATCGAGACCGCGCCGCGCAGCGAGACGTCCAGTCCGGGCAGCTCCTGAGCCGCGTACGCGGACGCCGAGTAGACCGACGCACCGGCCTCGGAGACCATCACCTTGGTGAGCTTGAGCTGCGGGAACCGCTTGATCAGGTCACCGGCGAGCTTGTCGGTCTCCCGCGAGGCGGTGCCGTTGCCGATCGCCACCAGCTCCACCCCGTGCGCGCCGGCGAGCCGGGCGAGGGTCTCGATGGAGGCGTCCCACTGCCGGCGCGGCTCGTGCGGGTAGATCGTGTCGGTGGCGACCACCTTGCCGGTGGCGTCGACCACCGCGACCTTCACACCGGTACGCAGACCCGGGTCGAGACCCATCGTCGGGCGGGCGCCCGCGGGGGCGGCGAGCAGCAGGTCCCGCAGGTTGGTGGCGAAGACCCGGACGGCCTCCTCCTCGGCGGCCTGCCACAGCCGCATCCGCAGGTCGGCCCCGAGGTGGATGAGGATGCGGGTACGCCAGGCCCAGCGGACCGTGTCGGTCAGCCACTTGTCGGCCGGCCGACCCTGGTCGCTCACGCCGAACCGGCCCGCGATCGCCGCCTCGTACCGGCTGGGGCCGGTCGGCACGGCGTCGGCCTCGCCGGCCTCCTCCGGCTCCATGGTGAGGTCGAGCACGCCCTCCTTCTCGCCCCGGAACATCGCGAGGATCCGGTGCGACGGGAGCGTCGGATACCCCTCGGCGAAGTCGAAGTAGTCGGCGAACTTCGCCCCGGCCGACTCCTGCCCGTCGCGTACCCGGGACACGAGCCGGCCCCGCGACCACATCTGCTCGCGCAGCGTGCCGATCAGGTCGGCGTCCTCGCCGAACCGCTCGATCAGGATGGCCCGCGCGCCGTCCAGCGCGGCGGCGGCGTCGGCGACGCCCTTCTCCGCGTCGACGTAGCCGGCCGCCGCGGCCGTGGGTTCCTGCGTCGGGTCGGTCAGCAGCGCCTCGGCGAGCGGCTCCAGGCCGGCCTCGCGGGCGATCTGCGCCCGGGTGCGCCGCTTCGGCTTGTACGGCAGGTAGATGTCCTCCAGGCGGGACTTCGAGTCGGCCGCCATGATCTGCGCTTCCAGAGCCTCGTCGAGCTTGCCCTGGCCGCGGATCGACTCCAGCACCGCCGCCCGGCGCTCGTCCAGCTCGCGCAGGTACCGCAGCCGCTCCTCGAGCGTGCGCAGCTGGGTGTCGTCGAGCAGGCCGGTGGCCTCCTTCCGGTAGCGGGCGATGAACGGCACGGTGGCGCCGCCGTCGAGCAGCTCCACGGCCGCCCGTACCTGCCGCTCGGCCACGCCGAGCTCCTCGGCGATCCGCTGATGAACAGAGAGGGTCACGATCTCGATCCGCCTTCGCGTGTGGTTTCCGCCCAGCATTCTGCCGCGCTAGCGTGGCGATCATGGAACCACCTGTGGAGCCCCGGGCGCGGCGGCTCTTCGGGGGCAGCGCCCGCGCCCTCGGTGACCTCGCGGCCAGCCCGTTCCGGGCCGACCGTGACCGGATCGTGGCCTCGCCGTTCTTCGCCCGCCTCGGCGGGGTCACCCAGGTGATCAGCCCGGTCGGCTCCGGTTTGCTGGTGCACAACCGGCTCACCCACAGCCTGAAGGTCGCCCAGGTGGCGCGGGCGATCGCCGAACGGCTCACCGCCGAGAAGTGCCAGCGTGAACTGTGCGACCGGCTGGGCGGCTGCGACCCGGACGTGGTGGAGGCGGCGGCGCTCGCCCACGACCTGGGCCACCCGCCCTTCGGGCACCTCGGGGAGCGGGTCCTGGACCGGCTGGCCCGGGAACGGCTCGGGCTCGCCGACGGCTTCGAGGGCAACGCGCAGTCGTACCGGATCGTGACCAGCACCGAGATCCGCGGCGCGGCCACCACCGGGCTCGACCTCACCGCGGCCGTGCGCGCCGCCCTGCTGAAGTACCCGTGGACCCGGCTCGACCATCCGGACCCGCACCCGCGGCTGATGGACCCGCCACCGCGCGGGGCGACCCCGCCGCCGCACGACCCGGAGAGCGGGTCGGCGAAGTTCGGCGCGTACCGGACCGAGATCGACGATCTCCGGCAGGCCCGGGAGCCGTTCGCGGGCCTGATTCCGGACTGGCAGCAGACCGTCGAGGCGTCGGTGATGGACACCGCCGACGACATCGCGTACGCCATCCACGACGTCGAGGACTTCTACCGGGTCGGCGTGCTCCAGCAGGGCGCCGTCTCCGCCGAGCTGATGGCCTGGCAGCGGGAGGCCGGGCACTTCCGGGCGATCACCGACGCGGCGCTGGCCACGGCGGCGCGGCGGCCCGGCGCGGCGATCGAGCGACTCCGCCGGCAGCTGCACCGCAAAGACGCCTGGGTGGCCGACGACGACGCCTTCGCCGCGGCGGTCGAGCACGTCCGGGAGGAGCTGGTGGACGGGCTGCTCGCGCTGCCCTTCGACGGCTCGATCGAGGCCGAGCAGTACGTGGCGCGCTTCTCCGCCCGCTGGTCCACCCGGTTCGTCGAGGCGGTCACCGTGACCGGGCGCCCGGCGGTGCGCTCCGGGCACGTGCTGCTCGCCCCGGCCCAGTGGCACGAGGTGCAGGTGCTCAAGTTCGTGCACCACCGGTTCGTGCTGGCCCGCCCCGACCTGGCGCTGCACCAGCGCGGGCAGGCCCGGCTGCTGGGCACCCTGGTGGAGGCGCTCTGGGAGTGGCTGCTCGACCCGGAGGAGGAGTCCCGCCTGCCGCGGCGCCTGCACGATCTCGTGGAGCTGGCCGAGGCGGAGCTGCATCCGCGGACGCCGGATCGCATCGGACGCGCCCGGGGCCGGGCGATCATCGACTTCGTCGCCCAACTGACCGACGGCCAGGCGGTGGCGATGCTGGACGCGCTCTCCGGCCGCTCCGGGGCGCTCTGGACCGACGCCTTCGTGCTCTAGGCCACCGCCTGCCACCAGCCGTCGACAGGTGGTGGGTCGTCCACCGGCACCCGTTCGCCCGGGCGGGGCACCGCCAGCCGGACGTCCCGGGCCTTCGCCTCCGCCCAGAGCCGGTCCACCGGCTCGGCCCAGTCGTGCAGGGCGAGGTTGAAGGTCGCCCAGTGCACCGGGATGAAGAGGCCGCCCCGCAGGTCGAGGTGGGCGTCGACCGCCTCCTCCGGGTACATGTGGATGCTCGGCCAGGCCCGGTCGTACGCGCCGATCTGCATCAGCGTCGCGTCGAAGGGGCCGTGTTCGGCGCCGATGGCGGCGTAACCGGCGAAGTAGCCGGAGTCGCCGGTGTAGAAGACCCGGCGCTGCTCCCCGGCGATCACCCACGAGCTCCAGAGCGTGCCGTCGCGGCGCAGCCCCCGGCCGGAGAAGTGCTGGGCGGCGGTGGCCGTGAGCGTCAGATTGCCCACCCGGTGACTCTCCGACCAGTCCAACTCGATGATCCGCTCCGCCGGCACCCCCCAGCGGTCGAGGTGCGCCCCGACTCCGAGCGGCACCACGAACGGCGCGTCCTGGCCGGCCAGCAGCCCGCGCACGGTGGGCAGGTCGAGATGGTCGTAGTGGTCGTGGGAGATGAGGATCGCGTCCAGCGCGGGAAGCTCGTCGAGCCGGACGGGGGGCTCGTGCAGCCTTCGGGGGCCGACCAGCGCCGACGGCGAGCAGCGTTCGCTCCAGACCGGGTCGAGCAGCACCCGCCGGCCCTCGATCTCGATCAGCGCCGAGGCGTGGCCGTACCAGATCACGTTGAGTTCCCGCCCGGACCCGGCGCCCTCGGGCGCGGCGGGCGGACGCAGCAGCGGAACGGGTGCGCTCGGGCGGCGCTTCTGCTTGCCGAAGAAGAGCTCCCAGAGCAGGTTGCGCCCCGGCTCGGCCGTCGCCGAGCGGGCATCCGGCGGGTTGCGGAAGGTGCCGTCGCGGAACTGCGGTGACCGGGCCGCCCGTTCGGCCCGGGCCCCGGTCAGCCGGCCGCCCAGTGCCAGCGGCACGTCCCGGGCGGCCCAGGCGAGCCCGGTCAGCGCCGCCAGCGCCGCCGCCCCGCCCAGCCGCCGCCCGGGGGAGCGTTCGAGTTCCCGTCGTCCCGCCGCGTCGCGCATGCTCGTCCCCTCCGGCTCTCCCGCATTACACGGTAACCACCCGCCCCGGCGCCGCTCACCGGAAACAGCCACCGAGCGCCACCGCGCTCCCGATCGCGGAGCGCGGTGGCGTGCGTCGGCGACGCTCAGCCGCCGTTGCTCGGCAGCCGGGGGCTGGGCTGGTGGCGTCGGCCGCTGCCGGCCAGCCGCGCGGTGGCGTCCATCATGATCCTGCCGAGCCGGGCGCGGGCCTGCACGGCGGGGTGGGTGGCGCCGAAGTCGTCGGCGCCGGCCTGACCGTCGGCGAAGAGCGCGTACGTCAGGACCGCCGTGCCGGCCGAGTCGAAGATGACGCCCGCCTCGTGCCGCGCCGTGCCGAACCAGCCCGCCTTGGTGGCGACGCGCGCCCGCTCCTGCGACGACATGGTGCGCCGGACGCCGTCGGTGAAGGCGATGGGGGAGCGGAGCAGGTCGAGCAGGAACGCGGTGGAGGACGGGGAGAGCAGGGTGCCGGCCACGTGGGCCCGCAGCAGCTCGTGGGTCTCCCGCGGGGTGCTGGTGCCGAGGAAGAAGCGGTTCGGGTTGGCCACCGGCTCGACCTGGGTGTTCGGGAAGCCCTTCGCGACCAGGATGGCGTTGAGTTCGGCGGCGGGGCAGACCAGACCGCAGAGCCGGACGGCGGTGTCGTCGGAGACGGTGAGCAGGGCCGCGAGGGCGTGCCCGAGGGTGACCGAGCTGGGGTAGGCGTTGTCGAGGCTGAAGATGCCGTCGCCGCCCGGCACCACGATCCCGGCGGTCACCTCCAGCCGCTGGTCGAGGCTGAGCAGCCCGCGATCCACCTTGTCGAGCACCGCCGTGGCCACCGCGATCTTGTTGACGCTGTACGCCTCGAGCCGCTGGTCGGGCTCGTCCGCCACGGCCACCACGGGAGTCCCGCCGGAGCCGGCGACGCTGATCTGGGCCTGCCAGTTCCCGCCGGCCCGCGTCGTCTCCCGCCGGTAGGCCTGCGCCACCCGGGCGGCGACCCGCTCCGGCGTGGCGGCGACCCCGTCGTCGAGGTCCGGCTCGGTCCCGCTGCTCGTGGCGGAGGCCGGCGCGGCCGTGCCGAGCACGGTGCCGGCGGTCGCCATCGTGCCGAGCCCGAGCGCTGTCCTGCGGTCAACCCTGATAGTCAATCGTCTCTCCCGTCGTGGCGCACCCGGATGATCCCCGGCCTGCCAGACTAGGCGAATCGATCGACGAGCGTGATCCCGTCGGCTCTTCACCGCGCCCGTCTCAGGAGGCGCGCGCCGACCGCGACGGGCAGCGCGGTGGCGGTGCGCATGAGGTGACCGAGGTCGGGCAGCCAGTCGCCGCGCACCGTCTCGCTGCCCGGATCCGGCTCGAACACCACCCCGTCGTGTGCGGCCACCGGCTCGTCGGCCAGCCCGAGCCGCCGCATCAGCGGCCCGACCAGTACGTCGTACAGGCCGGGCAGGCAGGTGAAGCCGACCCGCATCAACGGGTTGAGCCGGCCGATCGACACCTCCCGGCGCGGCCGTTCGGCACACGCCACGACCGCCCGGGCGACGCGCTCCGGCGTGGCGATCGGCGGGGGTGGCCGACCGGCGAGGCCGAGGTGGTTCGCCGCCCGCTGGTAGATGCGGGTGTCCACACTGCCGGGGCTGACCAGGCACACGTGGATCTCCGGCGCGTCGCGCAGCTCCTGCTGGAGCGTGCGGACCAGGCCGGTCAGCCCCCACTTCGCGGCGACGTATCCGCTCATGTACGGCGCCGTGATGTGCCCGAGCACCGATCCGGTGAGCACGAGGGTGCCCGAGCCGGTGGACCGGAAGTGGCGCAGCGCCACCCGGGCCGCCTCCGCGGCGGCCAGCAGGTCGGTCCGGACCACCTGGTCGAAGATCCGCCCGGGCAGCCGGTCGAAGCGCCCGTACGCGGTGACCGCCGCGGTGTGCGCCCAGACGTCGATGCGGCCGAACCGCTCGACCGCGGCGGCGGCGAGCGCCTCCAGGGCCCCGGGCTCGGTGATGTCCGTCGGCACGACGAGCACCTCGGCGCCCTGCGCCGCGCACTCCGCGCGTACCTCGTCGAGGGCCTGCGGGGCGCGGGCGGCGAGCACCAGACGGTCGCCGCGGCGGGCGAACTCCCGGGCCACCACCCGACCGATCCCGCTGCTGGCGCCGACGGCCACCACCACCCGGCTCACGGCTCGAGTACCACCTTCACGCAGCCGTCCCGCTTGGCCTGGAACATCTCGTACGCCTCCGGCGCCCGCTGCAGCGGCATCCGGTGGCTGCACAGGTCCGCCACGCCGAGCGGGTCGTCGTCCCGGTCGAGCAGCGGCAGGATCTCGTCGACCCAGCGGCGTACGTGGCACTGGCCCATCCGCAGCTGCACGCCCCGGTCGAACATCTCCATCAGGGGCAGCGGGTCCAGCTCGCCGCCGTAGACGCCGGAGAGGGAGACGGTGCCGCCGCGGCGGACTGATTTGAGCGCGGCGTGCAGCACGGCGAGCCGGTCCACACCCACCCGGTCGGTCATCGCCTGGGCGAGCCGGTCGGGGAGCAGGCCGACGGCGGCCTGGGCGAGCTTGCCGGCGGGGGAGCCGTGCGCCTCCATGCCGACGGCGTCGATCACCGCGTCCGGGCCGCGCCCGTCCACCAGGTCGATCAGCGTGCCCGGCACGTCGTCGACGTCCCGCACGTCGAGCACCTCCACGCCGTACCGGCGGGCCATCTCCAGCCGTTCCGGCACCAGGTCGAGGCCGATCACCCGGCCGACGCCGAGGTGCTGGGCGGCCCGGGCGCAGAACTGCCCGACGGGGCCGAGTCCGAAGACGGCGAGCGTGCCGCCGGGCGGGGTGTCGGCGTACTTCACCGCCTGCCAGGCGGTGGGCAGGATGTCGGAGAGGTAGAGCCAGCGCTCGTCGGGGCCGGTCTCCGGGACGGTGATCGGGCCGAACTCGGCGTGCGGCACCCGCAGGTACTCGGCCTGGCCGCCGGGCACCGAGCCGTAGAGGCGGGTGTACCCGAACAGCGCGGCCCCCTTGCCCTCGGCGCGGACCTGGGTGGTCTCGCACTGGGCGTACAGCTGGCGCCGGCACATCCAGCAGGTGCCGCAGGCGATGTTGAAGGGCACCACCACCCGGTCGCCCGGCTTGAGTCGGGTCACCCCGGCACCGACCTCCTCGACGACGCCCATGGCCTCGTGGCCGAGGATGTCGCCCGGCTCCAGGTACGGTCCGAGAACCTCGTAGAGGTGCAGGTCGGAACCGCAGATCGCGGTCGAGGTGATGCGCACGACGGCGTCGGTCGGCTCCTCGATCCGCGGGTCGGGCACCTCCGCGACCCGTACGTCCCGTTTGCCCTGCCAGGTCAGTGCCTTCATGTCCGCTTCCCTCCGGGTGGCCTCCCCGAACTGCTACCCGGGCGGGCGGAGTTGAACCGGCGGGATCCGAGCCGGGGCCGGATCCGGTAACGGTCGTGCCCCGCCGTACGAAGAAGAGGTGTAACGGCTACCAGAGAGGACGGCCTGTGCATGACCCTGACCCAGCGGAGGGCGACATCTCCCGCATCGGAGTCGACCCCGTGGCCTTCGAGGCCTTCTACCGGCGGCACGTGGCGGCGGTGGGCCGGTTCGTGGCGCGGCGGGTCGACGACCCGCACCTCGCCGCCGACCTGACCGCCGACGTGTTCCTGGCGGTGATCGAATCGGCGGCCGGTTACCGACCGGACCGGGGTGGCCAGCTCGGCTGGCTGTTCGGGGTGGCCCGCAACGTGGTCGCCGACGAGCGGCGTCGGGCGGCCCGACGGCTGCGGGTGACCGGCCGGATCGCCGGGCGGCGGGACCTGGACGCCGACGACATCGCCCGCATCGAGGAGCGGATCGACGCCGAGTCGGCGGCCCGCCGCACCCATGGGGCGTTGAGCGAGCTGCCCGAGCGGACCCGGGCGCTCATCGAATTCGTCGCGGTGGACGGCCTCACCGTCGCGGAGGCGGCCGCGGTGCTCGGGCTCTCCCCGGTGGCCGCCCGGGTCCGCCTGCATCGCGCCCGTCGCGTCGTCCGGGCCGTGCTGGCCCGCCCGGCCGCCACCCTCGCCTGATGAGAACGGAGATGACGCCATGACCAGGAGAGAAGAGCCGCCGCTCGGCTTCGAGGAGCAGCTCCTCACGGATCTGAGGGCGCACGTCGTCCGGCGGGCCGAGACGGTTCCGGCGGCCCGCCCGATCGGACACCGCACCCGGTTCCCGCGCGGTCGGCGTCTCGCCGGCGCGTTCGGGCTGGTGGTCGTACTGACCGTCGGGGCGCTGGCGGTCCAGACGGTGGGGGTGGGCGACCGCCCACCGCCGACGGCCAGCGCGGCGGAGATCTTCCGGCTGGCGGCCGACGCCGCCCGGGAGCAGCCCGAGCTCACCGCCCGACCCGACCAGTACGTCTTCACCGAGGAACTGGCGACGACACGGGAGTTGCCGGACAGCGGCCCGTACCTCACCCATCGGGTGCAGAGATGGGAGTCGGCCGGGGGGCTCGCGCACGTGCAGGCGCGGTACCGGCCGGAGAACGAGCCGAACGGGTGGGGTGAGCTGAAGGTGCTGCGTCCGGGCGATCCGGCGGACCCCACCAAGGAGCTCGACGAGCTTCCGTCGCCCGCCTACCACGGCGATCTGCCCACAAACCCGGACGAACTGCTGCGCTACCTGCGGGAACACCCGGTCGACCTGCACCTGCCGGAGGGCGCCGACGAGGAGGCCGTGTACGGCAGCGAGAGCATGGCGTACACGACGGCGCGGTCGATGCTCGACGGCTACGTGCCGCCCCGTGCGTTGGCGGCGCTCTACGAACTGCTGGCGCGGGAGCCCGGAGCGGTGGTCATCTCGGGTGACGTGGTGGACGCCGCAGGCCGCCACGGGGTGGCGATCCGGATGCCCGGCGTGATCGGCGGTAACCACGATCTCATCTTCGACCGGGACACCCACGTCTACCTGGGCTACCGGGGGTCCGTGATACGCGGCGGCAAGGAGTCGCTGCACGCTGCGGCCGCACGGCTCCGGGTCGCGATCGTCGACCGGCCGGGCCAACTGCCCTGACCGGTGGTGACCGCCCCGGCGGTGGGCTCCGACGGGGGCCGGGGAAACGATTGGGCCGCCGCACCCGGCAGGGTGCGGCGGCCCGTCGTACGGACTGACCGGTCAGGAGCCGGGCTTGCCGGCCGCCTTCTTGGTGGCGGTGAGGAAGTCCCGGTTGAGCCGGCCGATGGTGTTCAGCGGGATGCCCTTCGGGCAGGCCACGGTGCACTCGCCGGCGTTGGTGCAGCCGCCGAAGCCCGCCTCGTCGTGCGCGTCCAGCATGCCGATCACCCGGGTGTAGCGCTCCGGCTGGCCCTGCGGCATCAGCGAGAGCTGGGTGACCTTGGCGGCGGTGAAGAGCATGCCGGAGCCGTTCGGGCAGGCCGCCACGCAGGCGCCGCAGCCGATGCAGGCCGCCGCCTCGAAGGCCGCGTCCGCGTCGGCCTTGGCGACCGGCGTCGCGTGCGCCTCGGGGGCGCTGCCGGTGGGCGCGGTGATGTACCCGCCGGCCGCGATGATCTTGTCGAAGGCGCCGCGGTTGACGACCAGATCCTTGATCACCGGGAAGGCCTGGGCCCGCCACGGCTCGATGTCGATCGTGTCGCCGTCGGAGAACTGCCGCATGTGCAGCTGGCAGGCGGTGGTGCCGCGCTGCGGCCCGTGCGCCATACCGTTGATCATCATGCCGCACATGCCGCAGATGCCCTCGCGGCAGTCGTGGTCGAAGGCCACCGGGTCCTCGCCGGCGAGGATCAGGCGTTCGTTGAGCACGTCGAGCATCTCCAGGAACGACATGTCCGGGGAGACGTCGTCGACCTGGTACGTCACCATCCGACCCTTGTCCTCGGGGCCGGTCTGGCGCCAGATGCGCAGGGTCAGGTTCACTTGTAGCTCCGCTGCGTGGGGTGGACGTATTCGAACTGCAGGTCTTCCTTGTGCAGCACCGACGGCTGGTCGGTGGCGGTGAACTCCCAGGCCGCCACGTACGAGAAGCGCTCGTCGTCGCGCTGGGCCTCGCCGTCGGAGGTCTGGTGCTCGGCCCGGAAGTGGCCGCCGCAGGACTCCTCGCGGTGCAGGGCGTCGATGCACATGAGCTCGGCCAGCTCGAAGAAGTCGGCCACCCGGCCGGCCTTCTCCAGCGACTGGTTGAGCCCCTCGCCGTCGCCGAGTACCCGGACGCGCTGCCAGAACTGCTCGCGCAGGGCGCGGATCTCGTCGATCGCCTTGCGCAGGCCGGCCTCGGTGCGCTCCATGCCGCAGTGGTCCCACATGATCTGGCCCAGCTCGCGGTGGAACGAGTCGACGGTCCGGTCGCCGTTGATCGACAGCAGTCGCTGGAGACGATCCTCCACGTCCTGCCGGGCCTCGACCGCCGCCGGGTGGCTCCCGTCGACCTTCTCGAACGGGCCGGCGGCCAGGTAGTTGGCGATCGTGTTCGGCAGCACGAAGTAGCCGTCGGCGAGGCCCTGCATCAGCGCGGACGCGCCGAGCCGGTTGGCGCCGTGGTCGGAGAAGTTCGCCTCACCGATCACGAAGAGGCCGGGGATGGTCGACTGGAGGTCGTAGTCGACCCAGAGCCCGCCCATCGTGTAGTGCACCGCGGGGTAGATCCGCATCGGCACCTCGTACGGGTCCTCACCGGTGATGCGCTCGTACATCTCGAAGAGGTTGCCGTACTTGGCCTCGACGGCCTTGCGGCCGAGGCGGCCGATCGCGTCGGCGAAGTCGAGGTAGACGCCGAGCCCGCCGGGGCCGACACCGCGACCCTGGTCGCAGACCGCCTTCGCGGCCCGGGAGGCGATGTCCCGGGGCACCAGGTTGCCGAAGGAGGGGTAGATCCGCTCCAGGTAGTAGTCCCGCTCGTCCTCGGGGATGTCCTTCGGGTTGCGGTCGTCGCCCTTGGCCTTGGGCACCCAGACCCGGCCGTCGTTGCGCAGCGACTCGCTCATCAGGGTCAGCTTCGACTGGTGGTCGCCGGAGACCGGGATGCAGGTCGGGTGGATCTGCGTGTAGCAGGGGTTGGCGAAGTACGCGCCCTTGCGGTGGGCCCGCCAGGTGGCGGTGACGTTGCAGCCCTTGGCGTTGGTGGAGAGGTAGAAGACGTTGCCGTAGCCGCCGGAGGCGAGCACCACGGCGTCCGCGAACTCGGTGGTGATCTCGCCGGTGACCATGTCCCGGACCACGATGCCCCGGGCCCGGCCGTCCACGACGATCAGCTCCAGCATCTCGTGCCGGGCGTTCATCTCCACGTTGCCGAGGCCGATCTGCCGCTCGAGGGCCTGGTACGCGCCGAGCAGCAGCTGCTGACCCGTTTGGCCCCGGGCGTAGAAGGTGCGCTGCACCTGGGCGCCGCCGAAGGAGCGGGTGTCGAGCAGGCCGCCGTACTCGCGGGCGAAGGGTACGCCCTGGGCGACGCACTGGTCGATGATGTTGACCGAGACCTCGGCCAGCCGGTGCACGTTCGACTCGCGGGAGCGGAAGTCACCGCCCTTGACCGTGTCGTAGAAGAGCCGGTGCACCGAGTCGCCGTCGTTGCGGTAGTTCTTGGCGGCGTTGATGCCGCCCTGCGCGGCGATGGAGTGGGCCCGGCGCGGGCTGTCCTGGTAGCAGTAGGACTTGACCTGGTAGCCCTGCTCGGCCAGCGTGGCGGCGGCCGAGCCGCCGGCCAGGCCGGTGCCCACCACGATCACGCTCATCTTCCGGCGGTTGGCCGGGTTGACGAGCTTGGACTCGAAGCGGTGGCGTTCCCAGCGGGTCTCGATCGGGCCGTCGGGAGCCTTGGTGTCGGCGATCGGGTCGCCCTCGGTGAAAAGTTCCATGTCAGGACACCAATCCGGTGAGTACGGCGAACGGGATCACCAGGAAGCCGCCGCTGATCAGGATGGCGACGGCCAGCGCGGAGGCGCGCGCCCAGCGCTCGCCCTTCGGCGTCTGCTGCCCCAGGCTGCGCAGCGCGCTGAACACTCCGTGCCGGAGGTGGAAGCCCAGCGTGACGATCGCCAGGGTGTAGAAGAGGGTGACGTACCAGCGCTCCGGTGCGAAGTCGGCCACCACGTTGCTGTAGGGCTTGCTGCCGTCGCCGACCGGGTTCAACGTGCCCACGCTCAGGTCCAGCAGGTGGTAGATCACGAAGAGCAGGATGATCACCCCACCCCAGCGCATCGTGCGGGCCGCGTAGCTGCCCTGGATCTTCGGGCGGTGGGCGTACCGCACCGGGCGGGCGGCGCGCGCCCGCAGCGCCAGCACGGTCGCGGACCAGATGTGCGCGACGACGGAGACCGTGAGCGCGAAGCGCAGGATCCAGAGGAACCAGACGCCGGGCAGCAGCGGCTTGCCGATGTCGCGCAGCCAGTGCGCGTAGTGGTCGAACGCCGTCTCGCCCGCGAAGGCCTTCAGGTTTCCGACCATGTGCGCGATCAGGTACAGCACAAAGAAAATGCCCGACACCGCCATGACGGCCTTGAGGCCGACGTTGGAGCGGATCGGCGACCGGGTTCTCGTCGTCGTGACTACCACAGCGCCGACGCTAGGAGCAGTTAGATCAGTCGTCCAATGCATCGACAGCGCAGTCTTGATAGCCATAGGCTATGAGCATGCAGCTGCATCAGCTCAGGTACTTCGTGGCGGTGGCCGAAGTACGACATTTCACCCAAGCCGCCGACATCGTCGGCATAACCCAGCCGTCGCTGAGTAAGCAAATTCACGCCCTGGAGGGCGACCTGGGGGCGCCGCTCTTCGAACGAGTAAGAGGCAACATCGCGCTCACCGCGGCGGGAGAGGTGCTCCTGCCGTTGGCCAGACGGATCCTCGCCGACGTCGACACCGCCACCCGCGAGGTGCAGGAGCTGGTCGGGCTGCGGCGCGGGCGGGTCCGGCTCGGCGCCACCCCGAGCCTGGCCACCTCGCTCGCCCCGCCGGTGCTGCGCCGGTTCCGTGACGCGCACCCGGCGGTGGACCTGCGGGTGGAGGAGGGCGGCTCGCAGGACCTGGTCCGCGACCTGCTCCGCGGCGACCTGGACCTCGCGTTGATCATCATGCCGGGCCAGGGCGCGGACCCCGGGCTGCGCGTCGACCCGATCCTGCGGGAGAGCCTCGTGGTCGCCTCCGTGGCGGACCCGGCGGCCGGCCCGGCCGACGGCGAGCTGCGCATCACCGACCTGCGCGACCGGCCGATGGTGATGTTCCGGGAGGGCTACGACCTGCGCGACGCCACCATTCAGGCGTGCCGCGCCGCCGGCTTCGAGCCGACCTTCGCCGTCGACGGCGGCGAGATGGACGCGGTGCTGAGCTTCGTCGAGGCCGGGCTCGGCATCGCGCTGGTGCCGGGCATCGTGGTCGCCCGCCGCCCCGGCGTACGCATCACCCGGCTCGCCCCGCCCGGCGTGACCCGGACCATCGCGGTGGCCCGGCGCCGGGACGTGGTGCCCACCAACGCGGGCCGGGAGCTACGCCGCATCCTGCTGGAGTACGTCCGCGACGCGACCGCCGACGGTGAGCTCCCGCCGGGTGTGGAACCGCTGTAGGCGGGCGTGACCCGGCCGCGAGCGCGGTAGGCCGGCGTGACCCGGTGACGGTCGCCCAGGTGGGCGACGAGCAGCAGCAGGCCGACCTCGGCGAGGCAGACGAGGCGTTCGAGCAGGCCGACGAACGGGCGCAGCGGCGAACCCACCAGGTAGGCGGCCACGAAGGGGACCAGCGCGACAACGCACCCGACCGCGCCCGCCACCACCGCGCGGGCGAGCCGCCCCGGATGCCGTACGGCGACGAGCAGCGCCCCCACGGGCAGGCCGGAGAGCGCGGCCACCGCCGCCCAGCGGTGGATCTCCCCGGTGATCGTCACCGGTACCCCCGGCGCGTCGCGGGGGCAGACGACCAGGACCACCAGCCCGAGGCACCAGGCGGCCAGTCCGGCCGGCCCCACCGCCGCCGGCAGCCGCCCCCGCCGGAAGGTCGGCGGCCCCGACCGGCGCAGCGCCGGGGCCAGCAGCAGGACCGATCCCGCGGCCAGCGTCAGGACGGCCAGGTCGAAGAGCCAGCCGTGCCGCGACAGCGCGTAGTCGCTGACCGTGTCGCGCACCGGGTGCACCGGCTGCCCGGGCAGGTGCAGGACGCCGAAGAGGAGCATCGCCGCCGCCGCGCAGACCAGCCCGCCGAGGCGGACGAGGCCGGCGGCGCGGGCCGGCCGGGCACCGGTCGCGGTGGTGGGAGTCGATCCGGGCGGCGCGGAGGCGGTGGGCACGAGCTCTTCTCCTCAGCCGTCGGCGCGCCCGGACGGCACGCGGGGCGAGCGTCTTCCCGCTGCGCCCCGCGCCACACCCCCGGTCAGGGGTCGGCTCAGCGACCCTCGGCCTCGTCCATGGCCCGGTAGATGCGCTGCTCCGACACCGGATAAGGGGTGCCGAGCGCCTGGGCGAAGACGTTCACCCGCAGCTCCTCGATCATCCAGCGGACCTGCCGGGCCGCCGCGGACTGCCGTCGCGCCGGCGGCAGCGCCGCCAGCATGTCCTGGTACTCCTTCTGCACCACGGCGATCCGGTCCTGCTGCTGCTTGTCCCGCTGCGGGTTGCCCGGCAACCGGTCCAACCGGCGCTCGATCGCGGTGAGGTAGCGCAGCACGTCGGGCAGGCGGGCGTACCCGGCCTCGGTGAGGAACCCGGCGTGCACCAGCCCGCTGAGCTGGTTGCGGATGTCGGCCAGCGCCGCCACCACCGCCAGGTTCCTGGTCGCCCCCAGCCGCTGCTCCACCGCGTACCCGGCGGCGAGCACCCGCCGGGCCCGCTCCATCACCTCGACCACCGTGTCGACCAGGTCGGCGCGGACCCGCTCGCGCAGCGCCGCGAAGCCGTCGGCGTCCCAGGCCGGACCGCCCGCGTCGGCGACCAGCTTGTCGATCGCCGCCCCGGCCGCGTCGTCGATGAGTGCCTGCACCCCGCCGTGCGGGTTGCGGCTGAGCGCCAGCTTCGCCTCGTTCGACAACCGGCCCTGGAGGAACTTCGCCGGTGAGGGCACGGTCAGCCGCAGCAGCCGCCGGGTGCCGGCCCAGTGCGCCGCCTCCGCCTCCGCGGCCGAGTCGAAGACCCGTACGCCGACGGTGGCGCCCTCGTCGACCAGCGCCGGGTACGCGGTCACCGCGTACCCGGCCCGGACCTGCTCGATGGTGCGGGGCAGGGTGCCGATGCTCCACTCGCGCAGCCCGGTGCGGGCCACGTCCGGCGCGGCGGCCGCCACCACCTGCCGTACCTCGGTCTTGAGCTGGCGTTGCAGCGCCGGCAGGTCCTTGCCCTCGGCGACCGGCTTGTCGTCCTCGCCGAGCACCCGGAAGGTGACCCGCAGGTGCGGCGGGAGCTTCGCCAGGTCCCAGGCGTCCCGGGGAACGGTGACCCCGGTCATCCGGCGCAGCTGACGGGTCAGGGCGTCCAGCAGCGGCTCCTCGCCCGCGGGCATCGCGGCGAGCGCCGCCCGGGCGTAGTCGGGCACCGGGACGAAGTTGCGGCGCACCGCCTTGGGCAGCGACCGGATCAGCGCGACGACCAGCTCCTCGCGCAGCCCCGGCACCTGCCAGTCGAAGCTCTCGGCCGGCACCTGGTTCAGCAGCGGCAGCGGGATGTCCACCGTGACCCCGTCGGTCTCGGTGCCCGGCTCGAAGGTGTACGTCAGCGGCAGGGCGACCCCGTCGGCCCGCCACTCGTCGGGGAAGTCGGCCTCCGCCACCCCGCCCCGGCCCGCGTTGACCAGCAGCTCACGGGTGAAGGTGAGCAGGTCGGGCTGCTCCCGCCGGGCCTTCTTCCACCAGCTGTCGAAGTGCCGGCCGGAGACCACGTCGGCGGGGATGCGCGCGTCGTAGAAGGCGAAGATGGTCTCGTCGTCGACGAGGATGTCCCGCCGCCGGGCCCGGTTCTCCAGCTCCTCGATCTCCCCCAGCAGCCGCTGGTTGTCGCGCCAGAACTGGTGGTGGGTCTGCCAGTCGCCCTCGACCAGCGCGTGCCGGACGAAGAGCTCACGGCTGAGCGCCGGGTCGATCCGGCCGAAGTTGACCTTCCGGGAGGTGACCAGCGGGATGCCGTAGAGGGTCACCTTCTCGTACGCCATCACGGCCGCCTGCTTCTTCTCCCAGTGCGGCTCGCTGTAGCTGCGTTTCACCAGGTGCTGGGCGAGGGGCTCCACCCACTCCGGCTCGACCCGGCCGGCGATGCGGCCCCAGAGCCGGGACGTCTCCACCAGCTCGGCGGCCATCACCCAGCGCGGTGGCTTGCGGAACAGCGCCGAGCCGGGGAAGAGCGCGAACTTCGCGCCCCGCGCGCCCAGGTACTCGTTCTTCTGCGTGTCCTTCAGACCGACGTGCGAGAGCAGCCCGGCCAGCAGCGACTGGTGGACCTTGGGAGTGTCGATCTCCTCCGGCAGGTCCGCGCCGCCGCCGCGCCGGCCACCGTCGCTCGCGCCGGCCTCCCGCGCCGGTCGCCCGCCGCGCCCGCCACCGCCCTGTTCGGGGGTACGCAACACCTGGCGCAGCTGGCTGACGATGTCCTGCCACTCGCGTACCCGCAGGTAGTTGAGGTACTCGGCCCGGCACATCCGGCGGAAGGCGCTGGAGGAGAGCGTCCGCTGCTGCTCCCGCAGGTAGCGCCAGAGGTTCAGCAGCGCCACGAAGTCCGACTCCCGGTCGGTGAACCGGGCGTGCGCCTGGTCGGCCTGGGCCTGCTTGTCCGCCGGCCGTTCCCGCGGGTCCTGGATGGAGAGCGCCGCCGCGATCACCATGACCTCGGTGGCGCAGCCGTTGCGCTCCCCCTCGACGACCATGCGGGCCAGCCTCGGGTCGACGGGCAGCTGCGCCAGCCGCCGTCCGAGCGGGGTGAGCCGCTTCGCCGGGTCGGCCTCGGCCGGATCCAACCCGCCCAGCTCGTGCAGCAGGTTGACGCCGTCGGTGATGTTGCGCCGGTCCGGCGGCTCGATGAACGGGAACGCGGCGATGTCGCCGAGCCCGATCGCGGTCATCTGGAGGATGACGGAGGCGAGGTTGGTGCGCAGGATCTCCGGATCGGTGAACTCGGGCCGGGAGAGGAAGTCCTGCTCGTCGTAGAGGCGGATGCAGATGCCGTCCGAGGTGCGGCCGCAGCGCCCCTTGCGCTGGTTCGCCGAGGCCTGGGAGACCGGCTCGATCGGCAGCCGCTGCACCTTGAGCCGGTTGCTGTACCGGGAGATCCGCGCGGTGCCGGGGTCGACCACGTACTTGATGCCGGGGACGGTCAGCGACGTCTCCGCCACGTTTGTGGCGAGCACGACCCGCCGTCCGCCGTGCGGGGCGAACACCCGGTGCTGCTCGGCGGCGGAGAGCCGCGCGTACAACGGCAGGATCTCGGTGCCGCGCAGCAGCGGCTTCTTCTCCACCAGCCGGCCCAGCGCGTCGGCGGTGTCGCGGATCTCCCGCTCGCCGCTGAGGAAGACCAGGATGTCGCCGGGGCCCTCGGCGGCCAGCTCCTCGACGGCGTCGCCGATCGCCTGGATCTGGTCGCGGACGTTCTCCTCGTCCCCGTCCTGCTCGTCGGACTCGGTGACCTCGACCAGCGGCCGGTAGCGCACCTCCACCGGGTACGTCCGGCCGGAGACCTCGATGACCGGCGCGGGCCGGCCCTCGGCGTCGGCGAAGTGCCGGGCGAAGCGGTCCGTCTCGATGGTCGCCGACGTGATGACCACCTTGAGGTCGGGCCGGCGCGGCAGCAGCTGCTTCAGGTAGCCGAGGATGAAGTCGATGTTGAGGCTGCGTTCGTGCGCCTCGTCGATGATCAGGGTGTCGTACTGCCGCAGCATCCGGTCGGTCTGCAACTCGGCGAGCAGGATGCCGTCGGTCATCAGCTTCACCAGGCTCCGGTCGCTCACCTGGTCGGTGAAGCGGACCTTGTAGCCGACCACGTCGCCCAGTTCGGTGCCGAGCTCCTCGGCGATCCGGTCGGCGACCGTACGCGCGGCCAGCCGCCGGGGTTGGGTGTGCCCGATCAGCCCGGTGATCCCCCGACCCAGCTCCAGACAGATCTTGGGCAGCTGGGTGGTCTTGCCGGAGCCGGTCTCGCCGGCCACGATCACCACCTGGTGCTCGCGGATCGCGGCGGCGAGGTCGTCCTTGCGCTCGCTCACCGGCAGGCCGGCCGGGTAGGTGACCGTCGGCACGGCGGCCCGCCGATCGGCGAGCCGCTGCTCGGCCCGCTCGACCTCGGTGGTGATCTCGGCCAGCGCCGCCGCCCGCCGCTGCGGGTCGCGGAGCTTCCGAGCGCCGTCCAGTCGCCGCTGGAGCCGGCGCTGGTCGCGGAAGATCAGGGGAGTGAGGCGGCGGTGCAGCTCCCGGACGGCGTCGGGTGCGGCGGGTACGGCTGGATTCTGCATGTCGTGGCCAAGGATAGGCCGCGGCTCGGGAGCCGCCTCCTGGTTTACCGCCCGCAGCGCGCGGCCCGCCCGGCCGCCCCGGCTAGAGTGGCCGCCGATCGACCATCGGGGGAGCGGCATGGAGATGCGGGACACCGACCGGGCGCTGGTGCAGGCCGCGACAGCCGTCGCGAAGCTGCGCTGCCGCAGCGAGAACCACACGGTGGCCGCCGCGGCCCGTACCGCGGACGGCCGGGTCTTCACCGGCGTGAACGTCTACCACTTCACCGGCGGGCCCTGCGCCGAGGTGGTCGCGATCGGCGCCGCCGCCACCCAGGGCGCGACCGAGCTGGAGACCATCGTCGCCGTGGGCGACCGGGGGCGGGGGGTGATCCCGCCCTGCGGGCGATGCCGGCAGGTGCTGCGCGACTACTTCCCGTCGATCCGGGTGATCGTCGGGCCGACGGACGCGCCGCGCGTCGTGTCGATCGGTGACCTGCTCCCCGAGACGTACGTCTGGGCCGACCACCAGATCGAACCGGCGGCCGAGCCCGTGCCGGCGCCGCGACCCGGCGACTGACCGGGACCGCCGGAACACGGTCCGCGGGTCAGTCGCCGGCCGCCGCCTCGAGCATCGAACGCGGCACCGGCACGCCCTCGAACCGGAGGTTGCCCTCGGGGACCATCCAGCTCATCACCCGCGCCTCCAGCAGCCCGGCGCGCACCGCCGGATCGTTGTGGAAGAGCTCACGCGCCATGTCCGGGTGCACGGAGAGCACCACGAAGCCGCGGAGCCGTTCGTCGTCCGCGGCCACGAAGGGGCCGGCCGCGAGGACGAGGTCCTGCTCCACCAGCCCGGCCTGGTGGGCCAGGTGCGCGGCGTGCAGCCGGTCGAACGCCTCGGGCGGCATCTGCGGGGCGTCCGGGGGGTACGCCAGCAGGACGACCGTGTGCTGGTCGTATCGCATCCCCCCACCCTAGGGGGGTACGTGCCCGCCGGTGCCCGGTTCGCGGTCGTCCGCGCAGGTCAACGAGGTTCGATGAAGGGTTGCCGGTTAGGTGCGCCTAACCGGGTCGGCTAAGGTAAGGCGTACCTAAGCGCGAATCCGCAGGAGCTTCGTGACCACCCTTCTCAGCCGGCCGGTCGACCCCGGCCGCCGCACCGGCACCCGTCGCGGGCGCCGGATCGCGGTCACCTCCGCCGCCGCGCTGGTGCTACTGCTCACCGTGCTGGCCAGCTTCGCCCTCGGCAGCCGGCCGATCCCCGTCGACCAGGTGTGGCACGCCCTCGTGTCGCCCGACGGCGGCGAGGCGAGCACCATCGTCCGCGAGCTGCGTCTGCCGCGTACCGCCCTCGGTCTCGCCGTGGGCGTGGCGCTCGCGGTCGCCGGCGTGCTCCTCCAGGCCCTCACCCGCAACCCGCTGGCCGAGCCGCGCATCCTCGGCATCAGCGCCGGCGCGTCCTTCGGTGTGGTGCTGGCCATCTCCGTGTTCGGCGTGAGCACGCTCGCCGGGTACGTCTGGTTCGGCATCGGCGGCGCCTTCCTCGCCGGGCTGCTGGTCTTCGCCGTGGCCGCCCGCGCCCGCGAGGGCGCCAGCCCGGTCACCCTCGCGCTGGTCGGCGCCGCGCTCGACGCGAGCCTCGGCTCCGTGGTGTTCGCCCTGCTCAGCATCGACGCCCGCACCTTCGAGGAGTACCGGTTCTGGGTGGTGGGCGGGCTCACCGGACGCGACCTCTCCGTCGCCGTGCAGGTGCTGCCGTTCGTGCTCGCGGGACTCGCCCTGGCCGCCCTGGTCGCCCGTGGCCTCGACGCGCTGGCCCTCGGCGACGACGTGGCGCGCGGGCTCGGCAACCGCGTCGGCCTGGTCCGGCTCGGCGGCGGGATCGCCGCCGTGCTGCTCACCGGCGCCGCCGTGGCCGCCGCCGGGCCGGTCGCGTTCGTCGGTCTGGCCGTGCCGCACCTGGCCCGCGCGCTGGTCGGCGCCGACCACCGCTGGACCCTGACCGTCTCGGCGCTGCTCGGACCGGCCCTGCTGCTCGGCGCCGACATCGTGGGGCGGCTCATCGACCCGCCCGGCGAGGTGCCGGCCGGCATCATCACCGCCCTGGTCGGCGCGCCCCTGCTCGCCCTCCTGGTCCGCCGCGCGAAGGTGGTGACCGCGTGACCGCCCCCAGCCGCGAGCGGACCTCCGCCGTCGAGTCCCGCGGCGTCACGCCCGGCATCGTCCGCCTGCCCGGCCGCTCACTCCTGCGGATCGGCTCGCTGAGCGTGCAGATCCGTCGCCGCTCCGTGCTGGTCGCCGCCGTACTGCTGGTGCTGCTGGCGGTGGCCTCCGTGCTCAGCCTCTCCCTCGGCACCCCGTACGTCGCCGCGGGAGACGTGCTGCGTTCGCTCTCCGGCGCCGGCACCCCGTACGACCTCGTCGTGCTCGACCTGCGGTTGCCCCGGGTCGTGCTGGCCGCCGTGGCCGGCGCGGCGTTCGGGGTGGCCGGCACGCTGATCCAGAGCGTGGCGCGCAACCCCCTCGCCAGCCCGGACGTCATCGGGGTCACCCAGGGCGCCGGCCTCGCCGCGACGGTGGCGCTGACCAGCGGCGCGGCGGCGGTGGTCGTCGGGCCGGCGGCCCTCGCCGGTGGGTTGGTCGCCGCCGCCCTGGTGCTCGCCCTCGGCGCCCGGCACGGGCTGGCCGCGCAGCGGTTCGTGCTGGCCGGCGTGGCGGTCGCGTTCGCCCTGAAGGCGCTCACCGAGATCGTCATGCTCACCGCCGAGGCGATCGACGGGCAGCGCGCCCAGATCTGGCTGATCGGCACCCTGGCCGGCAAGGGCTGGACCGAGGCCGCCTGGATCGGCGGCACCCTGCTCCTGCTCCTGCCGGTGCTGGCCTGGGCGGGCTGGGCGCTGAACAGCAGCGCGCTCGACGACGACACCGCCCGGGGTATCGGACTGCGCCCGGTGTCCCGCCGGATCGCGCTCGCCGGCACCGGCGTGCTCGTCGCCGCGATGGTCACCGCCCAGGTCGGCGCGGTCGACTTCGTGGCCCTCGTCGCCCCGCAGGTGGCCCGCCGGCTGGTACGCGCCGAACGCCCACCGCTGGTCTGCGCCGCGCTGATGGGCGCGCTGCTGCTCGTGCTCGCCGATCTCGTCGGGCGGCGGCTCTTCGCCCCGACGCAGCTGCCCGCCGGCGTGCTGACCGCCGCCATCGGTGGTCCGTACCTGATGTACCTGCTGCTCCGCGGCCGCCGGAGGTCGTCGTGACCCACCGTCCCCTTCCCCATTCGTCGACCACCCTTCGGGAGGCGTGATGCTCTCCACCCGCGACCTGGTCGCCGGCTACGACGAGCGGACCGTGCTGGACGGGCTGGACCTGGAGCTGCCCGCCGATGCGTTCACCGTGATCGTCGGACCGAACGCCTGCGGCAAGTCGACCCTGCTGCGGACGCTGGCCCGGCTGCTCGTCCCGCGCCGTGGCGCCGTGCTGCTGGACGGCAAGGCCATCCAGGAGCTGCCCACCCGGGAGGTCGCCCGGCGGCTCGCCGTGCTGCCGCAGAGCCCGCTGGTGCCCGAGGGGGTCACCGTGGCGGACCTGGTCGGCCGGGGCCGGCAGCCCTACCAACGCTGGTGGCGGCAGTGGTCGGAGGAGGACAGCTCGGCCGTGGACCGCGCGATGGCCCTCGCCGACGTCGCCGGCCTCGCCGACCGGCCGGTGGACACGCTCTCCGGCGGGCAGCGCCAGCGGGTGTGGATCGCCATGACGCTCGCCCAGGACACCGAGGCGCTGCTGCTCGACGAGCCGACCACCTTCCTCGACCTGGCCCACCAGGTGGAGGTGCTGGACCTGCTGCACCGGCTGCGCGTCGAGCGGGGCCGGACCGTCGTCGCCGTGCTGCACGACCTCAACCAGGCCGCCCGGTACGCCGACCACCTGGTCGCCATGCGGGCCGGCGCCGTGGTGGCCGCCGGGCCGCCGCGCGAGATCCTCACGGCGGACCTGGTCCGCGAGGTCTTCGGGCTCGACTGCGTGGTCGTGCCCTGCCCGGTGACCGGCGCGCCGCTGGTGGTGCCCGCGCTCACCAGCCCCACCCTGGCCGACCCGGCGGCGCGGACGCCCGAGCCGGCTCCGGCCGGTGCCGCCGCGGCCCCCGAGGCCAGCTCACCCACCGGATCCACCGGTGGAACCCCAGCCGGCGGCGCGACCGCCCTCGCCGGCTCGTACCCTTCGGAAGGACACTGATGCGTCGTCGTCTCGTCGCCGCTCTCGCCGCGGCCGTCGCCCTCGGCGTCGGACTCACCGCGTGCGGTGAGAGCGACCCGGTTGCCGGCAGCAACGCCGGCGGGGAGACCCGGGAGATCACCCACGCCATGGGCACCACCAAGGTGCCCGCCCACCCGCAGCGCGTCGTCGTGCTCGACAGCGACAAGATCGACACGATGCTCTCGCTCGGCCTGACCCCGGTCGGGGCCACCAACACGGGTGAGGCGAAGGGCTGGCCGACCTACTTCGGCGAGGAGAAGCTCGCCAGCATCAAGGACGTCGGGCAGATCAGCGAGCCCGACATCGAGGCGATCAACGCCCTGAAGCCGGACCTCATCCTGGGCAGCAAGTTCCGCCAGGAGAAGTTCTACGACGAGCTCTCCGCCATCGCGCCGACCGTGTTCACCGAGAAGGTCGGCATCACCTGGAAGGAGAACTTCCTCCTCGACGGCAAGACGCTCGGCAAGGAGCAGGAGAGCAAGGACCTGCTGACGCAGTACGAGACCCGGGCCAAGGAGTTCGGCGCGAAGCTGGGCGCCGCCGCCGCGCAGAAGATCTCCATCGTCCGCTTCCGCCCCGGCAGCATCCGGGTCTACGGCCCGGATTCCTTCTCCGGCATCGTGCTCGGTGACGCCGGGCTCGCCCGCCCCGAGCGGCAGCTGCTGGCGAACAAGGAGGACAAGCGCTTCGACGAGGTCAGCCCCGAGCGGATCAGCGAGGTCGACGGTGACGTCATCTTCGTTACGGCGTTCGGCGAGAAGGCCGCCGCCGAGCAGGCCAAGGTCACCGGCGGCAGCCTCTGGAAGAACCTCTCGGCGGTCAAGGCCAACAAGGTGTACGTCGTGCCCGACGAGGTCTGGATGACCGGCATCGGTGTCGGCGCCGCCAACAAGATCCTCGACGACCTCCAAAAGCACCTCACCGCCTAACCCCCCCCAGATCCGCAAGATCCACCCGGGGTCCTGCCTCAAGATCCGCGCACTTTCGGGGAAGTTGCTGCTTCGGCTCGCTCCGAGGCGGCAACTTCCCGGAAGTTGCGCGGATCTTGCCGTTCTGGCCGGCGTCAGCGGGCTCGGGAGCGGAGCGCCTGGCGTATCTCGGTCACGACGCCCTCGAAGTCCTCCTTGAGGCGCTTCGCGGTCACGTGCAACACCGTCCAATCCTGGCCGACGAGGCGGTTCAGGCGACGGCGGTCGCGGTGCAGCTGCTCGGGATCGTGGTGCCAGACGCCGTCGTACTCGACCGCGACCTTGAACTGCGGCCACGCGAGGTCGACCCGGGCGAGGAACCTACCGTCCCGTTCCACCACGAACTGGGTGACCGGTCTCGGTAGACCCGCCATCACGAGTCGAACCCGCAGCACCGACTCGGGAGGTGACTCCGCTCCCGGATCCGTCAGATCCGCGACGCGGAGCATCCGTTTCCACCCGCGTAGCCCCGTCCGGGCGCGCGCGTAGCCCTGCACGGTGTCGACCCCCACCAGCCGCTGCCGGACGAATCCGTCGACGAGCGCCACCGCTTCCTCGACCGGAAGCCACTGGGCCAGATCCCAGCAGGTGCGCACTGCCGTGGTCACCCGAATTCCGGCGCGGACTCGCAGATCGGCCTCGGTCGACGCCGCCGTGTGGATGTCGAGCCCGGTGACAGGTCCGAACCGGTGCCCCATCGGCACCAGGACGTCGAGTGGCTGTGCCGGGCCCACCGAACCGATCCCGTAGAGGGCGGCCGCGCTTCGTCCGGCGATCGCGGCCTGGTCGGGTAGCACCCACCGCGCCGCCGCCAGGCAGCGAGTGTGGTGCGAGACCGCCAGCTGGGCGTCGGCGTAGACGTCCCGGAAGAGCGGTCGCCACGCTCGGCTGCGTAGTTCGCCCCGGGTCAGGAGCCCTCGGGCGACGGCGTCGGAGCCGCGGAAGACGCGCCCCCGCAAGGGAACGGGGCGACGAGGTGAGACGGGCATGCCGCCACTGTGGATGCCAGGCAGGCCCCTGCGCAGACCCTGTGGATAACCCTGGTGGCACCCCGACCCGGATGTCCGCGCAACATCCGGGACGCCGTGCCTTCGCCGAGGCGGAGGTAGCGACTGCCCGGATGTTGCGCGGAACGCGACCGAGGTGGGGTGGGTCAGGCGGCGGTGGACCAGAGGGCGCGGAACGCGGCGGCCTCGCCGGCGAGCCAACGTTCGACCTGGTCGGGCTTGACGCCCTCGGGCATCCGGTACGCCTGGCCACGCCGCACGTCGACCAGGACCGGCTCGGCGTGCGGGAGCACGGCGTCCATGTGGCGGGCCATCAGGTGCAGGGTGGCGAGCACCGCCTCCTCGCTCGGCGGGGTCTCGTCGAAGTGCAGACGGATCGCCTCGACGCGCCCGTCGGCGTGCCGTACGCCGAACTGCGGGTTGATCTTGACGGGCAGGTCGCCGAGCATGGCGAGGGCGTCGCGGGTCTGAGCCAGATCGATCGAGGCGGGCTCGCCGAGGGAGCGCAGCCAGGCAGTCGCGCCCGGCACCAGCGCCTGGTAGAGCGGACGCCAGCGGGGCTTGACCTGGTCGGCCACCTGGTCGAGGTGGGTGCCGCCGGTGTGGAAGGCGATGTCGGCCTTGAGCGCCTTGACGAACTGGCCGTGTGGGTTGAAGCCGTGCCGGCTCGCCCGCTGCTTGCGCAGGCCCCCGACGAAGGTGGCCTTCGTGGGGCCGGTGCGGTCGACGTAGCGGGTGAAGCCGAGCAGCGTCGCGTACGGGGTGAGGGGGGTGGAGGTGGGCGCGGTCACGGGCGTCCTCCCAGCTCAGCAGCCGTGATTAGTACATACATTCTAATCGACGGGGCTGACATCGCCCAGTGCACGAAAAGGGCGGAACCGGCCGTTCACCCGGTCGGGCGCGAGTCCACGAAACGCCTGTGATTAACCGTCGGGCTCACTAGCGTCCCCACGTGAACGCGCCCAGCAGCCGTGCCCAGCGGCCACAGGCGCTGCCGGACTCCCTCCGCTACCGAGGAGCACCATGTCCAACCACTTCAGCGCCGACAACCTGGGGTTTCCGGGTGACGACCGCCGGCTCGAACTCACCGACCTGTTCGCCTTCACCTCGATGGAGGACCCCGACCGAACGATATTGATCATCGATGCGAACCCGACTGTCGCCCCGCCTCCGGTACCGCCGGCCACCACCGGCCCGGAGTTCTATCCCGGCGCGGTCTACCGGATCAACATCGACACCGACGGCGACGCGCAGGCCGACATCGCCTTCACGTTCACCTTCTCCGAGTACGACAACGGCCGCCAGACGGGGACCGCCTGGTACGCCACGGGGGCCGACGCCCGACAGCCGGAGCCCGCCGGCCAGGTGATCGCCGAGTCCTTCCCGGTCAGCTTCGACGGCACGGTCCAGCCCGTCCCCGTCGACGAGCCGGGCCCGATGCGGCTCTGGGCCGGGCTGCGCAGCGACCCGTTCTTCGCCGATGTCGAGGGCGCCCTGCACGGGATGAAGTGGACCGGGAACGACGACTTCGCCAACAACAACGTCGACAGCATCGCGCTGGACGTCCCCTCCGACCTGCTCGGCGGGACGACGATCGGGGTGTGGGCGTCGATCAGCCGGCGCCGCGACGACGGGATGCTCGAGCAGATGGACCGTGGTGGGCACCCGACCATCAACCCGTTCATCAACCCCGACGGCGAGAAGAACCGGTACAACTCGCGGCAGCCCGCCGACGACGTGGCGAACTACCTGGGCCCGTGGTCCCAGCTGCTGGAGAAGGGCGGCTACTCGCCGGAGGAGGCCAGGACGACCGCCCTCCAATGCCTACCCGACATCCTTCCCTACGACCGGTCGAAGCCCGCCGCCTACCCGAACGGTCGGGCCCTCGTCGACGACGTCTTCAGCTACCGCTTCGCCTGGCTGACCAAGGGCAAGCTGCCCCCGACCGGGCTCCAGCCGCACGACGACATGCTGGCGTACTTCCCCTACCTCGGCGTGCCCAACCCCGTGTCGTGAGTGGATTCAGAGCTGCCCGACGGAGGTGATCCGGACGACCGCCTCGCCGGCCTCGTCCGACGCGGCCAGGTCGATCTCCGCGTTGATGCCCCAGTCGTGATCGCCCTCGGGGTCGTCCAGGATCTGCCGGACGGTCCACCGCTCCCGGCCCTGGTCGATCATGAGCAGGGCCGGGCCGCGGGCATCCGGCCCGGTGCCGACGGCGTCGTACGTGTCGAAGTAGGGCTCCAGCGCGTCCGCCCAGGCGTCGGCGTGCCAGCCGTGCCCACCGTCGAGGTCGCCGAGCAGGTCCCAGCGGCGTAGGGCGGCCAGCTCGACCCGGCGGAACAGCGCGTTGCGCACCAGCACCCGGAACGCCCGGGCGTTGCGGGTCACCGCCGCGGGCCGGTCGTCGAGCGAGGCGGCGACCTCGTCGACGTCGGACGGGTTGCGCAGCCGCTCCCACTCGTCGATGAGGCTGGAGTCGACCTGCCGGACCAGCTCGCCGAGCCACTCGATGAGGTCGATCAGCTCCTCGGTCTTGGCGTCCTCGGGGACGGTCTGCCGCAGCGTCTTGTACGCGTCGGCGAGGTAGCGCAGGACGAGCCCCTCGGAGCGGGACAGCCCGTAGAACTGGACGTACTCGGAGAAGGTCATCGCCCGCTCGTACATGTCCCGTACGACGGACTTGGGGGAGAGCTGGTGGTCGGCCACCCACGGGTGCCCCTGCCGGTACATCTCGTACGCCGACTCCAGCAGCTCGGCGAGCGGCTTGGGCCAGGTGACCTCGTCGAGCAGTTCGAGGCGGGCCTCGTACTCGATGCCCTCGGCCTTCATCGCGGCGACCGCCTCGCCGCGCGCCTTGAACTGCTGCGCGGAGAGCACCTGGCGCGGGTCGTCGAGGATCGACTCGATCACCGACAGCACGTCAAGGGCGTAGGACGGGGACTCCCGGTCCAGCAGCTCGACGGCGGCCAGGGCCAGCGGGGAGAGCGGCTGGTTGAGGGCGAAGTCGAGCTGGAGGTCGACGGTGAGCCGGACCCGGCGGCCGGTCTCGTCCGGCTCGGCCAGCTCCTCGACCACCCCACCGGCGCGCAACGCCCGGTAGATGGCGATCGCCCGGCGGATGTGCCGGCGCTGCGCGGCCCGGTCCTCGTGGTTGTCGGTGAGCAGGTGCCGCATGGCGGCGAACGCGTCACCCGGCCGTCCGATGACGTTGAGCAGCATCGAGTGGCTGACCTGGAAGCTGGAGGTGAGCGGCTCCGGCTCGGCATCGACGAGGCGCTGGAACGTCGCCTCACCCCAGCCGATCGAGCCCTCCGGCGGCTTCTTCTTGACCACCTTGCGCCGCTTCTTCGGGTCGTCACCCGCCTTGGCGAGGGCCTTCTCGTTGTCGATCACGTGCTCCGGCGCCTGCACCACGACCCGGCCGATGGTGTCGAAGCCGGCCCGGCCGGCGCGCCCGGCGATCTGGTGGAACTCCCGCGCCTTGAGCAGCCGGGTGCGCACCCCGTCGTACTTGGACAGGCCGGTGAAGAGCACGGTGCGGATCGGCACGTTGATGCCGACGCCGAGGGTGTCGGTGCCGCAGATGACCTTGAGCAACCCGGCCTGGGCGAGGGTCTCGACCAGCCGGCGGTACTTGGGCAGCATGCCCGCGTGGTGTACGCCGATGCCGTGCCGTACCAGCCGGGACAGGGTCTTGCCGAAGCCGGAGGTGAACCGGAAGTTCCCGATCGCCTGGGCGATCATGTCCTTCTCGGCGCGCGTGCAGACGTTGACGCTCATCAGCGCCTGGGCGCGTTCCAGGGCGGCGGCCTGGGTGAAATGCACGACGTAGACCGGGGCCTGCTTCGTCTCCAGCAGCTCCTCCAGCGTCTCGTGCAGCGGCGTCATCGCGTACGAGAAGAGCAGCGGGACCGGACGCTCGGCCGAGCGGACGACGGCGGTCGCCCGCCCGGTACGCCGGGTCAGGTCGTCGACGAAGCGGGTGGTGTCGCCGAGGGTGGCCGACATCAGGATGAACTGGGCCTGTGGCAGCTCGATGAGTGGCACCTGCCAGGCCCAGCCGCGGTCGGGCTCGGCGTAGAAGTGGAACTCGTCCATGACCACCTGGCCGACGTCGGCCCGGCTGCCCTCACGCAGTGCGAGGTTCGCCAGGATCTCTGCGGTGCAGCAGATGATCGGGGCGTCGGCGTTGACGCTGGCGTCGCCGGTGAGCATCCCGACGTTCTCGGCGCCGAAGACCTCGCAGAGGGCGAAGAACTTCTCCGAGACCAGCGCCTTGATCGGGGCGGTGTAGAAGGTCGTCCGGTCGTCGGCCAGGGCCGCGAAGTGCGCCGCGATCGCGACCAGGCTCTTGCCGGAGCCGGTCGGCGTATTCATGATCACGTTGGCGCCGGAGACGATCTCGATCACCGCCTCCTCCTGGTGGGGGTAGAGGTCGAGGCCACGCTCCTTGGCCCAGCCGGCGAAGGCGTCGTAGAGGGTGTCGGGGTCGGCGGTCGCGGGCAGCGCGGCGGTGAGCGTCATAGCCCGTCAATGGTGCCTGGATCATGACGCCTTCCGCCAACCGGGGTGACGGATCATCAGAAAGCGACAGCCCGCCCCGCCGCCACCTCCTCGGCGGCGCGGCGGCGGAGCCAGGGCAACCCTCGGCGGCGGTGGTGGTGGAGCGGGGGACTCGGTCAGCGGCGGCGGCCGAGTCGGGGCCGCGCGCTCGGTGGCGGCGGTGGCGCGGGCGGCTCCGTCAGCGGCGGCGGTAGATCAGGTCGGCGACGGGGCGGTCGGCCAGCAGGGCGCGCCGTTCGAACTTCGTCACCGGCCGGTGCGCCGGGCGGGGCGCGAAGCCCTCGTGCGGGTTGACCAGCTCCGGGTCGGCGTCCAGCGTCTCCCGCATCGCCTCGGCGTACTCGGCCCAGTCGGTGGCGCAGTGCAGCACGCCACCGGGCGTGAGCCGGTCGCGCAGCAGGGCCACGTGGGTCGGCTGGATCAGCCGTCGCTTGTGGTGCCGCGCCTTCGGCCACGGGTCGGGAAAGAAGACGTGCACCGCGTCGAGCGAGCCGGACGGCAGCCGGCGCACCAGCTCCAGCGCGTCGCCCTTCGCCACCCGCACGTTGCGCAGGACGTGCCGCTCGACGAGGTCGAGCAGGTTGGCGATTCCCGGCGTGTGCACCTCGACCGCCAGATAGTCTCGATCCGGGTCGGCGGCGGCCATCGCCGCGGTGGTGTCGCCCATGCCCGATCCGATCTCCAGCACCACCGGCGCCGTCCGGCCGAAGAGGCCGGCCAGGTCGATCGGGGCGCCGGGTCCGTCCGGCACGTCCAGGCCGTACGCCCGGAAGAGTCGGTCCAGCGCGTCGGCCTGCCGCCCGGTCATCCGGCCCCGCCGAGGATGGAAGGTGCGGATCGTCCGAAGGGGTGGCCGCGGCGCGGCGCGCGTGGGGTCATGGTCGATGGAGGTCACAGCGACCTGAGCGTACGCGACCATCCCGCCGGATCGGATGTGATGTTCGCCCAGGAATGAGAGGATCCATCTCGTACGGCGGACGGGCAGCCCGCTGCCCGTCCGGCCACCCGGCGTCGGGAGGAGGCATCGCGCATGACCCGCGGTGAATTCGTCCTGTCGGCCATGATCGCCGGCCTGCTGCTGGTGGTGGCGGCCGGACGGGAGGCGGCCGTCGAGGGGCCGCCGACGCAGGTCACCGCCTCACCCGCCGCCTTCTCGCAGGCCGCCCCCGAACCCGGGGCGTCGGAGCCCGGCGGGCAGCCGGACCCGGTCGCCGCACCCCAGCCGAACCCGATCGTGGACGTCTTCGTGGAGGTCAGCCCGAGCACCGTCCAGCCGGGCTTCCTGGTCGGCGTCAAGGCCAGTTGCCGGGACAACTCGGTCCCCGCGATCGTGGTGTCGGACGCGTTCGGTCGCGTCCAGGTGCAGCCGCAGCGGGGGCTGCTCACCGCCGCGCCGATGGTGCGGGAGCGCACCCGTCCGGGCAACTACCGCGTGAAGCTCGAGTGCCGCGACGGCGAGACCGCCTCGACGATGCTCCAGGTGGTGAAGTCGGTGAAGCCCAGCCGAGGCCCGGCCACCGGGTACGGCGGCACCGCGGGTGGCTTCACCGGGGGGCTGCTGGTGCCGTTCGGGGTGGCGCTGGCCGTCGCCGGGCTGATCGTCGCCCTCGTCACGCTGCGCCGGCCCCGTACCGTCCGCCGCTCCACCCGGGGCTGAGCCGGATGCCCGCCC
>NZ_SMKG01000039.1 GCF_004348525.1 Micromonospora sp. 15K316 | reverse complement strand
GGCCACACCCCAAACCCACCCAAACCCACCAGCGGCGGCGACCACACCCCGACGCGGTGAGCGTGAACCGGACAAAGGCACTGATCGCCCCGAACGCCCCGGTGATCGACCGGAGGTCCGAGACGTCGCGGCGCCCACCAACCCGACACGCACGAACATCGGATGGATTCTGCAAGGGTCACCGTCCACCGGACGGCAGGACGATCCCGGTGCAGAGGAAACCGGCCGGCCCCGAAGGGACCGGCCGGTTCACGAGGTTCCACACCTCAGCCGAGCTGCTGGACGATGTCCGCCGCCTGGTCCTCCCACTGCGCGTACGCGAACGGGTAGGCCGAGACCTGGACGGTCTGCGCGGCCTGGGTCAGCGGCAGGTTCTGCCACCCGTCCACGTTCTTCAGCGCGGTGAAGAACGCCGTCGCGGCGTAGTCCGGGTCGGTGATCTGCTCAGGAGTGCCCCAACCGGACGACGGGCGCTGCTGGAACAGGCCCTGCGAGTCATGGTCGTTGTACGCGCCGAGGTGGCCGAGGTTGTAGAGCTTCGACTCCTGCAGCGACGTCGCGATGCCGATCACCGCGCCTCGATCACCCACACCTGTCTTCTTGGCGGCCTTGATGATCGCCTTGGCGTTGGCGAGCTGCGCGTCGTCCAGGGGGATACGCGACTGGGCGCCCTGGACACCGTACGGGACCAGTTCCTCCCGGCTCGGGTGGCCGGCCGGCAGCTTGCCGTCACGGGAACCGGTGGTCAGACCGGACTCCCCGGTGGCACCATGCCCATCCCCACCCTTGCCGGTGGCGTAGTCGATGGCGGCGATGGCGGCCTCGTGGGGTCCGATGGTGACGGGGGCGGCGACCGCGGTCGGCCCGAACGCGAGGCCACCGAGGACGGCCACGCCCACCACGCTCAGTGCGGTCTTCTGGTAAGAGTCCTTCGCGATGGCCGGGAGCCATCGAGTGAAGTCGACCTTCACGATGGTTGCCCTTTCGATCATGCGAAGCGCTCCGGGATGAGCACTCCTCGGGGGATGTCCGCACCGGAAGGGGTTTGGGCTCCGGCGGTACGGGGGACACAACCAGGTTGACGTGTCGGTCATTCCGGATACGCCCCCGTCGGGCGAGGCTGCGGCGCTGGTCACGCGGCGGAATAGGGACACCCGACCCGGCCGGTGGGCGAGAAGGCAGCGGCGCCGTCAGGGGCGTCCGGCGCGCAACTCGCATCCGCGTCCGGGTCACGCGATCGGTGAGTCGCGGACGATTTCGGCGCACTCGCCGCCCGGAGGGCGGCCGGTCGCAGCTACCGGCCGGACGGACACTTCGCGCGGAGCCGGATGATCGGCATCCTGGAGGCCGAGGTCACCCGCTTCCGGCGAAAGGCCATCCGATGAGCAGTGTGGAGTACACCGTCCGGCCGGTCGGTCGGGTCGAGTCACCGCTGACCGATCCCGACACGGCTCCGAAGCAGGGGGACGAGGGGGCACCGGAGTCCTGGCTGGTCTTCGTACCGGAGGTCGCCCCGGCTCTGCGCGACCTGCGGCCCGGCGCCGACGCGTTGGTGGTGACCTGGCTCGACCGCGCCCGGCGGGACGTGCTGACGGTGCATCCGCGCGGCGACACGTCGCGGCCGGAGACAGGCGTCTTCTCCACCCGCTCGGCGCACCGCCCCAACCCGGTCGGCCTGCACCGGGTACGCCTGCTGGCAGTCGACGGTCTGCGGGTGCATGTCGCCGACCTGGAGGCGCTCGACGGCACGCCGGTGCTGGACGTCAAGCCGGTGCTGGGCGGCCGCGCCGAGCGGTGATCCACCGCCCCGGCCGGCACGGCCGCTCCGGTCGGGCGGGGCCAGTGCCGGGACGCGGGCGCGACCGCGCGACCGGCCCCGCCGTGACCAACGGTCAGTGCCCCCGGGCGATCCACTCGTCGAGGTGCGGCGCCTCGGCGCCGACCGTCGTGTCGGCGCCGTGCCCGGTGTGCACGACCGTCTCCGGGGACAGGGTGAGCAGCCGGGACCGGATCGACTCGATGATGACGCCGAAGTCGCTGTAGGACCGGCCGGTGGCGCCCGGCCCGCCGGCGAAGAGCGTGTCGCCGGTGAAGACCGCGCCCAGGGCGGGCGCGTGGAAACTGCACGCGCCCGGGCTGTGCCCCGGAGTGTGCAACGCCGTCAGCGTCACCCCGCCCACCTCGATACGCTCCCCGTCGCGCAGCTCGCCCCCGGGTGGCACATCCGGGTGGACCAGGTCCCAGAGGACCCGGTCGTCGGGGTGCAGCAGCACCGGCGCGCCGGTGGCCCGGGCCAGCGCCGGGGCGACCCGGACGTGGTCGTCGTGGGCGTGGGTGGCGAGGATCGCGCGAACCCGGCGCTCCCCCACCAGCCGCAGGATCGCGTCCACGTCGTGCGGCGCGTCCAGCACGACACACTCGGTGTCGTCCCCGAGCACCCACACGTTGTTGTCCACGTCGAACGTCTGCCCGTCCAGGGTGAAGGTGCCGGTGGTGACCGCGTGATCGACCCGGGCCGTCACGGAAGGACCACCACCGAGCGCAGCACGTCGCCGTGGTGCATCCGCTCGAACGCCTGCTCCACCTGGTCCAACGCGATCTCCTCGGTCACGAACGCGTCGAGGTCGAGGCGCCCCTGCAGGTAGAGCTCGGTGAGCAGGGGGAAGTCGCGGCTGGGCAGGCAGTCGCCGTACCAGCTGGACTTGAGCGCGCCGCCCCGGCCGAAGACGTCGAGCAGCGGCACCTCGAGGGTCATCTCCGGGGTCGGTACGCCGACCAGCACCACCGTGCCGGCGAGGTCGCGGCCGTAGAACGCCTGCTTCCAGGTCTCCGGGCGGCCCACCGCGTCGATCACCACGTCGGCGCCGAAGCCGCCGGTGGCGGCGCGGATCGCCTCGACCGGGTCCTGCGCGGTGGCGTCGACGGTGTGCGTGGCGCCGAACCTGCGCGCCCAGTCGAGCTTGCGGGCGTCGGTGTCGATCGCGATGATCGTCGTCGCGCCGGCCAGTGCCGCGCCGGCCACCGCGGCGTCGCCGACGCCGCCGCAGCCGATCACCGCCACCGCGTCGCCCCGGGTGACCCCGCCGGTGTTCATCGCCGCACCGAGGCCCGCCATGACCCCGCAGCCGAGCAGCCCCACGGCGGCCGGACGGGCCGCCGGGTCGACCTTGGTGCACTGCCCGGCGTGCACCAGCGTCTTCTCGGCGAACGCGCCGATGCCCAGGGCCGGGGTGAGCACCGTGCCGTCGGTGAGGGTCATCTTCCGGGCCGCATTGTGGGTGGCGAAGCAGTACCAGGGGCGGCCGCGGCGGCAGGCCCGGCAGACCCCGCAGACCGCGCGCCAGTTCAGGATGACGAAGTCGCCCGGCTCGACGCCGGTGACGCCCTCGCCGATCTCCTCGACGATCCCGGCCGCCTCGTGCCCGAGCAGGAACGGGTAGTCGTCGTTGATGCCGCCCTCGCGGTAGTGCAGGTCGGTGTGGCAGACCCCGCAGGACTGGATCCGGACGATCGCCTCACCGGGCCCCGGGTCCGGCACCACGATCGTGGTGACCTCGACCGGCGCGCCCTTGCTGCGGGAGATGACTCCCCGGACCTCCTGGCTCACGCTCTTCCTCCCTGAGGTGGTGGGCCGCCGGGGTCGCCGCGACGCGGGCGGGCGAACGCTCCGCGCCGCATTCACCGCGACCGGTCTCCGTGGCACCGGCGATCGATACCCGGTGAACCTATCGCGATCTATGCATCCGGCCTAGGGGTCGCCCGGGCCTACCGGACGGCCGTCCGGGCCTTCGGGGTCGCGAGAGCGGGGCGGCGTCCGGGGACCGCGCGCCCATCGGGGCGGCCCGGCAGGTTAGCCCGCCCGATCGCAGGGTAGGCGGTGGCACGATCCGGCCTCACCGCAGGAGTGATCATGAAGATCCCACACGTGCCGCTCCGCGCCAGCATCGGCGCGTTCATGCTCAACTCGGGGTTGACGAAGCGGGGCATGGAGGGGGAGGCCGCGCAGGCGACCCATTCGATGGCCGTCGGCGCCATCCCGCAGCTGCAGCAGATCCCGCCGGACCGGTTCGCCAAGCTGCTGTCGTACTCGGAGGTGGCGTTGGGGGCCGCGCTGCTCGCCCCGTTCGTCCCGTCGACGCTGGTCGGGCTCGGGCTCACCGCCTTCGGCGTCGGGTTGATGCAGCTCTACGTGAAGACGCCGGGACTGCGCAAGCCGGGCACCGTGCTTCCCACCCAGGCCGGCATCCCGTTCGCCAAGGATTTCTGGCTGGTCGGCGCGGGCCTGACCCTCGTGCTCGACGACCTCACCCATCGCAAGCGGTTCGGACGCTGAGACCGCTGCTCCTCGCCGCTGGCGGTCATTCCCCCGCCGTGACCACCACGGCCGGACCGGGGCGCGCCGACGCCTCGGCGGCGAGCCGGCGGCGGGTCGCGTTGCGGTGCCGGAACACCTGTACCGCGCCGAGCGCCCAGAGCAGGTACTGCAGTGCGAAGGCCCACCGGAACGCCGCGAGGTCGGGACTCTCCTGCCCGGCCGGGGTGGCGAGGTCGAGCACGACGCCGACGGCGAGCACCAGCACGATCGAGGCGACGAAACCACCCACGTTGACGATGCCGGTGGCGCTGCCGATGCGGCTGGCCGGGTTGAAGGTACGCGCGTAGTCGAAGCCGATGATCGACGCGGGACCGTTGACCGCCAGCACCAGCACCAGCGACGCCAGCAGCCAGTGCGGCGCGGGCCCGGGCCAGGCGAGCACCGCGGCCCAGGCCGTCGCGGTGGCGGCCACGACGGCGAAGACCAGCACCGAGCGGCGGTACGGGTGCCGGGCGCACAGGTGGGCGAGCACCGGCCCGACCAGCAGGCCCGCCACCGTCATCAGGGTGAGCAGGGAGGCCGCCGTCGTCGGCGTGAGGCCCTGCCCCTGTACCAGGAACGGGTACCCCCAGAGCAGCGCGAAGACCGAGCCGGAGAACTGGGTGACGAAATGCGTCCAGAGCCCGAGCCGGGTGCCGGGCTGGGCCCAGGCGGCGGAGAGTTCCCGGCGGACGGCGGCGAGCCGGGGCGGCGGCCCGGCGAGGGTCTCCCGGTGCGGGGTGTCCCGTACGGCCACGAGTACCAGGAACACGACGCTGGCGCCGAGCGCCGCGGCGACGAGGAACGCCGGGGTCCAGCCGAAGTGGTGCAGCAGCGCCACCAGGGGCACGGCGCCGAGGACGGCGCCGAGCTGCCCGAAGGTGCCGGTGAGCTGCACGACGAGCGGGTTGGTGCGGCCGGGGAACCAGAAGGTCACCAGGCGCAGCACGCTGATGAACGTCATCGCGTCGCCGAGCCCGACGAGGATCCGGGCGGCCACGGCGAGCCGCACGTCGGTGGCGAGGGCGAAGCAGAGCTGCCCGGCGACCATCAACGCGCCGCCGGTGACCAGCAGCCGGCGCGAGCCGAACCGGTCGAGGAGCACCCCGACCGGAACCTGCATCGCGGCGTACACGGCGAGTTGGGCCACGGAGAACGTCGCCAACGCGGAGGCGTTGATGTCGAAGCGGTGGGCGGCGTCGACTCCGGTGACGCCGAGGGAGCTGCGGTGGAAGACCGCGGCGATGTACGCGGCGAGGGCCACGCCCCACACCAGTACGGCCGACCGGCGGCGGGCGGGAACGGTGGCGGTCACCGCGACGCCCGCGGCACGGCCGCCGGGTCGACGTCGCTCACGACGGTGGCCGGCGGGCGTCCGGGGCACCGACGAGCGACGTCCGCCCCGGATCCGGCGCGGCGGCCCCGGACCCGCTCGGCACGGCGCGGCTCGGCGGAGGGACAGGTCATGCTCCCATCCTCGGCCGGGCTCCGCGCCTGCTCGGGGCCGGTCGCCGGCAACGTGGCGTGGGCCACCGGCCGCTCCGCAACGCCGCCTCACGGTGTCGCCCGCCACCCGGACCTGCGGGGTGGGGCAGCCCTGACGGACTGCCCCACCCCGGTCGTGCTCCCGGTCGACGGGTCGTCCGGCCGGGTCACCGGCCGCCGGTCGGCTCAGAAGCCGAGTACGCCCCGCCCGCCGACCACGGGCAGCCGCAGCTCGCTGTCGTTCGGCGCGACCCGCAGCTTCGTGCCGCCGTTGGGCAGCAGGGTGTACTCCTGGTCACTGGAGAAGACGACCACGCCGATGCGGTGGCCCGCCGGGAAGATGTAGTCCTTCGGCTCCAGGGTCCACCGGAGGTCGTACAACTTGCCCTGCTTGAGCCGCTCGGTGCGGGCCGCGCTCTTGCGGTTCTGCGGGTCCATCCAGCCGCGGGTCACCACGGTCGGCGCGGCGGTCGAGCCGGCCGTGCCGTAGTCGACCAGGTAGACGGTGAGGTTCGCGTCCGGCTTGTTGTCGATCGCCATCCGCAGCCGCATCTCCGGCCGCCCGGAGATGCGGACCTCCCGCTCGAGCGCCGGGGAGAGGTACGCGAGGCGGTTCGGGCTCGCCGCGTCCGGGCCGGCCACCAGGGTGTCCGGTCCGATGGTGCGGCCCTCGTCGACGAAGCTCTGCTCCACCTTGGCCTTTGGCCGCTTGCCGGTGGTGAGCGTGCCGGGCTGGCCGGCGTCGGTGGCGGCGAGCTTCACCGCGACCTCGCGTGCGGCCGGGTCGGGCCAGTTGGCGTACGTGGTGTAGACCCGGTCCTCCCGCTGCAGCACGGCGGTCGGCTCGTCCATGATCCCGTTCTGCACGTTCCACAGCCAGTAGTCGAACCAGCGGTTCTCGGTCTGCTTGTACGTCCAGGTGCGGCCGTCGGGCAGGGTCACCGACGCGTTGCTGCCCGGACCGCCGTGCCCGCCCTGGTGCAGCCAGATCTTGCGCGGGACGTCGCGCCTGGCGAGCTGGTCCCACCAGCCGGCGAAGTGCTCGGTCTTCACGTTCCAGTCGTTGAGCCCGTGCACGACGAAGACGCTCGCGTGCACGTTGCGCGCGTCGAGGTAGTCACGGTCCGACCAGAACTTCGTGTAGTCGCCGGTGACCCGGTCCTGCTCCTCGGTGAGCTTCGCGATCTCGTCGGCGCAGGGGCCCTCGGCGCGGGTCTGCCCGGCGGTGAACTGGGCGAGGATGTCGGTGTCCTCACCCTGGTAGGTGCCGGGTGCGACGACCAGGCCGTTGGCCCGGTAGTAGTCGTACCAGCTGCTGATCGCGGAGACCGGCACGATGGTCTTGAGGCCCTTGACGCCGGTGGTGGCCACCTGGTTGGGCAGGGTGCCGTTGTAGGAGACACCGGTCATGCCGACGGCGCCGGTGGTCCAGCCGGCGGTGACCGGGGCGCCGCTGGCGTCGTAGCCCTTCGCCCGCCCGTTCAGCCAGTCGATGACCGCCTTGGTGCCGAGCGTCTCGGCCTGGTCGCCGCTGGTCGGGCAGCCGTCGGAGTCGGCGGTGCCGACGCTCTGGCCGAGCACCACGGCGTAGCCGCGCGGCACGTAGTAGTCGTCCAGCGAACCGGGCAGGTTCGCCTTCGCCTCCGCGCGCTGGACGCCCAGGTCGAGCGCCCGCAGGCCGGAGCGACGGGTCTGGCCGTTCTGCGGCAGGTCGTCGACGAGGACGCTCGGGTACGGCACGTCGCCCCAGGTGTCCTTGCGGTACGGGCTGTGCTCGAAGATGACCGGCACCTTCATCCCCTGGGTGGCGGTCTCCCGGGGGCGGGAGATGTCGATCGCCACCCGGTCGCGGTGCCCGTCGTGGTCGGTGTCGACGGGGGTCTGCACGTACACCCGCTCCTCGATCGCGTCGGCGAGCGAGAAGACGGGCTGGGTCATGCCGTCACTGACGACGATGCCGGGCGGCGGGGTCGCGGACCGCGCCGCGGCGCTCGCCGGGGCGGCGCTCAGGAGCAGCGCGCCGGAGACACCGACGCCGAGTAGCAGTACATGGGGAGATCGACGCACTCGCGTCTCCTTCGGTCGGGCTGGCGGCCGGGTTCGGCCAGGGGTGGATGCCGAAGATCCATTCATCCCCATGCTAGGGACGCTCGGCGTTCCCGTCGATGACCATCAATCACCCGAAACCGGTCTCACCCGGGCGGGCCGGCGCGGTGCGGCAGCCCGTCGGAGTCCACTGCGTACCTGCGACCCGGCCAAGCCGGAAGAACCGGTAGCGGCCAGGCCACGGCCGGCACGGACGCGAACTCGGCCCGCGCCGCCGGGACTGCTGGCTATCGTGTGGACGACGGCCGGCCCGAGGAGCGTGTGTGACGCAGACCCGCTCCGTACGCCCGTGGTACCGGCGGATGACCGGGCGGCGACGGGACGAGCCGCACCGCACCTCGACCCCGCTGGAGCTCTTCTTCGACCTCTGCTTCGTGGTGGCCGTGGCGCAGGCCGCCGACAGCCTGCACCACGCCCTGTCGGAGGGGCACATCGGCCTCGCGGCCGGGCACTACCTGATGGTCTTCTTCGCCATCTGGTGGGCGTGGATGAACTTCACCTGGTTCGCCTCCGCGTACGACACCGACGACGACGTCTACCGGGTAACGACGCTTGTGGAGATCGCCGGCGCGCTGATCCTGGCGTCGGGGGTGCCGCGGGCGTTCGCCGAGGGCGACTTCACCACGATCACCCTCGGGTACGTGGTGATGCGGCTCGCCACGATCGTGCAGTGGACCCGAGCCGCGGCCGGCGACCCGGCGCACCGGCCCGCCGCGCTCAGATACGCCGGTGGGGTGTTCGTGGTGCAGGTCGGCTGGCTGCTGCGGCTCGCCCTGCCGGACGGCTGGCAGATCGCGTCCTTCCTGGTGCTGGTCGTCGCCGAACTGCTGGTGCCGGCGGTGGCGGAGCGGCCGGGGATGACCCCCTGGCACCCGCGGCACATCGTCGAACGGTACGGCCTGTTCACCCTGATCGTGCTCGGCGAGGTGGTGCTGGTGACCTCCGTGGCGATCCAGACCGGACTGGACGCGGGTGAACATCACCTCTGGTCCCTCGCCACGGCCGGCACGGTGATCGTGTTCGCGCTCTGGTGGCTCTACTTCGACCGTCCGGTGGAGATCGCCAGCGAGCTGCGCCGGGCCCTCTTCTGGGGATACGGCCACTACCTGATCTTCGCCTCGGTCGCCGCGGTCGGCGCCGGCCTGGCCGTGGAGGTGGACCACGAACGCGACGGCGCGCACATCTCCAACCTGACCGCCGGGTACGCGGTGGCCGTGCCGGTGGCGGTCTACGTGGTGACGCTCTGGGCGCTGCACGTGCGCCGCCGGCGGCACGGGTGGCTGACCGCCGCCTTCCTGGCGACGGCCGCCCTGGTGCTGCTCACCCCGCTCGGGCCGGCGCCGGCGCACATCGTGGCGGTCCTGCTCTTCTGCCTGGTGGCGGTCACCGTGCTGGTCCGGCGGCTGACCTCCACGCCGGACAACGCCACCGCAAACGACGGCGCGGGTCCGCGTGACGCGGATGAGTGAGCCGGTCAGCTGAACGCGACGCCCCCTACACATCCGGTATGGGGCGCGACCGCGCTCACCTAGGCAGAATTGGGTCATGTCTTGCCGTCGATGGCTGCTCGCCGACCAGCTCGGGCCCCACTTCCTCGACGACTCCGACCAACAGGTGCTGCTCATCGAGGCGCGGGAGCTGTTCCGGCGGCGACCGATGCACCGGCAGAAGGCTCACCTGATCCTCTCCGCGCTGCGACACCGCGCCGCCGAACTGGGAGACCGCGCGCTGCTGCTGCGTACCGGCACGTTCCGGGAGGCGTTCGACCGGCTCGCCGAGCCGGTCGAGGTCTGCCATCCGCACTCGCGCGCGGCGATGCGCTTCGCCCGGTCCGTGCCCGGCCTGGCCGTCCTGCCGGCACGCGGGTTCATCACGAGCCCGGCGGACTTCGCGGCCTGGGCCGAGCAGCAGCGCGGCCCGTTGCGGCTGGACGACTTCTACCGGCACGCCCTGCGCCGCCACGATGTGCTCTCCGCCCCGGCCGGGGACGTGTCGACCCGCCGTCCGCCCCGCGCGACCGACGCGACCCGGCCGGTGCCGCCACCACCGCCGGTCGTCGAGGACGACATCGACGCGCAGGTGCGGCACGATCTCGACAGGTGGGCGGCCGACGGGGTCCGGTTCGTGGGCCGGGACGGCCCCCGCCGCTTCCCGGCCACCCACGCCGAGGCGGAGGCCCGGCTCGCGCACTTCCTCCGCCACCGGCTGCCCGAGTACGACCGGTACGCCGAGGTGATGAGCGCGCACGACCCGCTGCTGGCGCACAGCGGCCTCTCCTCGTCGTTCCACCTCGGCCTCCTGGACCCGCGACCGGCCGTCCGGGCGGCGGAACGGGCGTGGCGCGACGGGCCCGCCCCACGGGCGGCGGTGGAGCTGTTCATCCGGGGGCTGCTCGGCTGGCGCGAGTTCCTCTGGCAGCTCTACTGGTACGTCGAACCCCGGCTCCGGGGCGCCGGTTGGCCGGCCGCCACCGAACCCCTGCCGCAGTGGTTCGCCGAGCTGGACGCGGACGCGGTCGAGGCGCGCTGCCTCGCCGACGTGCTCGCCACGGTGCGGGACACGGCGTTCACCCACCACGTGCCCCGGCTGCTGGTGCTCGGCAACTACGCGCTGCAACGCGGCTGGCGGCCGGCGGAGCTGGTCGACTGGTTCCAGCGCTCGTTCGTCGACGGCACGGACTGGGTGATGAACGCGACGGTGCTCGGCATGAGTCACCACGCCGAGGTGTCAGCGGTGGAGACCCGCCCGTACGCGGTGGACGGCACGTACATCGACGAGATCAGCGACTACTGCGCCGGTTGCCGGTACTCGCCGGAGCGTGCGCTCGGGGATCTGGCCTGCCCGTACACCGGCGGGTTCGAGATGTTCCTGCACCGCAACCGGGGGCGGCTGGTCGACGACCCGCGGCTCGCCGCGGAGCTGATCCGCCGTGACGAGCCGGAGCACCGGGACGCGGTGCTGGCCCAGGAGGAGAAGCGGGGCAGCACCGCGCCCTGAGCGGTCAGCCGCCCGCGGTGGACGCGCCGTCGGGGGCGGAGCCGGTGGCGGTCATCCACCGCTCGCCGGCGGGCACGGAGACGCCCCAGAAGTCGAGCAGGAGCCGGTGGAACTCCTCGGCCCGCTCGATCTGCGGCAGGTGCCCGCAGTCGGGGAAGAGATGGGTGCGGGCCGCCGGCAGCGCGGCGCGGGCGGCCTCGAGGTGGGCCGCCGGCAGGACCCGGTCCCGCTCGCCCCAGACCACCAGCGTGGGCACCTCCAGCTCGGCCATCCTGGCGAGCAGGCGTGCCCGCCACTCTTCGCGGACGCCCTGGTACCGGCCGAGGCTGCGGGCGGTCTCCAGCATCACCCGGGCGGTGTACGGCAGGCGGGCGAGCTCCAGCGCGTGCGCGATCCGCTCCGCGGTGGCGAACGCCGGGTCGTGGAAGAGCGCGAGCTCCGTCCGGCGGACTGCCGCCCGGCTCGGGAGGAGCATCATCCGGCCGAGCGGGCGCAGCGTGAGCAGCCGCAGCGCGAGGGTCACCTCCCGGCCGAAACCGGCGCTGCCGACCAGCGCGAGGCTCGCGACCCGGTGGCGTTCGGTGACGGCGAGCTGCATGGCGATCGCGCCGCCGAGCGAGCTGCCGACGAGGTGCGCCGGCCGGTGCACGCCCACCGCGTCGAGGTACCGGCCGACGAACCGGGCCAGCGACGGCAGGTTGTACGGGTCGACCATGGGCAGCGACCCGCCGTAGCCGGGAAGGTCGACGCTGTGCACCCGGAACCGCTCGGCGAGCAGGTCGTGCTGCTCGGCGAAGTCGCGCATGCTCCGGCCGATGCCGTGCAGCAGCACCACCGGCTCGCCGACGCCGTCGATACGGTGCCGTACCCGCCGGCCGGCGACGGTGACGTGCCGCGGCCGCTCTGCCGTGGTCATGTCGCCTCCCTCGTTCTCTCGCCCGCGGGCTGCTCGACGCGGCGCTGGGCGGGCACACCAGACGCCGGTGACGTGGGGGGCGGCGACCCGCCCGGCCGGGCCGGCGGGGCGGCGCGGCGGAGACCGAGCGCGAGGACCCGGCCGTACGAGGCGGGCGCGACCCGGGCCAGCAGGTCGGGCAGCTTCGCGGACCAGCCGATCAGGACCCGGCCGCGGCGGCGGGTCACGGCGCGCAGGATCACCTCGGCGGCGGTGGCCGGCGCGATGGTGAGCAGCTTCTCGAACTGGCGCAGGCCGCGCTCGTGCTCGGTGCGGTCGACGCCGCTGCCGACCCGGGCGTTGGCGGCGATGCGGGTGTTGATCCCGCCCGGGTGTACGCAGGTGACACCGATGTGGTCGTCGGCGAGCTCGTGCCGCAGCGCCTCGGTGAACCCGCGGACGGCGAACTTGCTCGCCGCGTACGCGGCCTGCCCGGCGGGGGCGATCAGGCCGAAGAGGCTGGAGATGTTGACCAGGTGCGCGCCGGGCTCGGCCTTGAGCGCGGGCAGCAGCTGGTGGGTCAGCTGCACCACCGCCCGGAAGTTGATGTCGACGACCCAGCTGAACTCCTCGAGGGTCACCTGGTCGAACCGGCCGCCGAGGGCGACCCCGGCGTTGTTGATCAGCAGCCGGATGCGCGGGTGCCGTCGCCGGATCTCGGTGGCGACCCGGGCCGTCGCGGCGGCGTCGGCCAGGTCGACGACGTGGGTGTCGACCTCCAGCTCGGGGTGGGTGCTGTGGAGGGCGGCGACCACGGCGTCGAGGCGCTCGGCGTCCCGGTCGAGCAGGACGAGACGACTGCCGCGGCGGGCGAGCCCGTGGGCCAGCGCCGCACCGATCCCGCTCGCGGCGCCGGTGAGCACGGCCGTGCCGGCGGCGAAGTCGAAGCTACGCACGTGTCGCGCTCCTCTCCGGACTGCCCGCGCGGGAGAACCGCACGCCCTCGTCGTCGAGCCGGCCGTGCCGCAGCAGCAGCACGTCGCGGGGGTAGTTCTGGTGCAGCCGCCAGGGCGCGGATCGGCCCTGCTTGGGCAACGCGTCCAGGCTACGCAGCACGTACCCGGAGCGGAGGTCGATCAGCGGCACCCGCCCGTCGTCCGGCGGTGGCTGCGGGGTGACGATCTGCGTCCCGGTGCGGTCCAGGTGCCGCAACAGCCGGCAGACGTAGGTGGCCACCAGGTCGGCCTTCAGCGTCCAGGAGGCGTTGGTGTAGCCGATGGTCATGGCGAGGTTCGGCACCCCGGAGAGCATCATGCCCTTGTAGGCGACGGTCCGCGCGAGGTCGACCTCGACGCCGTCCACCCGCAGCGTCGTCCCGCCGAGCGCGAGCAGGTTCAGCCCGGTGGCGGTGACCACGATGTCGGCGGGCAGCTCCTCTCCGGAGGCCAAGCGGATGCCGCGCTCGGTGAACGTGTCGACGGTGCCGGTGACCACCGAGGCCCGGCCGGACCGGACGGCGGCGAAGAGATCACCGTCGGGCACGATGCAGAGCCGCTGGTCCCACGGGTCGTAGCGGGGCGAGAAGTGCCGGTCCACGTCGTAGCCGGCCGGCAGGTGCGCCCGGGCGGATCGCCGCAACACCCTCTTCATGAGGGCGGGGGCACGTCGGCTGAGCTGGAAGTTGGCGGTGGCGAGCAGGACGTTCTTCCAGCGGACCACCGGGTGGACGGCCTTCGCCGGCAGCCAGCGCCGCAGCGCGTCGGCGAGCGCGTCCCGCGAGGGCAGCGCGAGGACGTACGTCGGCGAGCGCTGGAGCATGGTCACGTGCGCCGCCCGGTCGGCCATCGCCGGCACCAGGGTGACCGCGGTGGCGCCGCTGCCGATCACGACGACACGGCGGCCGGTGTGGTCGAGGTCGGCGGGCCACTGTTGCGGGTGGACGAGCCGGCCCGCGTAGCGCTCGACGCCGGGCAGAACCGGGGTGTAGCCGGCGTCGTAGCGGTAGTAGCCGGCGCAGACGTGCAGGAATCCGCAGGTCAACACCACAGTCTCGGCGGTGTCGTCGCGGTGGGCCCGGACCGTCCAGCGCGCCGTGGCGCTGTCCCACTCGGCGCTGACGACGCGGTGCCGGAAGCGGATGTGACGCTCGATGTCGTACTCGCGGGCGGTGTCGCGGACGTACTCGCGGATGGAGTCGCCGTCGGCGATCGCCTTGGGGTTCGTCCAGGGTTTGAAGGAGTAGCCGAGAGTGAACATGTCCGAGTCGGACCGGACGCCCGGGTAACGGAACAGGTCCCAGGTGCCGCCGATGGCGTCGCGGGCCTCCAGCAGCGCGTACGTCTTGTCGGGACAGTCGCGGCGCAGGTGGCAGGCGGCGCCGATTCCGGACAGCCCGGCGCCGACGATGAGCACGTCGACGTGATCGCAGGCCAAGGCAGCTCCCGGGTGGCGGTGGACCGGACCCTATCCACCATCGTCGACGCCGGTCAACACTCTGTCAACAATCTGGACACCCTGTCGAAACGCGATAGCATCGACGGCCATGACGACCGCCCGCGCCGCCGCCGGGACCGCCAGCACGCGCGGCCGGCGCGCCGGCCGTCGCTCCGGCGACCAGCGTGAGCTGGCGATACTCTCCACCGCCGAGCGGCTGATGACCGAGCGGCCGTTCGCCGAGATCTCCATCGACGACCTGGCTCAGGGAGCGGGCATCTCCCGGCCCGCCTTCTACTTCTACTTCCCGTCGAAGGACGCGGTGCTGCTGACCCTGCTGGACCGGGTCACCGCGGAGGCCGACGCGGCGGCCGGCGACGCGCTCGGCCGGATGGCCGACGACCCGCGAGCCCGCTGGCGTGAGCTGATCGGCCGGTTCCACGACACCTTCCGTGCGCACAAGGCGGTGGTGCTGGCCTGCGCCCAGGTGCGCGGCACCAACGCCGAGGTACGCGAACTCTGGGCGGCCGTGCTGGAGCACTGGGTGCGGTGTGCGCAGACGGCCATCGAGGCCGAGCGGCGGCGCGGCGCGGCCCCGGACGGGTTGCCCGCCCGGGACCTGGCGATCGCGTTGAACTCGATGAACGAGCGGGTCATGTACGCCACCTTCGCCGCCGACGGACCCGCCGTCCCCGAACCGGACGTGGTGGACGTCCTGCTCGACGTGTGGCTGTCCGCTATCTACCGCAGCACCCCTCCCCCGTCGGTTTGACGAGGGACCGACCGCCGGGCGTCGGCGGGCTCGGCGGCAAGGCGGGAGAGCAGCCGGTCGAAGTCCGCCCCCGACAGCACCGGCCCGACCTGCTCCAGCAGCGGTTCCACCTCGGTACCTCCGGGTGGTACGCCGACGGCGACGTGTCACCCTGGTGGCGCGCGCACGTGCGGGAGTTCCGGGCGCGGCTGCACCGGGACGAGGCGACCGTTCGGCTCTCCCCCGCCGGCCGGGAGCGGCCCGGCGAGACCGCCGACGACGTGGTGGTCGCCGCGGTGGACGCCAGCGCCGGGCCGCCGGACGAGAACGGCTGGACGATCGCCGTGCTGCCGATCGAGTCGCTCACCCACGCGCACGGCGACCTGCTGCGCCTCGGCGCCGAGGTGGAGGTGCTCGCCCCGGCGGAGCTGCGGGACCGGCTGGCCGCGACGGCGTCGGGATTGGCCCGGATCTACGGCGCGACCTGATCACGCTTCCCGCGTGGAGCGTGGCGGCGGACATCGATCGTCGGCGTGATGTGCCACCCTGGGAAGGGACGACGACGTCACCGGAGGTGAGAGTCACGCTACGGCTACGCGCGCTGCATCCGCTGCCGGGCACCGGGCCGGTGACCCTCGACGTGCCGGCGGGGGGCACCGCCGCCCTGGTGGCGCCGCCCCGGCTGGGCACCGCCGTCGCCCGGGTGCTCGCCGGGCTCGCTCCGCCTCGGGACGGGCGGATCCTGGTCGGCGAGCGGGACGTCACCGACCTGCCGCCGCCGCGCCGGCAGATCGGGTACGTGCCGGCCGGTGGGGCGCTGCTGCCGCAGCTGACCGTACGCCGCAACATCGAGTACGGGCAGCGCAAGCGGGAACGGGTCCGGGAGATGGCCGACGACTGGACGGCGACGGTCGTCGAGCGGCTCGAGCTGGTGCCCACCCTCGCCCTGCTGCCGCACGTGCTCTCCGAGGCCCAGCGGTTCCGCGTGGCGTTGGCGCGCGCCGCGGCCTGCCTGCCCGAGGTGCTCGTGATCGACCTGCCGCTCGGGATGGCCGACGGCGGTCGGCTCGGCGACGTGGTCCCGCGGCTCTCCCCGGCGGATTCGCCCGGCGTGGCCGTGCTCGTCTGCACCACCGACCCGGCGACGTTGGCGGAGATCCCGACCCGGGTGTGGCTCGACACCGAGGCGGCGCGGCAGTGACCGCGTCCGGGCGGGCGAGCCGTCGCACGCTGTTGCGGGCCGCCGCGGCCGGCGCCGCGACGGTCGCGACGGGTTGCTCCGACGGTGGTCGGGCCGTGCAGGTGGCGGTGGTCTGGAGCGGCGGGGAGCTGGCGCCGTTCCGCGCGGTGCTGGCCGGCTACGACGCACCGGTGCACGTGGTCAGCGCCGGCAACGACATCGACGCGTTCCTGCGGGCACGGCAGCTCGCCGGCACCAGTCCCGACGTGGCGATCCTGCCCCGCCCCGGCCTGGTCATCGAGTACGCCCGCCGGGGCTGGCTCAGCCCGCTGACGCCGGCGCCCGGCCACACCCTCCCCGACGGCCTCACCAGCCTGCTCCACGCCGGCGGGCAGCCCTACGGCGTCTGGGTGAAGGCCGCGCACAAGTCGCTGTTCTGGTGCCTGCCGTCGGTGCTGCCGCAGCCACCGGCCACCTGGGACGAGCTGGTCGCGCTCACCCGCCGGCTCGCCGCGCGGGCCCGCCGCGGCGACGGCCCGGCCCCGCTGGCGGTCGGCGCCGCCGACGGTTGGGTGCTCACCGACTGGTTCGAGAACGTGCTGGCCGACGTGGCGCCCGACGGGTACGACGCGCTCGCGGGTCCGGAGGGCGACTGGCAGGGCCGGCCGGTACGCGACGCGCTGGACCGGCTCGCCGAGATCTGGAGCGTCGACGGCGCGTTCCCCGGGGGCGGTCGCCGGGCCCTGCTCACGCAGTACGAGGAGTCGGTCATCCAGGTGGTGCACACCCGCCGGGCGGTGACGGTCTTCGAGGGCGACTTCGCCGACGGCGTGGCCCGACGCTTCCGGCGCGGGGCGGAGGAGCCGTCGACCTTCCGGTTTCCCGGCAGCCGGCCCGGCGACGGTCCGCTCGTCGTCGGCGGCGACGCCGCCGTCGCGTTCGCCGGCGCCCGTGCCGGCGTCGAGTTGGTCCGCTGGCTCACCGACGCCTCCGTCTTCCGGCCCTGGCTGCGCGCGGGCGGCTACCTGTCGCCGGACGTCGCGGTTCCACTCGCCGACTACGCCGACCCGCTCCGCGAGCGGCTGGCCCGGGAGATGCGCACCGCCGGGACGGTACGGTTCGACCTCTCCGACCGACTGCCCGCCCCGTTCACCGGCACCGACGGGGTCGGCATCTGGCGGATCATGCAGGACTTCTTCGCCGACGTGACCGACGGCGTCGCGGCCGCCGAGGCGATCCGGCGGACCACCAAGCGGCTCGCCGCGGCGGCGCGCGGCGCGGGCGGCGGCCGATGAGCCGGCTGCCCCTGCTCGGCGAACCGGTCGTGCTCGACGACGTCGGGCCGCCCCGCCGTGGTCGCGCGTACCCGGCGGCGGGAGCCTCCGCCGCCCTGCTGATGCCCGCCGCGCTGCTCCTCGGCGGGCTGGTGCTCTGGCCGGTGCTGCGGACCCTGCACGCCAGCGTCACCAGCGACGGCCGCTGGGTCGGCGCCGCGCACTTCAAGGCCGCGCTGGCCGCTCCCGGCACCGGCGCGGTGGTCGGCCGTACGGTGCTGTGGGCGCTGCTCGTACCGGCCGTGGTGACCGGGCTCGGTTACCTGCTCGCCGTCGCCTCCCGCCGATCCGAGGAGGGCCGGCTGGTCCGGCTGATCCTGGTGGTGCCGACAGCGCTGCCCCTCGTGGTCACCGGTGTGACGTTCCGCCTGATGTACGACCCGGACCCGTCCCGGGGGCTCGCCACCCTCGTCGCGGCGCGGCTGACCGGGCGCACCGGCGACGACGTGCCGCAGCTGCTCGGTCCGGGCCTGGTCACCGTGGCGCTGATGTCGGCGTTCGTCTGGGCCTGGGTGGGGTTGGCGGTGCTGGTGTTCCGGGCCGCCCTGGACCGGCTGCCGTCGAGCCTCGCCGACGCGGTCCGCGCGTACGGCGGCACCCGCCGGCACGTGCTCTGGGACGCGCAGTGGCGCCCGCTGCTGCTGCGTACGGTCGCTGTGGTCTTCGCCCTGGTGGCGCTCGGCACCAGCCGCACATTCGACCTGATCCTGGTGATGGCGCCCGGGTCGGTGCGGGACGAGGCGGCGGTGCTCGCCCTGCGGGTCTGGCAGACCTCCGGCGGCACCACCACCGGCGAGGGTGCGGCGCTCGGCGTGATCTGGCTGGCGGCGGTCGCCGCCGGCATGCTGGTGGCGGCGCTGTTCATCCGGCAGGCGTGGCCACCGCCGCGGGCCGCCGAGCCGGACCCGGTGGCGACCCCGCCGGCACGACTGTTCCGGCTGCTCGCCGCCGGCGCCGCCGCCGCCTGGCTGGTGCCGCTCGCCGTCCTGGTGGCGACGTCGCTGCACGGGCCGGTGGAGGCCGCGGCGCGCAGCTGGTGGTCGGCGGCGCCCAGCCTCGCCTCCTACCGGGAGGTGCTCACCGGCGCGGAGCTGTGGCGGTCGCTGGGATTCACGTTACTGCTCGCCGCCGGGGTCACCGCCACGGTGCTGGTGGTCGCGCTGCTCGCCGCGTACCCGCTGGCCGGGCTGACCGGGCCGGCCGCCCAGGTGACCGGGCTGCTGCTGATGATCGCCGTCGTCGTGCCGGTGCAGGTGATCGCCGGGCCGGTCAACGAGGTGCTCGGGGTGACGCTCTCCTCGGGCACCGCCCGTGGCCTGGTGCTGGTGCACGTGGCGCTCGGTGTGCCGTTCGCGGTGCTGGTGCTGCGCAACGCGTTCGCGGACCTGCCGACCGGCCGGGTACGCGCCGCCCAGCTGGGCGGCCGGCACTGGTGGGGCACGCTGCGCCGGCTGGCCCGGCACTGCCGTCCGGCGATCGTCGCGGTCTCGGTGCTGGAGTTCGTCCAGGTCTGGAACGACCTGGTGGTCGGGCTGCTGTTCAGCGGACCGGACTCGGCGCCGCTCGGCCTCTTCCTGGCCGGCCAGACTCGCGGCTTCGTGGCCAACAGCGGTGCGCTGGCGGCCGGCTCGGTGCTCGCCTCGACGCTGCCGGTGCTGCTGGTCGTGCTCGCCCGGCGGCACCTCGTCGCCGGCCTCGTCTCCGGTGGTGTCCGGTGACCACCCCGCCCGGTCGCGAGGGCGGACGGCCACCCCGCTGGCCGTTCCTGGTGGCGGTCAGCACGGTGGTCGGCGGCGTCATCGTGAACCTGGCCAGCAACCTCCTCTCCGAGCTGGCCGCCGGCATCCTCGGCCCGGCGAGCCTCGCCCTGGTGGTCAGCGGTGCCCTCGGCTGGGTGGTCTTCGACGTGCGCCGGCGCCGGGCCGGACGCCTCGACCGGCCGGAGTCCGGGGACGTCGTCCCCGCACCGACGGGGGCGCCGACCCTGCCGCCGGAGCGGATGAGCGGTTGGCCGTCGCCGGGCCGGATGCCCGGTTGGGACGCGGCGGTGCGCGACGTCGCCGACCTGCTCGGGCGCGAGCAGGCGGTGGCCGTACGGGGGCGTCGGGCGGTGGGCACGTCGGCGTGCGCGATCCAGGCCGCCAACCGGTGCCGCGGCGACTTCCCGGACGGCCAGTACTACCTCGACCTGCGCCCGGGGGGCCGGCCCCGGTCGGCGCGGCAGGTGCTCACCGCGCTGGCGCGCATCCTGGGCACGCCGGCGCCGACGTCCGGCCGTGCGCAGGCGCTCGCCGAGGCGGCCGACGCGCTGCGCCGGCACCTCGACGGGAAGCGGATCCTGGTGGTGCTCGACAACGTCGACCGCCCCGATCAGGTGCGCCCGCTGCTGCCGCCGACCACCCGCACCTGCCGGCTGCTGCTCGCCGGCGGGCCGGCGCTGGTCGGCCTCCAGGGGGTGGCGGAGCGCTGGATCAACGAGCCCGACGTCGACGACGCCGTCGAGATCTTCGCGGCGGCGGGTGCGGCCGCGCCCGCCGCCCGCAACCGCCGGGTCGACCCGCGTACCGACCCGCTGGTGCGGGAGATCGTGGAGATCTGCGGACGGCAGCCGCGGGCGGTACGCGCGCTGGGCTACCGCACGGCACAGCACAGCTGGCGGCACGCGGACGTGCTCGACGCGCTGCAGCGGTCGGTGCGGACCCCGCCGCACCAGCGCATCGCGCCGGCACCCGCCGCGCGGCTGCTCACCGAGGCCGACGCCGCGTACCGGGCGCTCTCCGCCGAGGCGCGCCGGCTCTACCGGCTGATGTCGCTCAGTCCGGCACCTGTGGATCGGGCGACGATCGCGGCGCTGGCCGCCCGGCGTCCCGAGCAGGTGTCCGCGCTCCTCGACGAGCTCACCGCCACGGCGTTCGTCCGGGGCCGGAACGGCGACCGCTACGAGATCCGCCCGCCGCTGGCGGACTACGCCCGCCTGCACCTGCGTGCCGGCGAACCGATCCGCCGGCGCGTCGCCGCGCAGGCCCGACTCACCCGGCATCTGGCGAAGCACGCCGAGCGGCACGCCGCCGGACTCGCCGCGCTCGGGTCCCCGCCCGACCGGGAATGGGCGCTGCCGCTGGACGAGGACCCGTACGGCTGGTTCGACCTGCATCAGGAGCTGCTGCTGGCGGTGGTGCGGGTGCCGGCCGGCGCGGCCGAGACGCTGCCGCGCCGGGTACGCCGCTGGTGGTTCCGGCTCGCTGTGGCGCTCTGCGGCTGGTTGGCGCACGCCGAGCGGCTGGACGAGTGGGAGCAGGTCTGCCGCACCGTGCTGGCCACCCCCACCGCCGACGACCGGCCCGAGGTCTCCGGCTGGGCGCACAACGAGCTGGGCGCGCTCCACCGGCGTCGGCACGACCCGCACGGCGCCGTCGCCGTGCTGCACCTGGCGGTCACCGAACGTGGCCGGCGAGCCACTGCCCAGGCCCGGATGAACCTCGGCATCGCCCTGCTCGATCTCGGGCAGCTCGACGACGCGGTGGACCACCTGACCCGGTCGCGGCGGCACCGCTCCGGCACGGACCGGGCCGGACTCGCGCTGACCGACCTGGCGCTGGGCGCCGCCCGGCTGGCCCGGGGCGAGTGGGACGGCGCGCACCACCACCTGGTGCGGGCGGCGAACACGTTCAGCGCGCTCGGTGACGCTCGCGGGTACGCGGCCGCGCTGACCAACCTGGTGCTGGTGCACGCCGGCCTCGGCGAGCACCTGGACGCGGCGCAGGCGTGGCGGGCGGCCCTGCGTGAGTACGACTCGGTGAACGACCCGACGGGTCGGGCCGCCGCGCTGCTCAACGCCGGCGCCGCCCTGCTGGCGGCCGCTCCGGGGCAGGCCCGTCAGGCGTACGACTGGCTGGCCGAGAGCCGCCGGTTGCGCGAGGGCGGACGGCCGACGGCCGGGCTGGGCCGCACCCTGCTCTACCTCGGCGACGCGGCGGCGGCGCTTGACGATCCGGACGAGGCCCGCCGGCACTGGGTCGACGCGGCGGGGATCTGCGAGGCGGTCGGCGACACCGCCGGGCAGACGGCGGCCGACGCCCGCCTGACCAGCCCCGTCCACGAATCCTGACCCACCGCCCCGCACCCGCGCCTGCGCCTGCGCCTGCGCCTGCGCCTGCGCCTGCGCCTGCGCCAAGATCCGCACAGATTCCGGGAAAGTGCTGCCTCAACGCGCGCCGAGGCGACACTTTCCCGGAAAGTGCTCAGGCCCTCCGCCGAGGGCGGGACCCGTGGAGGGGGTGAGCGGTGTGGATGTGGCTAGGATCGGATGTTTTGTCAGCTCGGCGGGGGCTCGACGGTCCCGGCTGCGTGATGGGAGATGAGATGGGCGACGCGCAGCGGCGCTTCGGCGGGCTCGCCGCCGACAGCTACGGGGCGGACGGCGGCCGCCCTCCGCTGGTCCTGGTGCACGGCCTGACGTACGACCGGAGCCAGTGGGGGCCGACCGTGCGCGAGCTGGCCGCCCTCGACCCGGACCGGCGGGTGCTGGCGCTCGACCTGCCGGGACACGGCGAGTCCGCGGGACGTGACACCTACCAGGTGGGCGACGTCGCGGACGCCATCCACGAGGCGGTGACGGAGGCCGGGCTCGACCGGCCGGTGATGGCGGGGCACTCCATCGGCGGTGCGCTGGTCACGATCTACGCCGCTCGCCACCCGACCCGTGGGGTGGTGAACGTGGACCAGCCGCTGCTGCTGGGCCCGTTCGGGGAACTGCTGCGCCGCAACGAGCCGGTGCTGCGTAGCGCGGAGTACCTGCAGGTCTGGGAGTCGCTGCTGGCCGGGATGGGGATCGACCAGCTGCCACCGGCCGCGCAGGAGTTGGTCCGTACGGCCACCACTCCCCGCCAGGACCTGCTCCTCGGGTACTGGAACGAGATCCTGGTGACCGCGGACGAGGCGTTCGTGGCGCAGCGGGTACGCGAGTTGGAGCGGATCCGGTCGCTCGGCATCCCGTACCACTACGTGGCCGGCAGTGAGCCGTCACCGCGGTACCGGCAGTGGTTGGAGTCGGTGCTGCCCGACGTATCCATCGACGTCCTGCCGGGCGGTGGCCACTTCCCGCACCTGGCCGACCCGGCCGCGCTCGCCCGGATCATCGCGAGCGTCGGTACCGGCACCCCGGGCGTTCGCTGATCCGCGCGGGCCCCCCGACGGCACCGTCCCGGCCCCTCGTCCGAAAACGAGCGGAGATGCCGTCGCACCCGGGTGAGCACGTCACCCGGGTGCGACGGGATCCGTCTCAGCAGGTGGCGGTCAGGCCGGCCCAGTCGGCACGGTCGTTGTAACCGCCGTCGCCGGCGTCACCGACGACCAGGTCGAGCACCCGGACGCCGGTGAGGTCGACGTCGACCTGGCGCACCGCGTCCCGGGTCACCACGCCACTGTCGTACAGCACCTTGCCGTCGCCGACGACCTGGAAGGTAGAGGTGCCACCGTCCGGGCCGACGTTGTTGACCGCGTCGTCGATGCCGACGACGGCGGTCAGCCGGCTGCACTGGTCACCGACGTAGTAGCGGACCGTGGACGGCGAGGCGACGCCGATGCCGGTCGGGTAGATCTGGCCGAGCATCCTGATCGGCGATCCGCCGCCGACACTCTGGTCGACGGTCGGGTTCATCCAGCCGCTGGTGGCGCTGATCCAGGTGTGGTGCGACAGCACGGCCTCGCCGTCGGGCGGCACCGGCGCGACCACCAGGGTCGAGGCGGTGTGCTGCCGCAGCCGGCCGTGGCCGAGCACGTCGTACGAGGTGGTGGCGGTCAGTGTGGCGGTGCCGGGGGTCGCCGAGGCGGGCAGGGTCACCGCGAAGTCGAGCGTGCTGCTGCCGCCGGGGATCAGCAGCTTCGGCGCCCGGCCGAGGGCCTGGACCTGCCAACCGTCCGGCGTGGTCAGCGCGACCTGCGGGGTGAGGACCGGCAGCACGCCGTCGTTGCGGACGGCGACCCGGACGGTCGCCTGGTCCACGCCGGCGAGCACCGGTGCGGTCCCCTCGGGCAGCGCGTCGCCGTTGACCTGCGTCACCTGCGGAAGCCCGGCGGTGACGTGCGGGACGCCCGGAAGGCCCTGCGCCCTCGCGACGCGGAACAGCGCCGCGCCGTGCGCCGGCACGGCCGCGCTGATGGTGCCGGCGCTCTCGGTGACCTGGTTGGTCCAGGCGTTCCTCAGGGTGAACCGGCTCCCGCTCAGGCCGAGGGCCGACGCCTTCGTGGTGAGGGTCTTCGAGGTCTCGCCGCGGTTGAGCAGCAGTACCGCGCGGTCGCCGTCGGCGAGGCGCTTCACCCACGTCTCGGTGGTGCCCGCGGGGCCGACGCGGACGGCCTGGACGGCGGCCGGGTCCTGGTTGATGGCGAGCGCGTCGGCGTCGGTGAGGATGTCGACGGAGCTCTGGCCGAGCTTGCGGATGTCACTGCCGACGATCAGCGGCGCGGCGGCCATCGACCAGAGCGACATCTGGGTGCGGAACTCCTCGTCGCTCATTCCGAGCTCGGGGGCGAGGTAGTCGGGGTCGTTGAAGCGGCCCGGTCCGGCGACCTCGGGGTGCCGTGCGTTCGCGTCGTAGTTGCGCAGCACGTCCTTGAACTTGATGTCGCCGACGAAGCCCACGTCGGTGTACGTGCGCCAGGACTGCGCGATCTCCGGCGCGTACGTCCACGAGTAGGTGGACTGCTGCTCCTCCGGGTAGTTGCCCCAGTCGGGCGAGGTCACCGGGTTGCAGAGGTTGAAGATGATCGGACGGCCGCTGGCGTTGTCGCGCAGCGCCCGCGCGAACTCGGTGTAGGCGGTCTTCGGGTCCAGGTCGGCGGCGATGCCGCAGAGGAAGTCCACCTTGACCGCGTCGAACTCCAGGGCGGCGAAGTGGTCGGCGTCGCGCTGGTAGTAGCCGCCGCCGCTGCCGAGCCCGCACTTGCCCGGGATGTACGGCCCGGCGTCGGTGTAGATGCCCGCCCGCAGGCCCTTGGAGTGGATGTAGTCGACCAGGGGCTTCAGACCGTTGGGGAAGCGGGTCCGGTCGGCCTGGAGGTCACCGGCGGCGGTACGGGGCTCCGGGTCCTGCCAGCCGCCGTCGAGCCAGACGATGTCGTAGCCGGCCTTGGCCAGGCCACGGGAGACCAGGGCGTCGGCGACCTCGCGTACCGACTGCTCGGAGAAGTTGCCGCCGAGTCCGAAGTAGGTGTTCCAGCCCTGGTAGGGGGTGGGGCTCAGCACCTGCTGGGGTGCCGGCTGCGCGCCGGCGGCCGGGGCGGCCTGGGCGGACGCGGGTACGACCAGCAGGCCTGCCGCGAGGGCGAGCAGGCCTGTGAGGGCGTGTCGTTTCACATCGGATTCCTTTGCTCCCGGGGGTGGACGGACGCCCCGAGATCCTGCATCCGGTTACGAAGACATGTCAATAATATTTCGTAAATTACGAGTAGTAGCTTCGCGCACGCACCCCGCCGACCCGTGTCGGATCAGCCATGAGGGACGGTTACGGCCCGGCGTCGGCCGCCGATCGCGACCGGGTGAGGCCGGTCAGGCGTCGGGATGGTCGTCGATGCTGCCGGACGAGTAGTGGATCGTCTGCGCCACCAGAACCCCGTCCCGGACGACGTAGGTGTCCACCCCGTCGTGCAGGGCGGTGTCCGTGGCGGAGCAGCGGCCGGACCAGACGAGCATCCCCACGTCGCCGTCGACGAGCACCTGCCGGTACTGGTAGTCGCCGTCCTGGACGTAGGTGCGCAGGATGGCGGCGAGATGCCGTACGCCGTCGTGGCCCTGGTGGACGCCCTCGGCCGAGAGCAGACGGACGTGCGGGTGGTAGTTCTCCCGGATGTCGCCGTCGAGGTCTCCCTGCTTGCGGCGGCGCAGGTGATCCAGAATGACGTCGCGCGTGCTGCGAGTCATGCGCTTCTCCTGTTCCGGCTCGGCGGGATCCTCCTCTCCCCTACCCGCGCCCGACTCGGGCCACACGTGAACCGGCCGGCCCGATGCCGCTCCCGGGAGACCTGCCGGGCTCCCGGTGCGGGCCGCGCCCCGAGCCCCGCCACCGGGACCTCAGGAGGCGCGTGGACGACCCCGCGCGGCAGCGGCCGTGGCGACACCCCCCTCGAGGTCGGTAGCGGTTCGGCGGCGTCCCCGCCGGTGGTTCAGGCGCTCTCGCCCGGGGCGAGGTGGCGGTAGCCGGCGACGGTCTCGGTCAACCAGCCGGTGACGCTGGCCAGACCGCGCTCGTTGAGCTGCGCGTCGTGGATGGTGTAGGTGTGCCGCGCGCCGACCGCCCGCGCGAAGGCGATCGCCTCACCGAGCCGCAGCCACGACGCCTGCCCCGGGACCAGCAGCGTCCGCACCGGCTCCCGCGGCACGTGCAGCGAGTCGCCCGGGTGGTAGAGGCCGTCGCCGACCAGGTAGCCGAGGTTGACACAGTCCGGCTGTCCCTCGTGGATCACCGCGTGCCGGCCACCGACGGCGGTCACCGGGAGGCCGGCGGCGACGAACCGCTGCCCGGCGCGGACCGGGATCACCGGCAGCGGGGCCAGGTCGGGCAGGCGGGCCCCCTCCGGGGCGTACACCGGCACGCCGAGGCCGGCCAGGCGGAGCACGTCGACGTGGTCGCTGTGCTCGTGCGTCACGAGGACGGCGTCCGCGCCGGCCAGCGCACGCGGTTCGCTCCAGGTGCCGGGGTCGACGACCAGCACCCCGCCGTCGTGCTCGATCCGTACGCAGGAGTGGGTGTACTTGGTGATCCGCATCCGGCGACGGTAACCGGCCGGTGAGCGGCGTGCGGTGGCGGATGATCGGGGCATGGAGCAGCCAGCGCAGCGCGGGCACCGGTGCGTGCCGCACACCGCCGACGTCCGGATCGAGGCGTGGGCGCCCACCCGGGAGGAGTGCGTGGCCGAGGCGGTCACGGCGCTGGTCGAGACCTTCACCGACACCGCCGGGGCCCGCCCCGGCCCGGAGCGGGAGTACGAGACGCCGCCCGGGGAGAACGAGGACTTGCTGGTGACAGTCCTCGACGAGGTGATCTTCCGGATGGAGACGGCGGACGAGCTGCCGCTGACCACCGACGTGACGGAGGAAGGTCGCGGTGGCCTGCGGGTGCGCTGGCGGGTCACGGGGACCGACGGGGTCGAGCTGATCGGGGCGGTCCCGAAGGCGGTCTCCCTGCACGAGCTGCGCTTCGGACCCGACGGCGGCGGCTGGTCCTGCGCGGTGACCCTCGACGTGTGACCGGGACGCTCAGCCCTTGACCACGCCGATCGGCACCAGCCGCGCGACCTTCCGGCACAGCCCCGCCCCCTCGGCGGACTCGATCACCGCCGTGATGTCCTTGTACGCGGCCGGCATCTCCTCGGCCAGCCCGCGACGGGAGGCCCCGCGTACGGCGATGTCCTGCGCCTCCAACTGCCGGCGTGGGTCCGATCCGCGCTCGGCCTTGACCGCCTGCTTGCGGCTCTGCACCCGCCCCGCGCCATGGCAGGTGGAGGCGAAGGCCGGCGAGCCGGGGACCCCGGTCAGCACGTACGAGCCGGTGCCCATCGAACCGGGGATCAGCACCGGCTGGCCGACGTCGCGCAGGTCGGCGGGGAGATCCTCGTGACCGGGCGGCAGCGCCCGGGTCGCCCCCTTGCGGTGGACGCAGAGGCGGCGCCGCACCCCGTCGACCTCGTGATTCTCGATCTTCGCCAGGTTGTGCGAGATGTCGTAGACGAGGTCGAGGTGGCGGCCCGTCTCCCGGGCGAAGACCTTCCGGGCGGCGTCCGTCAGCAACTGCCGATTGGCGCGGGCGTAGTTCGCCGCGGCCGCCATCGCGCCCAGGTAGGCGCGCCCCTCCTGGGACGAGACCGGCGCGCAGGCGAGCTGCCGGTCGGGCACCTCGATGCCGTACCGGGTCATCACCTTCTCCATGCCCCGGACGTAGTCGGTGCAGATCTGGTGGCCCAGTCCCCGCGATCCGCAGTGGATCATCACGCAGAGCTGCCCGCGGCGCAGGCCGAAGGCGGCGGCGACCCGGTCGTCGTACACCTCCTCGACCGCCTGCACCTCCAGGAAGTGGTTGCCGGAGCCGAGGCTGCCCACCTGCCGCGCGCCGCGCTCCACCGCCCGCTCGCTGACCTGGTGCGGGTCGGCGTCACGGACGGCGCCGTAGTCCTCGCAACGCGCGAGGTCCCGGTCGACGCCGAAGCCGCGCTCGACCGCGTACCGGGAACCGCCGCGCAGCACACCGTCGAGCTCCGCCCGGTCCGTGAGGTGCCAGACCGCCCCCTTGCCCATCCCCCGGGGTGTCGCCTCGGAGAGCCCGTCCATGAGGGCGTCCAGGCGCGGCCCGAGCTCCGCGCGGTCGAGGTCGGCGGCGAGCAGCCGTACGCCGCAGGAGATGTCGAACCCCACGCCACCGGGCGACACCACCCCGCCCTGCTCCAGGTCGGTGGCGGCCACGCCGCCGATCGGGAACCCGTAGCCCCAGTGCACGTCCGGCATGGCGTACGAGGCGTCGACGATGCCAGGCAGGGTCGCGACGTTCGCCACCTGTTCGAGTGACTTGTCCGCACCCGAGTCGGGCAGCAGCGACGGGCTCGCGAAGACTACGCCCGGCACCCGCATCGGATCCTGCCGGTCGATCCGGAACCGGTACGGCGACTCCTGCACCACCCGCATCCGACGCGCCTACCCACCCTCGCCGCCCCTACACCTGGCGCGGACCGGCGGACGTCGACGCGCGGCGGATAAAAGGCGCGCGGTTGCGTCCGCACGGGTCGGGGTAGTGAGCCGCCATGCCCGCACGTTTCGAGGACTACCCCCGCATCGCGATCGTCACCGGCGCGGACTCCGGCATCGGCAAGGCCTGTGCCGTGGCGCTCGCCGAGGCCGGCTTCGACATCGGCATCACCTGGTACGGCGACCCGGACGGGGCGCGGCGCACCGCCGCCGAGGTACGCGACGCCGGACGCGCCTGCGAGGTCGCGGAGCTGGACCTGACGCGCCTGCCGGAGGCGGCCGGCGTCGTCGACGAGCTGGCCGACCGGCTGGGCGGCCTCGGGGTGCTGGTCAACAACGCCGGCACCGGGGCGTCGGCGCCGTTCGTCGAGACCGGCTGGCAGCAGTGGCGGGAGGTGTTGGCGGTCGACCTGGACGGGCCGTTCCTCTGCGGGCAGCGGGCCGCCCGGCGGATGCGAGCCGCCGGCACCGGCGGCCGGATCATCAACATCACCAGCGTGCACGAGCACGCGCCACGGGTCGGCTCCGCCGCGTACTGCGCGGCGAAGGGCGGGCTGGGGCTGCTCACCAAGGTGATGGCGCAGGAGTTGGCGGCCGACGGGATCACCGTCAACGCGGTCGCGCCCGGCGAGATCTCCACCCCGATGACCGGGCAGGAGGACGTCGACCCGGCCACCCAGGAACGCCCGGGCGTGCCGGTGGGGCGGCCGGGCGACGCGCGGGAGGTCGCCGCGGTGGTCGCGCTGCTCGCCTCCCCCGCCGCCGCCTACGTCACCGGCGCGTCCTGGCCGGTCGACGGGGGGATGCTGCTGATGGGCCCGCAGGCGAACGCGCTCACCTCGCACGACTGGCGACGGGTGGAACCGGCCTGAGCGGGCGGCGAGCGTCTAGACCTGCGCCGTGGAGGAGCGCGACGTGACCGGACTGCGCGGCGAAGGCCAGCAGCGTCCGCACCAGTCGCAGGAACGTGAGCAGGCCGGTGATCACGGTATGAGTTCCGGGACCGCACTCACCGGCGAATGCGGCGGTTCCGAAGGGGACAGCGGCCGGCGAGGCGCGCACGTATCCTGCCGTCGTCCCGAGTGAACGCCGGACGCCACGGCCGCGACCGGCCCGGAAGGAGGCCGCATGCGGCGGGCGGGCGGCTGGCGGTCAGGTCGTACCCCCCGGCAGCGGCGGGCGTTCGTGGTCGGCGGAGGGCTGCTGGCCACTGCCGTGGTGATGCTGCTCGCGGCCTGGCGCAGCAGCGGCTTCCTCAGCGACCTGCTGCTCAACATCGGCGCCAGCGTGGTGCTCGCGGCGATCTCGTACGTCATCTTCGATCCGCTCTTCGAGGAGGCCCGCAAGGCCCGGGTGCAGGAGCACCTGAGCTTCGACCAGGAGGCGTTCGTGGCGCGGCTGGGCAGATGCCGGCGGGTGCGGGTCCTCGACACCTGGACGATCCTGCTGGACGACCAGCACCGGCAGGCGACCCTGGAGGCGATCGAGGCGGCCCTGCGTAACGGCGCGCAGGTGCAGCTGCTCCTGCTCGACCCGGACTGCACGGCGGCGCAGCAGCGCTCCGAGGAGTTGGAGCGCCAGGGTGTCGACGTCCCCGGCCACATCCGGGCCAACCTGCGGCACCTGATGGCGCTGCGCCGCAAGCTCGGCGAGAACGAACGGTTCCAGGTGCGTGTCTACGACGCGTCGCCGTCGATTCAGCTCTACCAGTGGGACGGGCGCTCCCTCATCTCGTTCTTCCCCGTCGGCAAGCTGTCGTTCAACGTTCCCCAGCTGGAGGTCGACATGGGCAGCCCGCTGGGCGGTTTCGTGCACGCCCGGTTCGAGGAGCTGTGGGACCACGACCAGGCCACCGCGCCACTGGAGCGGTACGACCGGCTGACGGTGACGCTGGGCACCGCGAGCTCCGACTACCTGCGGGCGGAGATGGCGTACGTGGAGTTCGACGGCGAGCACTACATCGACTGCGAACGGTCGCGGCCGAACCTGTCGCTCACCGCCCGCGCCCCGATGCCGCCCCGGACGCCCGGCTCGGCACCCCGGACCTTCACGCTGGTCGAGCCGGCGGACAAGGAACGCGCCCCGGTGGCCCGGCGCTTCGACGAGAAGTACGGGCCGGCGCGGGAGGAGCGCACGATCCTGCGCCTCGCGCCGCGGTAGCCGGCGGTTCTCCCCTCCCGCACCGGCGGGAACGGCCACCCGGCCCGCGCCGGCGCCGCCCGACGCCCGCCGAGCCGTGGGGTCGCCGGGCCCCCGGCCGGTGACGAGCCCGGGCCGGCGGGACAATGGGTACGCGCCCACGCGACAAGCGCCGGCGCCAACCGGTAGAAGCGGCAGGAGAACGGTCAGCGTGGCAGAGAACTCCCGGTCGGCGGCTCCGGGGCGGGAGGCCCTGCGCGCCGACTGCGCACGCTGTTTCGGCCTCTGCTGTGTCGTTCCGGCCTTCGCCGCCTCCGCCGACTTCGCCATCGACAAGCCGGCCGGTCAGCCCTGCCCCAACCTGCGACCGGACCACCGCTGCGGCATCCACACCGAGCTGCGCGGTCGGGGCTTCCCCGGCTGCACCGTCTTCGACTGTTTCGGCGCCGGGCAGCAGGTCGCCCAGGTGACCTTCGGCGGGCGGGACTGGCGGGCGGAGCCCGGCTCCGCGCAGGTCATGTTCGACACGTTCGCGGTGATGCGCCCGCTGCACGAGCTGCTCTGGTACCTGACCGAGGCGCTGGACCTGCATCCACCGGCCGGTCTGCGGGAGGAGCTCGGTCAGGCCCGTGCCGAGACCGTCCGGCTCACCGAGAGCGGCCCGCGGGAGTTGCTGGCCCTGGACGTCGGGGCACACCGCGACCGCGTGAACGTGTTGTTGTCCCGGGCCGGCGACGCCGCCCGGTCGCGCGGCGGGCGGCCCGGCGCGGACCGCCGGGGAGCCCAGCTGTTCGGGGCGGACCTGCGCGGCGTGGACCTGCGCCGGGCCAACCTGCGCGGGGCGCTGCTGATCGGGGCCGACCTGCGCGGGGTGGCGCTGCACCTGGCCGACCTGACCGGGGCCGACCTGCGCGGCGCGGACCTGCGGGGCAGCGATCTCACCGGTGCCCTCTTCCTGCACCAGGCCCAGCTCGACGCCGCCCGCGGCGACGCCCGCACCCGGCTGCCGGCGGGGTTGACCCGGCCGGCGCACTGGACCGCCATCGCGGTCACTCCGCTGGCGCGTACGCCCCGCCCGGGCCGGCCCGCCCGACGCGGTCGCCGCTGATCGAGGCGGCGACGGTTCGCGGCACCTGGCCGGCGCGACCGCCGTCGGTCCCGCCGGAGGCGCTCGCGGCGTCAACGCCCGGTGCACGCCGGCGGCGGCTGGGAGCGCTCGCGGCGTCAGCGCCCGGTGCACGCCGGGGCGGGCGGACGTTTCGCCCATTTGCGGTCGGGTAGCCACGGCTGATCGGAGGACGGCACCGACGGGAGGCGACCGTGGGCTTCAGAACGCGGCAGAGTGAGCAGCCGGTCGATCCGGAGCACGCCGAGGACGAGGCCGGCCAGGCACGGCTGGTCCAGGTCGAGGCGGACACCGAGGTCCCGGCCCCGGACGACACCGACGTACGGCCGGACGTGGTCACCGAGGACGACGGTTCGGGCGTGGCCGGCGGCGCCTCCGGCAGCAGCGGCGGCGGGTCGAGCATGCCGGGGCACCCGGACGCGACCCGCTGACCGGCCGGTCCCGCCCGTCGCGTGAGGCCGGGCCACGCCTACCGGGCGGGCACCGCCGCGCGCGCCTCGGTCATGCCCCGGTTGGCCAGCGCGTCGGCGCGCTCGTTCTCCGGGTGCCCGTTGTGCCCCTTCACCCAGAGCCAGGTGATCTGGTGCCGGGCGCAGGCCGACTCCAGCCGCTGCCACAGGTCGGCGTTCTTGACCGGCTGCTTGGCGGCGGTCTTCCACCCGTTGCGCTTCCACGAGGCGAGCCAGCTGGTGATGCCGTTGCGTACGTACGTGCTGTCGGTGTGCAGCTCGACGGCGGCCGGCCGGGTCAGGCTCTCCAACGCCTGGATGGCGGCCATCAGCTCCATCCGGTTGTTGGTGGTGGGGGTCGCCTCGCCGCCGCAGAGCTCCCGCTCGTGCTCGCCGTAGCGCAGCACGGCGCCCCAGCCGCCCGGTCCCGGGTTACCGCTGCACGCGCCGTCGGTCCAGATCTGCACCACTCTGCCGCTTTCCACCATGCCGGCAACCTACCGGGCGCACCGAGCCCCGGCCCGCGCCGGGGCGTCAGGCAGCGACCCGTGTCTGCGTGCCGGAGGCGGGGTCGACGGTGCTCACCAGCCGGAACCGTTCGGCGACCACCAGCGTGTCGTCGTCGACGGTGAAGTCGGGGTCGCCGAGTTCGGCGCGCACCTCGGGACTGTGCCAGAACTCCTCGTGCCCGGCCCGCCACTCGGCCACCGACTCGTCGCCCTCGCCCTCGTCGCGCGCGTGCCGCAGGTCGACGTCCGCGAGCCGCACCACCCGGACCTCGGTCAGCTCGATCACCGCGACCGGCCGCTCGGCCGAGTCGACCACGACCGACCGCTGGCCGGCGCGGGGCAACGGCTCGCCCTCGCACTCGTAGCCGAGGAGCAGCCCGGTGGTCGAGGTCTTGGTCCCGGCGAGGATCGCCGCCACCAGCCGGTCGCGCAGCGGGCCGGGGAACGCGAACTCGGCCCGGGGAAGATGATCGAGGTCCATGCCGGCGAGGATAGGCGACGACGAGGCCGAGGCGTCCCCGCCGTCGCGGTCACGCCTCGGGTCGGCACCCGCTCCCACGTACCGGGGGTGGCACGGGCGGTACGGGTCGGGGCGACCGGAGCCGGTCGCGCAGCCGGTGGGTGGCGTCTGCGGCGGTGGCGGCGACCATCGGCAGGAGCCGGGTGGAGGACATCACGGCGATCTCCTCGGCCGGGCTGGTGGTGCCGTCCAGGAATCGCAGCACCCGCTCGGCCGGGTTGCGGTCGAAGAGCCGGGAGAAGAACTCGGGACCGCCGACCGACCCGCGGTCCAGGGCGCGCAGCGCGACCGCGTCCATCCAGCGGTGCCGGCCGGGGTACGCGGGCCGCGGCACCGGCGGCCGTCCCTCGGCGAGGGCGCGGGCCACCTGCTCCGCCTGGCGGCGCATCGCGGAGAAGGTGAACCCGGTGGAGGGTCGGGTGGCGCCGCCGGCGGTGCCGAGCCGGACGACCCGGGGCGACGGGTGGGCGTCGAACGGGGCGTCGGTCATCGGGATCACCCCGTTCTCCACCTCCCGCACGCTGAGCCGGGTGGGGTCGAGGCCGAGCAGGTCCCGGTACGCGGCCAGGGCGGCGTCGTACTCGGCGCCGGTGAGCTGGGTGGGTGAGAACTCGGTGTACTCGACGAGCGCGTACCGGTCGCTGACCGGCAGCAGGTAGCCGAAGGAGACGCCCCGGGCGGGCTGCGGGGTGCGGAAGTCCATGAGCACCGCCCGGTCCGGATCGAAGGTCGGGCTCTGCGCCGCCAGCCACCAGCCCCGGAAGTGCTGCAGCCAGGTCGTGCGGCCGGCGCGCGCGGGCGGTCGGGGCCGGGAGTCCAGCGCCCAGCGGGCCCGTACGGCCGGCGCGTCGCCGGCGGCGCGGACCAGGACCCGCTCGCCGTCGTCGTGCACGCTCGCCACCGGGGCGAGCACCCGGATCGCGCCGAGGCGGCGTTCCGCGGCGGCGGCCCGCTCGTAGACGGCCGCGGAGCGGAGCATCGCGTACCGCAGCGGGGCGAGGTCGAGCACCCGGCGGGCGGCGGGCGTGACCACCTCGACCTGCGGCCAGCTCGCGCTCAGCAGCGGGTCGAGGTCTCCGTCCGGCCGGTCCCAGAAGGCCCACGTCCGGTCCTGGCCCCTGCGGTGCACCGGGTCGATGACGGCCACCCGCAGCCCCCGCACACCGTGCCGGTCGAGGGCGGCGAGGACGAGTGAGGCCGCGCCACCGCCGCCGAGCAGGGCCAGGTCGACGTCGACCGGTGCGCTGTGCATCGGTCCACGCTGTCACATCGCGGCGGCGG
>NZ_SMKG01000399.1 GCF_004348525.1 Micromonospora sp. 15K316 | reverse complement strand
CCCTTCGCCGGTCGTTCGCTCTTCCCGGCCCGCCCTTCAACGGTCGTCCGCTCTTCCCGGCCCGCCCTTCAACGGTCGTCCGCTCTTCCCGGCGGCGCGCTCACTCCGGGCTGCTTTATGAGGCGCTGCCGCGATCGTGGGGCTGCCAGGGGGCCGTCGAGCCGTTAACCTCACTCAGGGAGACGGCGTCGTGACGGTATGGGAGGGTCGATGATCCCTGGGGAGGACCGCCCGCCGGCCTGGCTGAGCGGCTACGGTTCGATCGACGCCGACATCCGCCAACTGCGGGAGTTCGCCGACCGGCTCACGGCCGAGGTCGAGCACAACTACGCGCCGCACCTGCCGCACATCGCGGAGGACGTCACAGCGCCGCTGCCCAACCCCTGCGACGCATTCATCGAACTGGTGCACTTCCTGCAGGCCCACCACGAGACCCAGCAGGCCAGCGTCGACATGGTCTGGGGCGTCTGCGGCGCCACCGGCCACCTCGCCGCAGCGGCGGGCACTGTGGCGGACCGCTACGCCGGCGCCGACGCCTTCTCCGCGGCGAGGGTGGCGGACGTCGAACACGCGCTCGCCGACCCGCGCGCCGTGGTGGCCGCCGGCCCACCGTCGGTACTGCTCGCAGATCCGACCGGTCCGGAGAAGGCTGGCCCACCGTCGGTGCTGCTCGGGAACCCGATCGGTCCGGCGGACGGCCCGGCGGTGGTCCAGTGATCGAACGGGGCAGCGGCCGCACGTCCAGCCTCACGGACTGGCACCGGATGGACGTGAACAGCATGTGGGCCTGCCTGCAGGACCATGACACCGCCAACCACTGGAAGCAGGTCGCCGGCTGGCGCAAGATCTGCGACCTGGCGCAGACCCACCTGAGCCGACTCCAGGAGTACCGACGAGGTCTCGCCGCGGCATGGCCCCCGGCGAGCAACGCGGCCGCGCTCGCGTACCTCACCCAACTCGACGAGCTGATCGACAAGGTCCGCCGCACCCACGACGCCGCCGCCGCGAACTACACCGCACTCGCCGCCGCCACCCAGGCCATCGGCGGCACCCGCGCCAAACTTCAGAGAATCCACGAGGAGTACGCAGCCAAACTCCAGCAGAAGCGGGCGTACGAGGCGACGGCCGCCGACCCGAAGGCAGCCATGGGCAGCCGCGTACCGGATCGGCCGGTCACCGATGACGACCTGGAGCAGCTGAACGTGCAGGCGCGCGGCATCATGTACGGCCTCAGCAGCGAACTCCAACAAGCCCAAGCAACACTACAGAAACCTCCAGTCATTAAGCCAAGAATCGACAACGGTTCAGACGAATACACACCCGGCGCCGTGCAGGCTCCAGTTATTCCAACGATTATTCCGGCGCCAGCCTCGCCAAGCAGTAGCCAGCAAATGCATCAACCACCTCCAGTCGTGCAAATGGAATCATCACCGAAGGGATCAATCGCTGGGCCGGTGCTCGGGAGCGCAAGCGCAGGACTAGCGCATACACCCTTGCCTCCTCCCCCTTCAGTGGGCCCAACTCCATCACCGGCTGTGTCCTCGAACATCGACCTCCCACCCTCGCTTCCCCAAGGCGGCCAGCGAGGCTTTACCCCAGGACCACAAGACCGGACTGGTTACCTTGGTCGGCCAACTTCTGAGGGTGCCTTGTCACGACAGACGGGAACCCCTCGATCGACCGGCGGAATTATTGGAGGCATCCCCGGCGGCTCGATCAGGCAACCGGGCGCCAGCAATGAGATGCGGCACATTAACCCAATCGGCGGGGTCATCGGCACTGGAGGGGCTGGAACAGCCCCGACTGGTGGAGCAGGTTCTCGCCCGGGAAGCGGTCGCGGTTACAGCACCGCTCATGGAATGCCGATAGGGGG
>NZ_SMKG01000398.1 GCF_004348525.1 Micromonospora sp. 15K316 | reverse complement strand
CACCCGCACCCTCACCGAACTGGCCGGCCCCACCCGCGGCGTCGTCGAACTGCCGATACGGCTGATGTGGAACACCGAGCGCACCTTCGACCTCGGCGACCCCGACCAGCTGCTCTGGCTCTACGAGAACGTGCTGCGCGAGACCACCCGCGCCGACGACCTCCGTCAGCTCGTCAACGGCCGCACGCTGCGCCGGGTGTGGCGCCTGCTCAACCTCCCCCGCCCCGTACGGCAGGCCTGGGAGAGCCGTCACCGGGCGCTGCGCGCGGCGTGACCACCCCCCACCTGCACGACTTCTACCGCGAGGTGGCCCGGGTGGCCCTCACCGCGGCGGGCCCGCACCGGTTCGTCCTCGGCGGCGGGGTGGCCTGGGCCGCCCACGGGCTCGTCACCCGCCCCACCGAGGACGTGGACCTCTTCGCCGACGTCGAGGGCGCCGCCGCGGCCGCCGCCGCCGGTGTGCGCACCGCCCTCGAGGAGGCCGGCTTCGCCGTCGACGACGCCGACCCGGACAACGACCTCGCCGACCTCTTCGAGGGGTACGACCGCGACCTGAAGGACTTCGTGGTCAGCCGCGACGGCCGGCAGATCCGGCTGAGCCTGGCCCGCCTGGACCGCCACCGCAGCCCGGTGGTGATGGACCTCGGCCCGGTGATGGACGTCCGCGACCTGATGGCCAACAAGATCGCCGCGCTGGTCAACCGGCGGGAGGTCCGCGACTACATCGACGTGTCGGCCGCCCTCGAGCACTACGGCGTCGCTGAGCTGCTCGACCTCGCCCGGCAGGTCGACCCGGCGCTGGACCCGGAGGACGTCCGCGCCGCCGGCCGCTACCTCGACCGCATTCCGGAGCAGCGGTTCGCCCGCTACGGACTGGACGCCACCGCCGTCGCCCGGGTCCGCGACCGGCTCCGCGCCTGGCCCCGCTGACCTCGGGTCACGTGATCGGACGCCCGCCGGTGACGCCGAGGACCTCCCCGGTGACGAAGCTCGACTCCTGGGAGGCGAGGAAGACGTACGCGGGGGCCAGCTCCGCCGGCTGCCCCGGCCGCCCGATCGGGGAGCTCCGGCCGAACGACTCCACCGCCTCCTCCGGCATGGTGGCCGGGATCAGCGGCGTCCAGACCGCGCCGGGCGCGACCGCGTTCACCCGGATGCCGCGCTCCGCCAGGTCCGCGGCGAGCGCCTTGGTGAAGTTCGCGATCCCCGCCTTGGTCGTCGCGTAGTCCAACAGCTGCGGCGACGGCTCGGCAGCCTGGATCGACGACGTGTTGATGATCACCGAGCCCTCCGGCAGGTGCGGGACCGCGGCCTTGCAGAGCCAGAACAGCGCGTAGAGATTCGTCTTCATCACCCGGTCGAGCTGCTCGGTGCTGATGCCCAGGATGCCCTTGCCCTGCGACATCTGGTAGCCCGCGACGTTCACCAGGAGATCCAGGCCGCCGAGGTCGGCCACCGCCCGTCGGACCAACTCCTGGCAGTGCCGCTCGTCGGTGATGTCGCCGCGCACGGCCACCCCACGGCGTCCCGCCTCCTCGATCAGACGCACCGTGTCCCGCGCGTCCGCATCCTCCTCCTCGCCGAGGTAGCCGATCAGCACGTCGGCGCCCTCCCGGGCGAACGCGATCGCGACCGCCCGCCCGATGCCCGAGTCACCGCCGGTGATCAGGGCGCGCTTGCCGGCGAGCCGGTCACTGCCCCGGTACGACCGCTCGCCGTGGTCGGGGCGGGGAACCATGCCGGCGGTGGCCCCCGGCGGCGACTGCTGCTGCTTCGGCTGCCCCGAGCGCTGCCCGTACTGGCTGGTCGGGTCCTGCCGCGCGTACTGGTCCTCACTCACCGACGTCTCCTCGCGTACCTGATCGGAACCGGTCCCCGAGCCCCTACCCCCGGCAGCGGGACGG
>NZ_SMKG01000397.1 GCF_004348525.1 Micromonospora sp. 15K316 | reverse complement strand
GGGGTGGACCTGCTGCCAGCGCGGGACCCGGGATGGGATCTCGCCGAGCCGACCGGGCCCGTCGAGCGGAGCGGACCCGTCGAGCCAGGCGGACTCGCCGAGCCGACCGGACCTGTCGAGCCGGCGACGGCGCAGCGGGCGGTCGCCGTACCGAAGACCGACCCGCCGCCGACCACTGCGCCGCCACCCGCGCGGACCATGCGGCAGATCCTGCGGCTGGGCGTCAACGACCCGCGGTTCGGGTTGCTCTCCATCGCCCTGTTCACGGTGCTGACCCTGCTCGGCCTGGACGGGTCGGTGCTGCCCTGGCTCTGGGCGGACGTGGTCGACGGCGGCGACCCCTGGCTGCCGGCCCTCGGGATCGCCGCCGCGCTGCTGGTCGTGCTGCCGCTGCCGTACCTGACCAACCTGTGGTTCCCGCAGTGGTGGATCCGCCAGATGCTGCGGATCAGCCTGCGCCTGGTGCACGGGCAGACCGGGCCGCGCCGGGTCAGCGGTCACACCCCGGCCGAGGTGGTCGCCCAGGGCGGTGACACCGAGCGGGTGGTGCAGCTCGCCGACAACCTGATGGACCAGCTGATCTCGCTGGTGATCGTGGTCACGATGACCCTGGTGACCGGCAGCGTCGTACCGGCGCTCTTCTTCGTGGGGACGATGGTGGTCTCCGGGCTGGCGGCGACCCTGTTCGGGCCACGGCTGGAACGCACCGCCGGCGGCACCGTCAAGGCCCGCGCCGCCTTCGCCACCGCCTTGGTCTCCGCGCTCTCCGCCGCCCGCACGGTGAAGCTCGCCGGCGCCAGCGCGCCGGTGCTGAACCACCTGGCGAAGCTGGACACCGTACGCAGCGACCGGCAGCGCCGGGAGATCGCCATGCAGGTGTGGGCACGGTCCACCCCGTCGGTGGTCAGCGGGCTGCTGCCGATCGGCGCGTGGGCGCTCTACCTGGCCGGTGGGCTCTCCGCCGGCGCGACGCTGGTCGCCGTCTCCACCCTCGGCGCGGCCCGCTGGTTCGCCTGGACGACCGCCTCGCTGGTCTCCCACTACCCGTCCGCGCGGGTCTGGACCCGGCGGACCGTGGCGATGAGCGGGATCGCCGACTACGCGGCGGCGGTGCCCGGGGTGGACCTCGCGAGCGGGACGGCGCCCGCGCCGGAGCCGCCGCCGCGGCGTCCGCTGCGCCGGCTGGAGCTGACCGGGTTCGGGGCCCTGCACACGGACGGGACGCTCGCCGTCCGGGACGTGGACCTCACCGTCGAGCGGGGGCAGTTGGTGCTGGTCGTCGGGCCCGTCGGGGCGGGCAAGTCGTCGCTGCTGCGGGCCCTGGCCGGCATCGTGCACCACACCGGCCGGCTGAGCTGGAACGGGGAGCCGGTCACCGAGCCGGAACTGTTCCTGCGACCGAACCAGGTCGGGTACGTGGGACAGCTGCCCCGGGTGCTCTCCGGCACGGTCGCGGAGAACATCGCGCTCGGTCACGAGGTCGACGCGGCGGCGGCCGTCGCGACCGCCCAGCTGGAACACGACCTGGCCGCGGCCGGCGGCGGGCTGGGCCTGCTCATCGGGCACAAGGGCACCCGGCTCTCCGGCGGGCAGTTGCAGCGGCTGGCGCTGGCCCGGGCCCTCGCGCCGCGTACCGAGCTGCTGGTCGCCGACGACGTCTCCTCCGCGCTGGACGTCACGACCGAGCTGGCGCTCTGGGCGGCGCTGCGTGAGCACGGGGTCACGGTGGTGGGCTCGACCTCGAAGCGGGCGGCGCTGGTCCGCGCCGACCACGTGGTGGTGTTGATCGGCGGCACGGTCGCGGCGCAGGGCCACTGGCGCGACCTGGCCGACGACTGGGGTCACCTGGCCGGCTGACCCGCCGCCCCACTGGTGTTGATCAAGAGGTGTGCGTCGGACCGGGCCGCTCCGGTGACGCAGACCTCTTGATCACCGCGACGGGGGGGTGGGG
>NZ_SMKG01000396.1 GCF_004348525.1 Micromonospora sp. 15K316 | reverse complement strand
GGGCGGCGGGGCGGTCAGCCCGGCGGCGACCAGGCCGACGCCGGTGACGCCGAGCAGGGCCACCACGGCGACGGTGGACACGGTGGCCAGACCGGGCCACCGGCGGCGTTTCCGTGATCCGGTCGGCGCGGTGGGCGCGACCGCCGGTTCGGATGTTCCTCGACGCCACACGTGGTCACCTCCGGGCCTGATCCTTGGAGGCCCGCCCCGGCTCGTCGCCGGCACGGGCCTCCGTAACAGGGATGGTGCGCCAGGTCAGGCCAGAGTGGACGCCGCGCGTCGGCGGCGCAGCAGCAGGACGGTGCCGACCGCGGCCGCACCGAGCAGCGTGCCGCCGGCGGCGAGCGCGCCGGTGCCGTCGCCCCGCCCACCGGAGCCGGCGGGTGCGCCGCCGATCGGGGTGACGGTGAACTGGGTGCTGCTCTGCACGGTGCCGTCACCGCAGGTGGCGGTCACCGTGTACGTGCCGAGGGTGAACCCGGCGGTGAAGAGTTCGGCGCTCAGGCCGCCGCCCGGGGCGACGGTGGTGGAGCGGACGTTCTCGTCACGGTTGGGGCCGGTGACGCGGAAGATCGCGTCGCCGGAATTCGGGTCGCAGGTCGTCGCGGTGAGGACGACCGTGCCACCCACCGGGGTGGTGGCCGGTGACACGACGGTCTCCGCGAGCGCGGCGCCCGGCAGCAGCAGTACGCCGAGACCGACGCCGGCGACCGCCGACAGGATGAGTTTCTTCGGTTTCATACGCGTCTTCCCTCACTCTTCGTCCGCTGAGCACGTGGCGGGACGTCGTTCGGGTGGCCAACTCCGCGACTAGCACCGGTGTCCCCACACTAGGGCGGTTGGCCCCTCGATCCGGTGAAAATGAGAAATCCCCGTTACCGTCACGTGTCCACCCGAGAGCGGGGTGAGCTGCGGAAACGCCGGGCACGCCCGGGTGGGCACCCGACGTTCCGCCTGGGTCGAAGGCGAGGTGTGGCCCGGTCGGCAGGCCGAGCCGAGCCCGCGCGGGCCGGGGGCCCGGCGGGCCCGTCCGCGCGCTCAACCGGCCCGGGTCGGCTCCGGGAGGGGCTGGTCCGTCTCCAGCAGCGTCTTGAGGCCGGCCAGCAGCTCCGGCCACCCGCCACTGCCGTCGAGCTGCCCACTGATCGCCCGGTGCATCTCGCTGTCGGGCGAGAAGTCGTCGTGGATCACGGTCAGGCGGACCGCGGCGCCGTGCGGCTCGATCTCGAAGGTGACAGTCGACCGGCGCTCGCCGAGCCGGGCGGCGAGTTCCGCCTCGGACCAGCCGAAGTGCGCGGCGTGCTCCGGCTGGAAGCCGTGCCAGCTGTACGAGAGGCGCCGCGGCGGCTCGGCCACCAGCACCCGCTGGCCGAGGTCGCGGAACTCCGCGCCCGGCGCGTCCTGCCAGAGCACGGGGGAGCCGACCTGCCAGTCGGACTCCAGAGCGACGCCACCCCAGTAGCGGCGGGTGAAGGCCGGTTCGGTGAGCGCGGCCCAGAGCCGCTCCGGGGTGGTGTTGATGTAGGTGGTGTAGACGAACGTGGGACTCTCCACGGGCGAAGCCTCCAATGCTGCGCGCAGGTCGGCGAGCGCCTCGGCCCGCTGACGGTCGTACCGGCTGATCCACCGGTCGGCGATCGCCGTGATCGGTGCCGCGTTGAGGTGGTGCAGCTTCTCCCGCCCCCGCCGGACGGTGGTGACCAGCTCGGCGGCCTCGAGCACCGCCAGGTGCTTGCTCACCGACTGCCGGGTCATCTCCAGCCCCGCGCAGAGCTCGCGCAGGGTCTGGCCGTTGCGGGCGTTGAGGCTGTCGAGCAGGCGCCGACGGCTCGCGTCGGCGAGCGCCCGGAACACCGCGTCCACCACACCTCCAATAAGCAACCGATCGGCTGCCTGTCAGGTTAGGCAACCAAAAAGCTGCCTGTCAACGGGCCGGCCCCGAGCCCGGGCCACGTGCCGACCCCGGCGCCACCCGCCACCC
>NZ_SMKG01000395.1 GCF_004348525.1 Micromonospora sp. 15K316 | reverse complement strand
GCGCCGGGCGCCCCCGCCCGGGACGGCCGCCCGCCCGCCGGACCGGGCCGGCCGACCGAGGGCGGCCCCGTCGCCGCCCGCCGGGACGAGCACGCCGTCGCGGCGGCCACCCGGGATCTCTTCCTCCGAATCACCCAACGCAACCAGGTGCTGCTACGCGAGCAACTGAACCTGCTCGACCTGATGGAGCGACGCGAGCACGACGCGGAGGAGACCACCGAGCTGTTCCAACTCGACCACCTCGCCACCCGACTGCGCCGCAACGTCGAGAAGCTGGTCACCCTCGCGGGCGCCAGACCGGCCCGGCGCTGGCGACGACCGGTGCCCCTGCTCGACGTGGCCCGCGGCGCCGTCGCCGAGGTCGCCGACTACCAGCGCGTCCTCGTCGCCCCCCACTGGCCGTGGCACCTCGCCGGGCCGGCGGTCACCGACGTCACCCACCTGCTCGCCGAACTCGTCGAGAACGCTCTGGTCTTCTCGCCGCCGGACACCACGGTCCGGATGACAGGTGAGCACCGGCCGGGCGGCTGTGCCGTCGTGGTGACCGACGACGGACCCGGACTCGACCCGGCCACGCTCGCCGCCGCGAACCGCGTGCTGACCGATCCGCCGATGGCGGCTCCCCCGTCCGGCCGCACCGGCCTGTACGCTGCTGCCCTGCTCGCTGCCCGTTGCGGTGCCCGGGTCTCGCTGCGACCCGGTCCCCGCGGCGGAACGGCGGCGATCGTGCTGCTCCCGACCACCCTGGTCGTGCCGACCGGGCCGGACGGCGCGGCGACCGGGCCGGGTGGGCCCCGGCCCGGCCCGTCGGCGCGGCCACCGGCCGGCCCCGGCGCCACCGGCGACCTGCCGGTGCGGACCCGCCACCCCGGGTCCGGTCAGCCCGGGCCGGTCAGGGCGGCCACCGACACGGTTGAGATACCGGCCCCCAGAGCAGCGAGAGGACGCTCATGACGCATTCAGTGGTCACCGCCGACGGCCTGACCGAGGCCCTGAACGATCTGGTCGACCGGGTGCACGGCGCGGAGTTCGCGGTGGTGCTCTCGCCCGACGGGCTGCTGCTCGGCGCCAGCCACGACGTCCACGACGAACTGGCCGCCCAGCTCTCCAGCCTGGTCGCCGGGCTGGAGGCGCTCGGGTCGGCCGCCACCCGGGTCTGCGTCGGCGGCACCCTGCGGCAGATCGTCGTGCAGATGGCCCGCGCCTTCCTCTTCATCGCCACCACCCGCAACGGCGCCATCCTCACCGTCCGGATCGGCGCCGACGCCGAGGTCGGCGACATGGCGTACGAAGTGGCGCTCTTCGTGGGACAGGCCGAGCAGCACCTGCCGGTGTACCTCGCGCCGGCCTCGACCGTGACGGGCAGGGAGATCGGTGCAGCCGACCGGAGCGCCTGACGAGGCGTGGTACGACGACGACGCGGGACCGGTCGTCCGGCCGTACACCATGACCGGTGGCCGGGCCGCCCCGGACCGAGGCAGGTTCGACCTGATCACCCTGATCATCGCCCGGGGCCCCGGCCCCGCGGCCGGACGGCTCTTCCCCGAACAGGCGGCCATCGTCGAGATGTGCCACCGGCCGCTGTCGGTGGCGGAGATCGGCGCGGAGCTCGACCTGCCGGTCGGCACCGTTCGGGTGCTCCTCGGCGACCTGCTCGCAGCCGGGCTGATCGAGACACACGAACCGCCGACGCTCGCCGAGCTGCCCTCCGAGGAGCTGCTCCGGGAGCTGCTCGCCGGGCTCCGCGCACTCTGAGCCGACGAGCCGCCGTGGCCGCATCGCCGCGTCGAACCAGCTGAAGGGGGAAGTAGGTAGTGCCGGCATCACCGCCGCCGCCACGGCGAACCATGGCGATCATCGTGCTCGATCGGATCGTGGCCCTCGCCCGCTCGATCCCGCGTACGGCCACCGGCCGGAGCACGGGGTCACGGGCCGCCCGGATCGCCGCCCTCGCCGTGCTGACAGTGCTGGCCGCCACGGCGGTCCCTGTCGTCCTGATGCTGCGCGCGCCGGAGCAGCTGGCGCCGGTGGCGCTGGACCCGCCACCCGAGACCGGGCCCGCAACCCCCGCCGAGCCCGGCAC
>NZ_SMKG01000394.1 GCF_004348525.1 Micromonospora sp. 15K316 | reverse complement strand
AGAAACGCCCGCCGGCGGGGCCGGCGGGCGTAGTGGTTGGCTCCCCCGATTGGACTCGAACCAATAACCTGCCGGTTAACAGCCGGCTGCTCTGCCAATTGAGCTACAGGGGACTGCCGTTGCCCGGTTCCGGATCTCTCCGGCGCCGTGCGACGGAGACAAGAGTACAGGACTGCAGGGGGTGTTGGTCCAGGGGGTTACCGCACCGGGTACGCCGGTGGCGGACGCGCGGCCAAGCGAACGACAGAATCAGCAAGTCGGACAAATCGCCATCACGGCACAAGCAGGTATGAGCACGGAGCAGGATGGGTAGTTAGCTGCGGACGACAGAACGCAGGCGCGAGATGGTCGTACCGCCGGGCGGACGGAGCCCGACGGGCGGCGGCGCGTCAGGTACGGAAGGAGCCGCCATGCGCGGAAAACTGATGTTTCTTGGCGGGCTGGCTGCGGGATTCGTCCTGGGTGCCCGCGCCGGCCGGGAGAAGTACGAGGAGCTGATGATCCGGGGCCGTAAAGTGCTCGACCACCCGACCGTGCAGGAGGCGGCGGGCGTCGCGCAGGCCCAGGCGACCCGGCTCTACAGCGAGGGGAAGGACAAGCTCGGCCAGACCAAGCTGGGCGAGAAGCTGACCGGCAACGGCAGCAAGCCGGGCATGACCGCCGCCGACGACGCCTTCGCCGGCTCGCCGGCCGCCGTCGGCGCGAAGTCCGGCCCGAACTCGGCGACCAGCGGCTCGGCCGCCCGGGCGACCACCGCCAAGCCGTCCGGCTCGGGCAGCAGCGGCAGCAGCACCCTCTGATCGCGACGCGCACGGGCCCGGCCGCCGACCTGGCGGCCGGGCCCGTGACGTGCCCGATCAGCGGCGTGCGCCGTCCGGAGCCAACCGGCTCGCTCAGTCCTTGCTGCTGAACGCCGCATCGAAGGCGGCCTCGGGCGCGTCGAAGGCGAGCCGGCGGACGAACTGGAGCGCCTCCGGGGCGCCCACGAGCCGGTCCATGCCGGCGTCCTCCCACTCGATCGAGATCGGCCCGTCGTAGCCGATCGCGTTCAACGCGCGGAAGCAGTCCTCCCAGGGCACGTCGCCGTGGCCGGTGGAGACGAAGTCCCAGCCGCGGCGCAGGTCGGCCCAGGGCAGGTGCGAGGAGAGCCGGCCACGCCGGCCGTCACCGGTGCGCACCTTCGCGTCCTTGCAGTCGACGTGGTAGATCCGGTCGGCGAAGTCGAAGATGAAGTTGACCGGGTCGAGCTCCTGCCAGACGAAGTGCGACGGGTCCCAGTTCAGCCCGAACGCAGGCCGGTGCCCGATCGCCTCCAGCGTCCGCTTCGTCGTCCAGTAGTCGTACGCGATCTCGCTCGGGTGCACCTCGTGCGCGAACCGCACCCCGACCTCGTCGAAGACGTCGAGGATCGGGTTCCACCGGTCGGCGAAGTCCTGGTAGCCGCGCTCGATCATCGACGGCGGGACCGGCGGGAACATCGCCAGCGTGTGCCAGATCGACGAGCCGGTGAAGCCGACGACAGTCTTCACGCCGAGCTTCGCCGCCGCGCGAGCCGTGTCCTTGATCTCTTCGGCGGCGCGACGGCGCACCCCCTCGGGCTCACCGTCGCCCCAGATCCGCGCCGGCAGGATGTCCTGGTGCCGCTCGTCGATGGGGTGGTCGCACACGGCCTGGCCGACCAGGTGGTTGGAGATCGTGTAGACCTTCAGGTTGTGCTTGGCGAGGGTCTCCCGCTTGCGCTCGACGTACGAGTCGTCGGCCAGCGCCTTGTCGACCTCGAAGTGGTCACCCCAGCAGGCGATCTCCAGGCCGTCGTACCCCCACTCGGAGGCGAGCCGGCAGACTTCGTCGAACGGAAGGTCGGCCCACTGGCCGGTGAAGAGCGTGATGGGTCGCGCCATTGTCCTTCTCTCCCCTGTGGTGATGGGGATTCCGTACGGGCGGACCGGGGCGAGGGACCGGTCGAACCGGTGTGCAGGCGGAGCCGTGGGCGGAGCACCGGCGGGTGCGGGACGCACCTGGCCCGCCGGGTTGCGCCTCCCGCCGGGTCGCCGGCCACCGTCACGGTCGCCGTCCCCACTCTATGGCCGCCGGCACCGGCGCGGAAGGCCCCGCCTCCCCGGAC
>NZ_SMKG01000393.1 GCF_004348525.1 Micromonospora sp. 15K316 | reverse complement strand
CCCCCCGCCCCCGTGGCTGGCAGGCCCTCACCTCCGCCGGAGGCGGGCTCCATCTCGACCTCGCGCTGTACGCCGTCTCGGCCGCGTTCGCCGCGATCACCGCCGTCACCTCGACGCTGCTGCCGCACCGCGCCTGGGGCGGCACCGCGACCGTGGGGTACCTCGTCGCGACGCTGGCCGTCACCGTCCAGTTGCTGCTCCGGCACCGCCGCCCCGGCTCCCCACTGACCGGCCTGCCGGCCCGCTGGGCGATCACCGCGTTCGCGTGGGCGACGACCACCCTGCTCCCGCTGGCCCGGCAGAGCGCCGAACGGGCCGCCGGCCGCACCGACCGGGCGCAGGAGGAGGTCCTCGTCGTCGAGCAGGCGGGCGCCCGGCTCGTCGAGCACGGCACCCCGTACCTCGGTCACGACGCCATCGCCGCGCTGCCCGCCGACGAACGGCTGCTCGGCTACACCCCCTACCAGCCGGGCATGGCTCTCTTCGGCCTGCCCCGGGCGGCCGCCGGCGGTTGGTGGACGGACGCCCGCGTCTGGTTCGCGGTCGGCACCACGGTCGCCCTCGTCCTCGCCGTCGCCGTCCTGCGCGGCAGCTTTGGCGCCGGCCGCGCGGACGCCCGTCACCCCGCCCACCTGCTCCGCGGTGTGCAGGCCGCCACCGTGCTTCCGATCTGCGCCCTGACCCTCGCCACCGGCGGTGACGACCTTCCCGTCCTCGCCCTCTGCCTGCTCGCCCTCTCGCTCGCCGCCTCCGGACGGGCCGGGTGGGCCGGCCTCGCCGTCGGCCTGGCCGGTGCGCTCAAGCTCTTCGCCTTGCCGGTCGCCCTCGTCCTCGTCATCTGGGGCACGACCCGCCGGGCCGGCCTCCGGGTGGCCGCCGGAGCGATCGGGCTGCCCGTCGCGGCGCTGCTGCCCGCCCTGCTGGTCGACCGGGACGCCCTCGTCGAGAACGTGCTCCGCTTCCCGCTCGGACACGGGCTGGTCACCAGCCCCGCCCAGTCGCCCTTCCCCGGCCACCTGATCGCGACCGGGCTGCCCGGCGGTCGGGTGATCGCCGCCGGACTGCTGGTCGCCGCCGGCGCGGCGATCGCCGGGTGGCTCTTCCGGCGGCCACCCCGCACCGCCTCCGCGGTCGCCCTCGTCTGCGGGTACGGGCTGCTCGCCGCGATCGCGCTCATGCCCTCGACCCGGTTCGGGTACCTGCTCTACCCGATCGCCCTGCTCGCCTGGGCGGCCGCGGTACGGAACCCGGATCCCGCGGGCGCGAACCCGGCTCTTTCCGTCAACTGGCGGGCGGTGGAGCGCGGCAGGGCGTAGACCTGAGTCATGACGACGTACCGCGACCGCGCCGAGGCGGGCCGGGTGCTCGCCGACCGGCTCACCGGGCTGATCGGCGAACCGGACGTCCTCGTCCTCGGCCTCGTACGCGGCGGCGTGCCGGTGGCACAGGTGGTCGCCGAGCGGCTCGGCGCCCCACTGGATGTGCTGGTCATCCGGAAGCTCGGCATGCCCTGGGCACGCGAGGTCGCGTTCGGCGCGCTCGGCCCCGGCGGCGTGCAGGTGCTCAACGAGCATGTGGCCAACCGGCTCAGCGCCGACGACATCGCCGACACCAACCGTCGCGAACAGGCCGAGCTGGAGCGCCGCGACGAGCTCTACCGGGCCGGGCGGTCGTCGTTGGACCTCACCGGCCGCACCGCCGTGATCGTCGACGACGGCCTGGCCACCGGCGCCACGGCTCGGGCGGCAGTCGAGGTCGCCCGTCAGCTCGGCGCCCGGCGGGTGGTCGTCGCGGTGCCCGTCGGCTCGCGCGAGGCGAAGGAGACCCTGGCCGCCGAGGCGGACCAGGTCGTCTGCGTGCAGTGTCCGCCGGAGTTCATCGCGGTCAGCGCCTACTACGAGGACTTCCACGAGGTCGACGACCAGGAGGTCGTGCGGACGTTGACGGCAACTGCGTGACCCGACCGGGTACCTTCGGGTGATGAGTCTCACCTGTCCCAAGTGCCACGGAGAAATGCGCCAGTACGAACGCAGCGGCGTCGTCATCGACCAGTGCAGCGAGTGCCGAGGAATCTTCCTCGACCGCGGTGAGCTGGAGAAGCTGTTCGAGGCGGAGGCGAACTGGAACCGGCAGCAGGCCGGCGCCGCGCCCGCCGGCTCGACCGCCCACGCCCAGCC
>NZ_SMKG01000392.1 GCF_004348525.1 Micromonospora sp. 15K316 | reverse complement strand
GGCGCCACGGGCACAGCGGACCGATCTGGCGCGGACTCAATCCGTGGGTACGCCGAGGCGCGCGGGCCGGCACCGGCCGATCACCGGGGTTCTGCCGGCGCGTGTCCCTGGTCTCCGGCAGTCGTGGATTGTCCGGTTCGGGCCGGTGGCGAGACAGCGCAGCAGGGGAATCTGCTACAGGCGAGTCGGGGTGGTCACTGCCGCGGGAGGGTGGGGGAGCGGTGCCGCCTCGTGCCTCGGTGCGACGCGCCTCCGGGTCGGCCGTGGTCGGTCGGACTCAGCGGGCCGGCGGTGAGAGCCTCACGAGGCCAGCCGCGCCGGAGCGCTGCCACCGGAGGTCGTCGTCACGGCGCCACGTTCGGGTTGGTTGATCTCGGCCCAGAGCACGTCGAGGGAGAGGCCGAGGACATCGGCGATGGCGGCGATGGTCGAGAAGGCGGGGGTGGCGACGCGACCGGACTCGATCTTCCGCAGGGTCTCCGGCGAGACCCCTGCGTCCAGCGCGGTGACGAGCATGGAGCGCTCCCCCCTGGCGCGTCGCAGGAGGGCGCCGAGGCGCTGCCCGCGTTCGACCTCCGCGGGGGTGAGCGGCAACCTGACCATGGGCCGATTCTAGTACCGGGATAACATGGCCGGGATAGTTATTGGAAGTGCGAGGAAGGCGGCGCATGATCGAGCTCCTGAACCCCACCGACCTGCCGCGAGCGAGGGAGACGGGCGCCCTGGTCGCCGAGATCCTGCAGACCCTGAAGAGCCGCAGCGCGGTCGGCACGAACCTGCGAGACATCGACCGGTGGGCCCAGGCCATGATCGCAGAGGCCGGAGCGCAGTCCTGCTACGTCGACTACGAGCCGTCCTTCGGGCGCGGGCCGTTCGGCCACTACATCTGCACGTCCGTCAACGACGCCGTGCTGCACGGCCTGCCCCACGACTACGCGCTCGCCGACGGCGACCTGCTCTCACTCGACCTCGCCGTCTCCAAGGGAGGGGTCGTCGCGGACTCCGCCATCAGCTTCATCGTGGGCGACTCCGCACCTCCGGAGAGCGTCGCGCTGATCAGCGCGACCGAGCGCGCGCTGCGCGCGGGGATCGCCGCCGCCGGGCCTGGCGCCCGGATCGGTGACATCTCCCACGCCATCGGCTCGGTCCTGAGCGAGGCGGGATATTCGATCAACACCCAGTTCGGTGGCCACGGCGTCGGATCGACGATGCATCAGGACCCGCACGTCTCGAACACCGGGAAACCCGGTCGTGGATACCGGCTGCGCCCGGGGCTCCTGCTGGCGTTGGAGCCGTGGGTCATGGCCGACACCGCCGAGCTCGTCACCGACGCCGACGGCTGGACGCTCCGGAGCGCGACAGGCTGCCGGACGGCCCACAGTGAGCACACGATCGCCATCACCGACGACGGGGCCGAGATCCTCACCCAGCCGGCGCGGGCGGGCTCGTGAGGCGTGCGCCACGGGTGCCACGCCTACCCCGGCGTCGCACCGCGTCACGCCGTACGCGCAGGTCGCGGCGGCGGCCAGGAGAGCGATCCGTGATCGTGACAGCTCTGCTCGCCTGCCGGGAGCTGTCACGAATCGGAGGGCCACTCGGTCCGTAACGGGTGACAGCTCCAGGTGGTACCCCGGACGCCGGCTCACGCTGCTGCCCGACCGCCGCGGCGCAGGACGCGCTCCGGCGCCGGCTGCCCGTTGAGCCGGCGTGAGCCGACCCCGCGACAACACTGGGAGGATCGATGGTCCCCGAACCCCGCCGGCCACCCCGGCCCGGCGCGCTGCCCAGCGCCTTCTGCGCGGTCGTCGCCGAACGGCGCCTGCTCTGGAACCTCGCGTACTGCCTGCTCGATTCGGTCGGCGACGCCGAATTCGCGGTACAGGAGACGTACACCCGTTGGTACACGATGCCGGACGACGAGCAGGAGCGCGTCGAGAGGCCGCTCACCTGGCTCGTCGGCACCCTCGTACGGATCTGCGTCGACCTGCGCGAATCACCTCCGCGACGCGCCCATGGCCGGGTCGTCGCGCCGGCGGGCCACCGCGATCCGGCGGGACCGCCATCCCGGCGCTTCGGCGTGTGGCGCGATGCGCCGAAGCTGTAGTCCGCTCGCGCGGTCTATGCACGCACGGCGCAGGGGGCGCACGTCGTGGCGAACGGGATACACCACCCTCTGAACCGTCCACCCCGCCACGGCCC